>NZ_CP028918.1:1290000-1590572 GCF_003060865.1 Gemmobacter aquarius
GGTAACACTTGCTGGAGGTCCGAACCAACACCCGTTGAAAAGGGTCTGGATGACGTGTGGCTAGGGGTGAAAGGCCAATCAAATCTGGAGATAGCTGGTTCTCCGCGAAAGCTATTTAGGTAGCGCCTCGGACGAATACCTGCGGGGGTAGAGCACTGCATGGGTGATGGGGGCCCACAGCCTTACTGAGCCTAAGCAAACTCCGAATACCGCAGAGTACTATCCGGGAGACACACGGCGGGTGCTAACGTCCGTCGTGAAGAGGGAAACAACCCTGACCTACAGCTAAGGCCCCTAATTCGTGGCTAAGTGGGAAAGCATGTGGGACGGCCAAAACAACCAGGAGGTTGGCTTAGAAGCAGCCATCCTTTAAAGATAGCGTAACAGCTCACTGGTCTAGATAAGCTGTCCTGCGGCGAAGATGTAACGGGGCTCAAGCCACGAGCCGAAGCTTAGGATGTGGAGCAATCCACGTGGTAGCGGAGCGTTCTGTGATATAGCTCGATGCCTCTCTTGCAGTTTTAGGACTGCATTGGAGGCAGTGAGCTTTCTGTGAAGCCAGGCCGTGAGGCAACTGGTGGAGAGATCAGAAGCGAGAATGTTGACATGAGTAGCGACAAACAGGGTGAGAGACCCTGTCGCCGAAAGTCCAAGGGTTCCTGCTTAAAGCTAATCTGAGCAGGGTAAGCCGGCCCCTAAGGCGAGGCCGAAAGGCGTAGTCGATGGGAACACGGTTAATATTCCGTGGCCAGGAGGAAGTGACGGATCTCAAAGGTAGTTTGCCCTTATCGGATTGGGTGGGCTGCTCAGAGGTCCCTGGAAATAGCCCTCCATCAGACCGTACCCTAAACCGACACAGGTGGACTGGTAGAGAATACCAAGGCGCTTGAGAGAACCACGTTAAAGGAACTCGGCAAAATGCCTCCGTAAGTTCGCGAGAAGGAGGCCCCGTCTGTACGCAAGTGCGGGCGGGGGGCACAAACTAGGGGGTGGCGACTGTTTACTTAAAACACAGGGCTCTGCGAAGCCGTAAGGCGACGTATAGGGTCTGACGCCTGCCCGGTGCTGGAAGGTTAAAAGGAGGGGTGCAAGCTCTGAATTGAAGCCCCAGTAAACGGCGGCCGTAACTATAACGGTCCTAAGGTAGCGAAATTCCTTGTCGGGTAAGTTCCGACCTGCACGAATGGCGTAACGATCTCCCCGCTGTCTCTAACGTGGACTCAGCGAAATTGAACTGTGTGTCAAGATGCACACTTCCCGCGGTTAGACGGAAAGACCCCATGCACCTTTACTCCAGCTTTGCACTGGCATCAGGATTGTGATGTGCAGGATAGGTGGTAGGCATCGAAGCGGGGACGCCAGTCCTCGTGGAGCCTCCCTTGAGATACCACCCTTCGCACTCTTGATGTCTAACCGCGGTCCGTTATCCGGATCCGGGACCCTGCATGGTGGGGAGTTTGACTGGGGCGGTCGCCTCCCAAACAGTAACGGAGGCGCGCGAAGGTAGGCTCAGACCGGTCGGAAATCGGTCGTTGAGTGCAATGGCAGAAGCCTGCCTGACTGCAAGTCTGACAAGACGAGCAGAGACGAAAGTCGGTCATAGTGATCCGGTGGTCCCAAGTGGGAGGGCCATCGCTCAACGGATAAAAGGTACGCTGGGGATAACAGGCTGATGATGCCCAAGAGTCCATATCGACGGCATCGTTTGGCACCTCGATGTCGGCTCATCTCATCCTGGGGCTGGAGCAGGTCCCAAGGGTATGGCTGTTCGCCATTTAAAGAGGTACGTGAGCTGGGTTTAGAACGTCGTGAGACAGTTCGGTCCCTATCTGCCGTGGGTGTAGGAGATTTGAGAAGAGTTGCCCCTAGTACGAGAGGACCGGGGTGAACGAACCACTGGTGGACCAGTTATCGTGCCAACGGTAGTGCTGGGTAGCTATGTTCGGACAGGATAACCGCTGAAGGCATCTAAGCGGGAAGCCCCCTTCAAAACAAGATCTCCCTTGAGAGCCGTGGAAGACCACCACGTCGATAGGCCGGAGGTGTAAGTGCAGCAATGCATTCAGCTGACCGGTACTAATTGCTCGATAGGCTTGATTTGATCCAGAAACAGCAAGGCTAACATAAGCCCCGAAACGGATCGTCAAAAGCAACACGAAATGACTTGGAACAATCAACATGATGTAAGCTGCGGTGAAAAAACAGGCCAAATCCTTACGGATAAACGCCAACGCCGCAGCCTGTTTCTTCCTCGGTTTGGTGGTCATAGCACGAGCAAAACACCCGGTCCCATCCCGAACCCGGCCGTTAAGTGCCGTCGCGCCAATGGTACTCCGTCTCAAGACGTGGGAGAGTAGGTCACCGCCAAACCTAGAAAGAAACAGATCTCTCTAAACCATGACATACCCCCCGATCGCAAACAAAAAGCCCTCGGGAACGGACGCGGGGTGGAGCAGCCCGGTAGCTCGTCAGGCTCATAACCTGAAGGCCGCAGGTTCAAATCCTGCCCCCGCAACCAGTAAGACCCTACACAAGCCACCGTCCGCGGTGGCTTTCGCACGTGTAGCCTCCATTGCGAAATCCAACAGTGACGCCAGGGCGCCATAAAGCGTGACCTGAGCTGGTTCGCGTCTTGTGCCTGGTGCGACCACGATCCGCTGCACGAGGCTCCGGACGATGTCCATTGCCTGGGGACGAGTTGCTTCGTCCACGAGCAGCTGGCTCATCTCTGTCACCTTGCGGCGGTAGAGCTCGCCGAGGTGTGGGTGGATCTCGAGGACAGGTGTGCTGGATTGCCCTGGCTCAGCTGGCGCTCTAGGGTAAGCGCTGTGCCGACCCCACCTTCCTGCTGAATCCGTAAGCTGCGATGCGCCCTCGTGTGGAGATTTGCACGGGAGGTGTCAGTGGGAGTCCATCGGGAGCGCAGTATGGAGGCCGTCGGCTTTGTGGAGCTGCTGGCAGCACCGGCAGCCAAGCGGCGGTGGTCTGACGAGGCGAAGGGCCGGATGGTGGCGGAGACGCTGGTGCCTGGTGTCACGGTGAATGAGGTGGCGGGTCGGCATGGGGTGAAGGCCAACCACCTGTCTTCGTGGCGGACGCTTGCGCGGCAGGGCAAGCTGGTCGTGCCAGAGGTAACGGGAGCCGAGTTCGCCGCGCCGGTGGCGACGGCGCAGGCAGTGGACACGCCTGTTTCAACTGCGTCGATTGATCTGTTGATCGGCCCTGTGACGATACGGCTGGATGTTGCCACACCTGCGGCACGGCTCGCGGAACTGATCATGGCATTGCGGGCTTTCCCGTGATCTTCCCGTCGAACCGGGTGCGGATCATGGTGGCGACGAAGCCCATCGACTTCCGCAAGGGCCACGACAGCCTGGCCGCGATGGTGAAGAATGAGCTGCGCAAGGACCCGTTCACCGGGACAGTCTTCGTGTTCCGCGCGAAGAAGGCGGACCGGTTGAAGCTCTTGTATTGGGACGGCACCGGTCTGGTGATGGCCTACAAGCGGCTGGAAGAACACAGCTTCACCTGGCCCGCCGTTAAGGACGGGGTCATGATGCTGAACCATGCGCAGTTCGAGGCGCTGTTTGCGGGGCTCGATTGGCGGCGCGTTCGGGCCGTCGCGGCGAAGGCTCCCAAAGCCGTGGAATGACCGGTTCTGCCCTGCGGCAGGATGACTCATCGTGCTCTTTCCGGAGGCATAGCCCATGGTGGTTTGGTAAACATCAGCCATGCCAGAGACCGCTGATCTGCTTGAAGAAATTGCTGCGCTGAAGGCGATGCTGATTGCCGCGGACGCACGTGACAAGCGCAAGGACGAGCGCATCGCACGGCTAGAAAAGCTGGTCGCGGCCTTCAAGCAGGCGGTCTTCGGCCGTAAATCGGAAAAGGGCGATCCGGACCAGTTCGAACTGGCGCTGGAAGATCTGGAAACGGCCATGGCCGTGATCCATGCCGAAGAGGATGCCGCGGATCGGGCCGCCAAGCGCCCCGCCAAACCGCGTGCCGCCAATCGTGGATTGCTGCCAAAGCACCTGCCGCGCATCGAGGAGATCATCGAGCCGGACAGCCTGACCTGCGCTTGCGGTGGCTGCCTGCATTGCATCGGCGAGGATGTGTCGGAACGGCTCGACATCGTGCCCGCCCAGTTCCGTGTCATCGTCACCCGCCGACCCAAATATGCCTGCCGGTCCTGCACCGATGGCGTGGTTCAGGCGGCTGCCCCCGCGCGGCTGATCCCGGGCGGCATGCCGACCGAAGCCACGGTCGCCCATGTGCTGGTCAGCAAGTATGCCGACCACCTGCCGCTTTACCGGCAGGCCCAGATCTACAGCCGCCAAGGCGTCGATCTCGACCGCTCCACCCTTGCCGATTGGGTGGGTCGCGCCGCCTTCGAACTCCGCCCCGTCCATGACGCGCTGATGGCGGACCTGAAGCGGTCAACCAAGCTCTTCATGGACGAGACCCGCGCCCCGGTTCTCGATCCGGGGGCCAGAAAGACCAAGACCGGATACTTCTGGGCCTTGGCCCGCGATGACAGGCCGTGGGGCGGCACGTCACCACCGGGCGTGGTCTTCACCTTTGCCCCAGGTCGGGGCGGGCAACATGCTGAGCGGATATTGAAGGGTTTTGGGGGTATTCTCCAAGTCGACGGCTATGCCGGATACAACCGCTTGATCGCAGCGGACCGGATCGGTCCGGGCATTCAGCTCGCATATTGCTGGGCGCACGCACGCCGCAAGTTGATCGAGATCACCCGCAGCGGACCCGCGCCGATTGCCGAGGACGGCGTGGCTCTCATCCGCGAGCTTTATGCCATAGAGGCCGAGATCCGCGGCACTGCCCCCGCGACCCGGCTGGCCATCCGGCAGGACCGCTCCGCCCCGATCCTCGCCCGCCTCGACGACTGGCTGGCCTACCACCGCGCCCGCGCCTCCGCAAAGTCGCCCTTGGGCGAAGCACTTGCCTACATCGCCAAATACCGCGACGGCCTTGGCCGCTTCCTGACTGATGGCCGCGTCGAGATCGACAACAACACCGTCGAACGCACCATTCGCCCCATCGCCCTGAACCGAAAGAACGCCCTCTTTGCTGGCCACGACGCCGGGGCTGAGAACTGGGCCGTCATCGCCTCGCTCATCGAAACCTGCAAGATGAACGCGATCGACCCACACGTCTGGCTCGCAAACACGCTTACCGCCATCGTCAAAGGCCACAAACAAAGCCAGATCGGCGACCTGCTCCCATGGAATTACGCCGTCATGGTGTGATCGGCACAGCGCTTACGCTCTAGGTCGCGCTTACGGGCTTCTAGCTCCTTGAGCTTATGGCGGATGCTGCCAGGATCGCCATCGCCTTCGAGGATGAAGGCCAAGGCCCGCTCAATGCTGCGGGTGACCTTCTCCAACTCCTTTTGCAGGATAACGCTGTTGTCCTTCCTGCTGCGGCGAAGGCGGTCTACCTCTGCCCGGAAGCTGGCCGCGAACTCTGCGATTAGATCCTCGCGCCCGAACAGGATGTCCTTCAGGGCGGTCAGGATGCACTCCTCCAGTTCAGCAACACTGATACTCACCCGGCAGTTACAGGTTCCCCGCTCACGGCGCGCCGAGCAGGAGTAGCGCTCACGATTGACGATGGTCATCGCTCCCCCGCAGCCTGCGCAGCGCACGAGGCCGGAGAGAAGACGCTTTTTGGTTTGGCGCTTGTTGCCGGCTTGCGAGCTGTAGCGACCTCTCAGGGTTTGGGCAGCCTGCCACGTGGCTTCGTCTATGATCTGCAGGGCAGGGACCTCCTTGGTCACCCAGAGGTGTTCTGGGTTGACCCTGGACTGCCGTTTGCCACTGTCAGGATCTTTTACGAAGCGCTGCCGGTTGTAGGTGATGCGCCCAAGGTAAAGTTCGTTGTTGAGGATGCCGTTCTTGCGTTGCCGGCTGCCGTTGATGGTGGAGGCATTCCAGAGACCACCGCGGGGGCTGGGAATGCCCTGACGGTTGAGACTGGCCGCGATGGCACGGGGAGGCTGACCGGATGCATAGTCCGCGAAAATCTGGCGCACCACTGCCGCCTCGTCTGGATGGATCTCTCTCTCGCCGCGGATCAGGTTGCCGTCCTCGGCAATGCGCCGGATCATCCGGTAGCCATAGCTATTGCCGCCAGGAATGCGTCCGACTTCGACGCGTCCACGCTGGCCGCGTCGGGTCTTCTCAGCCAGATCCTTCAAGAAGAGCGCGTTCATCGTGCCCTTCAAGCCGACATGCAACTCGTTGATCTCGCCTTCCGTCAAGGTGATCAGTTTTACGTCTGCATGGTTCAACCGCTTGAAAATCGCTGCCACATCTTCCTGATCACGGCTGATCCGATCGAGCGCCTCGGCAATGACCACATCGAAGTCCCGTGCCCGTGCTGCTTCCATCAGGGCCAGCATACCCGGCCGCGTGCGTAGGTTGCTGGCACTGATCGCATAGTCGCTGAACACCTCGACAACGTCATGGCCCAGGGCTGTCGCCCGCTCGCGGCAAAGGCGGACCTGATCGTCGATCGAGGCAGCCGACTGAAGATCGGAGGAATATCGAGCCTAGATGGCAGCGCGGGTCATTTGTTTATCTTGCCTTTGGATGGAGGAAGGATTTTGCGGGCTTGCGCCACTGAGGACCTGAGGCGGCGGCCGGCCACGATCTGGTTGGCCTCGATGTAGTGCCGTTCGGCCGCGCGAGGATCGACGTGACCGAGGAGTGGCGAGACGATCCCGATATGCTCCGGGTCCTCAAGCGCGACAAAGGTTGCTGCGCAATCGCGAAAAAGATGGAGGTTGATCGATCGGCCAAAAGCAACCTCAGTGGTCACTGTCACCGCCTCGTGGATGGTTCGCCCGGACATCGGCGTGCCGCGTTCTGACACCCACAAGCGCGCGTGGCTCGGGCCTTTGAGGAGGCGGGGCCTTACAACGGAGATGTATTGGTCGAGGGGGGCCGTCAACTCTCGGGAGAGGGGCGCGGAGAAGAGATGGCCTGTCTTGGTCTCGTTGGGAGCAAATCGGAGAACATAGCCTGTGCTCAGTCGGACGAGGTGTCTGTCGATCTCGATCATGGTAAGGTTCGCCAAACGCACCGGGCAGCAAGACAGCAGTCCGATGATGAGCGCGTTGCGGTATGCACGGTCACCCACGTGCTGAACAGCACGATGCTGAGCATTCTCTATGTGGCGCAACGCCCAATCGAGCATTATGTGGGAGGGCTGAAGCCGCGGCGCCTTCTTGCGCCGATCGACCGTCTGGCGCTCGTAGTAGCGAACGATACGTCGCAGCCATCCGAAGTCTTCCTTCGGTGCCATGGCCTCGATCAAACATAGGAGCCCTGCCATACGGCCCCAGATGGTCCAGCTGGACATGTCTTGTTCAACCAGTTGCGCGAGATAAGCCGCAACGCGCTCGGGTGTGACGCGCTTCCACGGTGCCTCTTGATTGTTAGCCAATAGACCCTGACCGATGACGAACGTCAGCCAACGGCCATAGCTTTGCCGATAGTTGATCTGCGTCGTGGGCTTCCAAAAAGCGCCCGGTCCGACCGTTCCGTCGAGAATGTCACCTTCCACAAAAAGGCTGTCCCATGCGGTTCTGTCTGCCGCTGGCCAAAGGGCCAGCGGCAGGCAACGGCGTAAGAGATCGCCATAGAGTATCTTCTTATCAGCCATGTTGCCTCCTCGGTGCCGGCAATCTGATCCGGGCGGTCGTGACGGAGGCTTGGAAGTGCCGCATGGCATTTTGCTGTTCGAATTGCGCATAGGACTTCATCGTGGTCGGTAGGCTGTCACCGATTACATGGCTCAGCGTCGCGAAATCTCCGGGGTTGGAAAGCATGTGAACCTTGCCGGCGATGCTGCGGAAGAGATGCGCATGAATGGTCAGCCCAGTGTACTCTTGGATCGTGTTCTTGATCAGCGCCGAGAGCGAAATGGTCCATCTGGCGCCACCATTCCGCGCCGGAAACAGAAAGTCGGACGGTGCGCTCAGCAGGGTAGGGCGATAATCCCGCATGTAGAGGTCAAAGAGGGCAAGCGTCTCACCCCTAAGCTCGTAGGACAGGGCGCGGCCGTTCTTCACATCCTCGCCCGGGATACTCAGAATGATGCAGGGCATTCGCGTTACTTCTGCCCGGCGGACATGGTGCTCGAGATGGAGACCGGCAAGATTACCGATCCGCATCGGGGCATGTAGCAAGATATCGATCGCAAGCGCCGCCTGGACGAGAAGTGCGCGGCGATGTACGCGCGGATCATTGCGCGCAGCGCGTGCCACAAGCCGAGCCGGAAGATGCAGTAAGAGCGCCAGATTGGCCTCGTCTTCCAGTTGCTCCAGACGTTCCTGGTTCTTGGTCCGAGTTCCATCGATCCGGGCCGCGATGCGGCTGCACATCGTTGAAATCTCTTTCTGGTGCTGTTCGTCGACTTTGAGACCGTGACGCGCGATTGCCAGCACACAAACTGCAAGCTTGTGGGTGGACCCGGTTGGTTTGTCATCGAAGCGGCTCATGTAATAGCGCAGGCCCGCCTTCAGCTTCTCGATGTCGGCAAGGCAGCCCAGATTTTGCATGTCCTCGATAGGGGTACCACTACGTACGATGGCGGAGGCAATTTGCTGAATGTTTGCGTGTTTCGCGTGATGGCGGGCACTGATTTCAGATGATGGCGGGCACCCGTTTCGCGCGATGACGGGCAGCTATTTCACGCGATCGCGGGCAGCGATTTCGCGTCATCGCGGGCAGGCCTGGTCGGCAAAGAGAGGATAGAGCTGCGCTCCTTGAAGAGAGGGGGGCAGGATGCCGACGGGACGACTGAACATGCGGCGGATACGCGATGTTTTACGATTGAAGTTTGGCCAGGGCCTGAGCGAGCGGCAGGTTGCCGCCTCTCTGGGGCTGAGCAAGACAAGCGTTGGAACTTACCTGCACCGGGCGCGGCAGGCGGGTCTGACCTGGCCTTTGCCACAGGGTCTCGACGATGACGGGCTGGAGCTTTTGCTGTTTCCCGCAGCGCCAACCGTGCCCGCCCCCGAGCGGCCGTTTCCGGATTGGATCAGCATCGACCGAGAGCTGCGCCGTCCCGGGGTGACCCGGATGCTGCTGTGGGAAGAATACCGTGCGGCCCATCCGGCAGGCTTTGGCTACACATGGTTCTGCACCCATTTCGACGCCTGGAAAGGGCGGGTTCGCCCGACGATGCGGCAGACCCATGTTGGCGGCGAGAAGGTCTTCGTCGACTTTGCCGGCGACACGATCGACGTCATAGACCCGGCAAGCGGTGAAGTGCAGCCCATGAAGCTGTTCGTCGCCGCGATGGGCGCATCGAACTACACCTATGCCGAAGCGGTCGCCTCGGAGGGCCTTGAAGACTGGATCGGTGCCCATGTGAGGCTGTTCACCTTCTTGGGTGGCGTGCCCAAGGTGGTCGTGCCCGACAACCTGAAGTCGGCCGTGCTGAAGCCGGACCGCTACGATCCCGGACTGAACCGGACCTATGCCGAGATGGCGGAGCATTATGGCACGGCGATCCTGCCAGCCCGGCCTCGCAAGCCCCGCGACAAGGCAAAAGTCGAGGTTGCGGTGCAGGTGGCGCAACGCTGGATCCTGGCGCGGCTGCGCAACCGGCGCTTCTTCTCTCTGGCGGAGCTGAATGCCGCGATCCGGCAGTTGTTGGATGAGTTGAACATGCGGGTCATGCGCGGCTACGGCGCCAGCCGGGCCGATCTCTTCGCGACGCTCGATCGGCCGCATCTCCAGCCGTTGCCGCAGGCCGCTTATACCTTCGCGCGATGGAAACGCGCCCGAGTGGCGTTGGACTATCATGTCGAGGTGGACAGTTCCTGGTATTCCGTGCCCTTCGGCCTGATCCGGGAAGAGGTGGATGTTCGCATCAGTGGCGACATCGTGGAGATCTTCCATAAAGGTCAGAGGGTTGCCAGCCACCTCCGCTGCCCCGGACGCCGCAGCCATGTGACGCTGCCCGATCATATGCCCTCGGCCCATCGGCGGCACGCCGAATGGACCCCGGCCCGGATGCTGGCGCAGGCCGCCAAGCTGGGACCGTCGGTCACCGCCTTTTGCGAGGCGGTCATGACCGCCAGGCCACATCCCGAGCAGGGCTTTCGAACCTGTCTCGGGGTTCTGGCCCTGGCCAAAAGCTACGACGCCACGCGCCTGGATGCCGCCTGTCGGCGCGGCCTGACCATCCAGACCCGATCTGTCGCCTCGATCAGGTCGATCCTGAAGAACGGGCTCGACCGGGCCTTCCTTGAGGACCGACCCGAAGACCGCCCCCTGCACCACGCCAATATCCGTGGGCAGGGTTATTACCACTGAGAAGGAGAAGACTGATGTTGACCCACCCCACTTCCGAGCGCCTCACCGCGCTCGGCCTGGCCGGAATGGCACGCGCGCTGGATGAGCAGCGCCGTGCCGGCCCCACCTATGAAGCACTCGGCTTCGAGGAGCGTCTCGGCCTTCTGGTCGATCGCGAGGCCGCCGAGCGCGACACCAAACGCCTGACCGCCCGCCTGAAGTTCGCGGCCCTCCGGCAGACCGCCAGCGTCGAGGATCTCGACCTGCGCACACCGCGTGGCCTCGACCGCGCCGTCATGGCGCATCTGATCGACGGGGGGTGGACCCTTCGGCATGAGAACCTGCTGATCACCGGCCAGACCGGCCTCGGCAAAAGTTGGATCGCCTGTGCCCTCGGTCACAAAGCCTGCCGTGACGGACGCAGCGTCGTCTACCACCGCGTCCCGCGCCTCTTCGAGGCCCTCGCCCTGGCCAGAGGAGACGGGCGTCACGCCCGCATGCTCAAAGCCATCGCCAAACTGGACGTGCTGATCCTCGATGACTGGGGTCTGGCCATCCTCGCCCCATCGGAGCGACGCGATCTGCTGGAAATCCTCGAAGATCGCCACGGCCGTGGTTCTACCATCGTCACGAGCCAACTCCCGGTTGAGCACTGGCATGAAGCCATTGGAGATCCCACCCTGGCTGACGCCATCCTGGACCGCCTCGTCCACAACGCTCATCGCCTTCAGCTCTCAGGCGAAAGCATGCGCCGAAAAGTCACGAAACCCCTTGACCTCGGCCATCAGGCCTGACTCCATGAAGCCGTCGATCAGCCTGCCCGCGACCGCGAAATGGCTGCCCGCGATGCCGTGAAACAAGCGCCCGCGATCGCGCGAAATCACTGCCCCAATCGCGCGAAATCCGCAGAATGTTGAATCGCTGGTATTTGAGAGAGGCTGGGCGCAACGGTTTAGATGGACCCTCCCCACTCAGCAGATCCGGTTTGGCAATGCGTTCCATCCAACGCGCCACTTCCGATTGAAAGCTCGCTGGGAATGCTTCGATCGGGAAAGTCCAAGGTTCTCTCTTTCTCGGAAACTTGAGAGTGACCTGCGGCCAGCCAGACTGCGCCTCGCGTAGCCGGTTCCAGACCACTACGATTGCGCCGACCGTGACGGCAGGATTGTCGGTGAAGGTCTCTTCGGTCAAAGCGATCAGGAGGCCTTTGACATGGTCGTTTTGCACGCCCTCGGGCGGCACACCGCGGGCACTGCAGTACTGTGCGAACTGCGTCAGCTTCCAGACATCATGCTGGTCAGGCACCTGCGCCAGAAGATCGGCCCACTCCTGTGAAGGTGGGTTGAGCCAATCCGATCTGGACCGGGACGCGCCGCAAAGTTCCAGTGCCTTCAAGACGCCCGAGCGGATGTTCTTGAGCCGCTTCGCCGACAGCCCGACCTGGGCTGGGTGGATCCGCCGCAGCCGCACATGAACCCAGGCAACATTTGCGGGCACCGCGCTAGGGGCCTGTCCAACCAGACGACAAAGGGTCTGGACTGCGGACTTCATGTCGCGCCGCTGAACCGGCGTAACAGCAACGGCATCGAGGCCCTGCAGGATGGCATCCATCATCATGATGTCAGTCCGAACGAAGGGGCTGGTCTACAGGTATACTTCGGGTGAACTGTGCATCGGGTTGGCTCCACATTGGACAACGTTTGCATCGGGTGGACAGGGGTAGTCAGGACGACTGATTCGGGACACCGTAACACAACAATCCGGCTCGGATTGCAGCGCACCGTTGTCCCGATCTGTCGACAAACCATTGTCATCATTGAACATTTTCGCCATCGGCTGGTCATTCTTCCAGACGGTCGCGCACAAAGCGCGCGAGGTCTTGAGGCCTAATCCGCCACTGGAATCCGAGCTTCGCCGCCGGCAAATCGCCCCTAGAAATCCAGCGCCGGATCGTCTTCGTGGACACGCGTACGTACTCCGCCGCGTCAGGGATCGTCATGAGCCGTTCAAGGCTCGTCGGGGAACTGTCGGGGTGTTTGGGCATTGGGCGCTCCTGGCTGATCCGTCAGGCAAGAGGCGACAAACTCGCGTGCCGCTTGCACCGCAAGCAGGCGGACCAACGCGCGCAGGTCACCCTGCGCGGCGCTCGTCTCGATATGCTGCTTGGGGGATGCCCTGCGCACTTGTCACGTCCTCTGCTGACCTGCAGTGAACATGACTGTGCAGTGGCTACACGTCGGCTCACCATTGGCCCGCCTAAGGAGAGCCGGATGTGAGCCCGTCATAGGCCCCTGACGTACCTCTTGAAGGCGCTGAAAGAGGGGGCTGACCTATTGGTCTTGGCTTCGTAGGCTTTGCTGACTTTGTCGATAATGGCGTTTGCGGACAGTTCCGGGTCGCGGGCTCTTTGTTCGAGAAAAAGATCCTGAAATTTTTGCCGGTCGTACTTTGAACGACCATCAACTCCGCTCGGCCGACGCCACAGACGTTCTACGTCAGCGCGGAGAACAAGAAAGTCGGTCCAAGGGCGCAAGCGTTTGCCCGTCCCATCTGAAACGTAAGGACCCGCGTCAACGTCTGGCCCTGTAGGCTGAGGCCCAAAGCGAAGTCATTCCAAGCGAAAGCGATCGTTTTGGAAGAATAAATGTCCAACATTCTTCCGCAGCGGACGCCACGTGTCCGCTCCGTCAAAGTCGGTAGTTGCGCCAAAATAACCTAACCCGTCAGGCGCGCTCGAAGCCATGCGGCTGGCTGGGTCGCTAGGGTCAGGACTTCGGTAACAGGGTAGCCCCAGTCAAGCTGTTTTGTGTATGCGAGGTTGGCCGCAGGGGCGCGGTTTTGAACATCTTTTCTTGTTGGGCCTTCTTGCAGTCGCTGCCGCCTTCGTTTGAGATCAACCTGGGTGCATGCTTCGGTCCGTGGTCAGCGCGGTGGCTGCCAACATGATGCTGGTTCAATGCAATTCCGATGTGCCCATCTCGTTGGCGTGCTCGATCTGGATCGGCAACAGTCCTGACCACAGCATCATGGGAACCGCGTCCCTGGGGGACCTCGAAGGCCTGCGTTTAGGCAGGCAACGGTTTGGAACTAAAGCTGTCAGGCCGCATAGGGCACTGCTATGTCGGACTGGAAGTCGGTCTCATCAACCCACATACGGTGAAGGATTACCCCGATGCGCCGTGCCAGGGCGACCATGGCGCGTTTTGTGCCACGGCGCCGGGCAACCTGTGCGGCCCATGTTCTCAGCCAGGTCGAGCGGCCACGGTGCATCATGACCGTCGCAGCTTGGCACAGGGCGCGTCGAAGGTTGACGTCGCCCGCCTTGGTGATGCCGCCTGAGACGTCGCGCTCGCCAGATTGGTTTCGCGACGGGGTGAGGCCGACCCACGGTCCTACTTCTTTTGGAGACGTGAACCGGGCGGGATCATCGACAGCAGACCGGAAGGTAAGTGCAACGACTGCGCCGATGCCGGGCATGGACATCAACCGGTGGCACACTGGATCATTCTGAGCCAAGTGGCGAACACGGCGATCCAGTCCCGCCAGTTCTTGCCGCAAACATGCCCGCGCCCGGAGCATCGGTTTGGCCTGCTGCCGGTTTCGTGGACACGAAGATAAGATCGTGACCAAGGAACCGGAGAGTGGATCTGACGAGACGGAAGTTCAGACGTGAGTTCAAGATAGAGGCCGTAAGGCTTGTGACGGACCGGGGTGTGGCGGTGGCGCAGGCCGCGCGTGACCTCGACTTGGCGGAGAGCGTGCAGCGCCGCTGGATGCGGGAGTTGACCGCGACCCCGGCCACAGCGTTTCCCGGGAACGGGCAGGTGCGGGCCGATTTGGCCGAGATTGCAGCGCTGATGAAAGAGGTCGCGCGTCTTCGTGCGGAGCGTGACATCCTGAAGAAAGCAGCTTTTTTCGCGCGCGAGGCGACATGAGGTTCGCCTTCATCGCCAAGCATCATCATATCTGGCCGGTCAGCTTGCTGTGCGACGTGCTGGATGTGTCGCGCTCGGGCTTCCATGCCTGGCTCAATCGTCTGACCAGCAGCCGCGAGATCCATGACGCCAAGCTCGTCACGGCGATCGAGACGAGGTTCAAGGCCAGCGAGCGGAAAGGCCGACGCTTTGCTTCATCATTCTGATCAGGGATCGCAATACACAAGCGAGCAGTTTCAGCGGCTTCTGGCCGATCGAGCCATCGTGGTGCCATCGGTTCAAGCCCGATGGCGAGGGGCATCACCTGCTCGATGAGCCGGGCAGGCAATGTGTGGGATCGAGCCATGGTCGCGCCACCGGTCCGAGAGGCCATGGCGAGGTCGGCGATGGAAAGCTTCTTTTCCTGGCTGAAGACCGAACGCACAGCCCGCAAAGTCTACCGAGCTCGCGACGAAGCCCTTGCCGATGTCTTCGATTACATCGAGCGCATCTACAACCCCCGCAGACGGCATTCGAAACTGGGCTATCTCAGCCCCATGGAGTTTGAGGCCCGCGCTATGCTAGTTTAACCTGATGTCCACGAGACCGGCCGCAGCTCAGTTCAAACCTATCCCAGCAAAAATTTTCAAAAAAGCGAGGCGCCCTTGCGTGGTAGTTGTCATCTTTACAAAGCTCAGGTGCAGACCTAAAAATTCGCTTTCAGGGTGACGTAAAGCGGCTGAAGAATAAGAAGGAGCTCACGATGCCGAACATCTTTCAACATTTACTTAGAGCGGATGACCGATCCGCCTGGCTACGCACATACTATCAACGCAAGATGGGGAAATTAACCGATCGAAAATTTAGCGCTGTCGAGGTAGAATCCTTTGTCGAGAGGGCGTTCGATGTAGAGGCAGAAAAGGATTTTCCATATCGGTTGCGCAAATGGTTTGACTTATTCTTGTTACTTGACACAAACAGTTACGTCGACCGCAAGATATTTCAACAAGAAGGCTGGGAAGGTCGTCAGCTTGACATCATTAAAAGTGCTTGTCACCATTTCAAGAAAAACGGAGGCTTTACATTTTTAGATGTGGGCGCCTATTGGGGTCTTTATGCTATGAAATCAGTCCAATGGGGAGCTGATGCCACCATTGCCATGGAACCTGACCCGCAAAATCACAAGCATCTTTTAACACATTTGATGATTAATAATCTTTTAGACAAAGTTGAGACGTATCACCTTGCTGCGTCAAGCGAGGCTTGCACCCTAAATTTTCTTGCCAGCGAAGCCATTTCCTGTGGCAACCGTGGTGGCGCGCAAGTTGTCAGCGATGTGAACGACCAGTTGGTGTCGGTAAAGGGCGTCAAGATTGATGATGTTGCTCCGTTCAATGGACGAAACATTATCGTGAAATTGGATGTTGAGGGCCATGAGCTACACGCCCTGCGTGGCATGCAACGCTTGTGCGACGAGAATGTCATCTTTGCACAAATTGAAATTTGGGAAAAAAACCAGCAATCTGTGTGTGAATATGCGGAGTCGATAGGCCTTCGATTGCTTCACTCGATAGCGGATGATTTCTTTTTCTCAAATAGCGCCGATCTTGAGTGGCTGGACAATGCGCTGAGTAGCCAGGGCGGCGTCCGTAATTGAGAGCGGATTGAAGCAGAGGCATCCCTTTAGGTTCAGGATCCGCTAATCTTAGGCAGTCTGCGTGATGCCGCCTACGCAAGGAGACTGAACCGCTCTGGCCTCATCCAGTAGGGCGACCTGACTCAGGCTGACGGTCATGCCGAACGCCGCGCCGCGCTGGACATGATCCATAGCAACTCCCGCGGATCGACCGGCGTCTGGCGACGGGCGCGGACAAGGTTTACTACGCCGCGAGGTTCGTCGCCGACTTGCGCAAGACCTGTGTAACTACGCATGTCACGCAGAAATCACGCTATGAAGCGATCAATGCCCGCATGATTCGACACAAAGGCTATGCCCTCTGGATCAAGCACCGCATGCGGATTGAAGGGGCCTTTGGTTCGGCAAAAACCATCTGCAGCATGGCGCAAACCGTCTATCGCGGCGTCGAGCGCATGCGATCCCGCTTCGTCCTGGCGATGGCCGCCAACAAACTCGCCCGACTGCCCCGGTTGCTGGCTGCATGACACCAAGAACACGTTTTTCTGAGAGTGCATGCCCTTCGCCCAAACCAGCCGAAGGGTCAGGGCCGTCGCTATTCCACAGGGAAAGCGTTCCAGCTCGCTGACTATTTCAGCAACCTGCTAAACAAAGCCGAAGAAACAAAGCAAAAAACCTCTTGGCAGTCGATCGCGAATTGGATAACGGCATTAGCCATGGAAGACTCTGAAATTTCCACAATTGAATCTCAGCGAGGAGAATAAGAAAAATGGCCGGCAGCAATCCATCAGCTCCTTTCCATCGAGTACGAGGTTTGCGAGGTTTGAGGGAGCGAATGCTCCGTTCGGCTGCAAAACGGCTAGGATTACAGAAATTCATTGATGAATATGATCGTCGTGGCGACCGTCTCCGACAACTGGAAAATTTGAGTGGCGATCTTGTGGATACCATTTTTCAAAACAGCCTTTTGCGATTGTCTTCTTATCCAACGTCTACAAGCTACACACTAAAGGTCGATGAAGCGCCCTATGCTTTCAATCCCTCGCTGGTCAGTGTCGCGGATGGCTTTTTGTCTTTTGTTCGCGATACGAACGCGGTTGTGGTTTCAGATGGGCAAAGTGGCTTTTATTTGAATTATCCGCATAGAACAGAGAACTATATTCTCGAATTGCGTGGCGACCTATCGATCAAGGGGTGCCGAAAGTTAAAACTTGAATCTGACCAATATTCGTTGATCGAGGCCGCAAACGGCCTTGAGGATATGCGTCTTTTTTCTTGTGGCGGAAAACTTTATGGTATCGGTGCAGGCATCAGGGACGCTGGGTGGAAGCCAAGCGAGCAGCGAGAAATTACGCAAATCTTGTTAACGCTGGATGCCCTTGGAAATGTTCTGAACCAGAATGTCCTCAATTCTCCACTCGGCTACGATGTCGAAAAGAATTGGATGCCCTTCGAGCATAATTCGGAATTACATATCATTTACTCTGTCGATCCACTGACCATATTGAAGGTTCAGGGCAACCAATTAATCCAGCTTGGCAGCCAGCCATCCTTAAGCAAAATCATACATGAGGATATGAAATATAGAGGTTCAACAAATGGTATTCCTTTCCGCGGTGGCTACTTGTTTGTTATCCACAATAGACGTAGATATGGAGAAAAGCACGCTTACATCCATTACTTTATGTTCTTGGACCGCGATCTGAATTTGATCCAGATATCGGAGCCTTTTTTGTTCGATCGGCCCGGAATAGAGTTTGCCATAAACCTGGTGGAGAGCGGCGATAGCGTTCTGATTTCATACGGCATAGCAGATAGGCAATCCCGTGTTATCAGCGTGGATGCTAACCGTGTAGCGGATTTGATAGGAATTAGTTAACCGCATGAATTCCCCATGTGAAAACCCGATATCCTGAGTTCTGCCATACGAATAATCGCCCCTTGCGCAAAGTTGGGAATCAGTTTCGCCCGCTGTCGGGTGCTGAATTGTATCCCAAATCCGTTGGCAAGGGGCGACACTCCGGCTTTCAGATGCCAGCCACTTCATCGCGTTGATCGGAACTGAATTCGCTATAGAACAGTCCGGCAAATCGGGTCTTAGTTTTCAGAAGATCCGAAAGAGGCCCTTGCTCAACCAGACGTCCACGTTCGATGAAAGCGATCTCATCCGCCGCAAGGACCGTTGAAAGGCGATGCGCGATGATGATTGTCGTCCGACCTATTGTGGCCTTCGCGATCGCTTCTCTCACGAGAAATTCTGACTGGTTATCAAGTGCGCTCGTTGCTTCGTCCAGGAGAAGGATCGGCGCATCCTTTATGATCGCGCGCGCGAGCGACAACCGTTGCCGTTGCCCGCCGGAGAGGAAAATGCCGTTCTCCCCAACCGGAGTGTCATAGCTTTGGGGCAAATTGATAATAAATTCGTGCGCTTGGGCGGCTTTTGCGGCCGTCTCCACTTCTGCATCGGTCGCATCACGCTTTCCCATGCGGATATTTTCGCGAACCGAGGCGGAGAACAGGAATGTGTTTTGACCGACATAGGCGGTGCGCGCTTGAAGCGACTGGCGTGTGACTGCGCGAAGATCGATGTCGTCGATTTCTACACTGCCGGACTTCGGGTCATACATCCGCAGCACAAGGCTCATTATCGTCGACTTTCCTCCCCCGGATGGACCTACGAGAGCGGTCATCTTTCCGGCCGGGAAGACAAGGCTGAGATCGTCCAGAATATTGTGCACGCCATCGTAACTGAAGCTTATGCGCCGGAGAGCGACCTCACCCACCACGGAAGGTAAAGGTGTTGCGTCAGCGGAATCCAGCATCGCGTCCGGCTTGTCCAGGATATCAAACATCATACGCACGCCAACGAAAGCGCCTTCGAGCGACACGCGCATCCGAGAGAGCCGTTTTGCCGGTTCGTATGCCATAAGCAATGCCGTGATGAATGCCATTAGCTCGCCCGGCGACGCTTGCGTGCCTAGGCTAGCGCTGCTGCCGCTCACCAATACGATTGTGGCAATTGCGATGCCCGCCAGCGTGTCCATCATCGGCGCTGTCGCGCTCTCGAGCCGGACGATTGCATTGGAGCGGTACTCAACGTCGCGAACAGCGCGGTCCATTCGCGCCTCAAGAAGCGGCTCGAGACCAAAAGACCGAACAACACGAAGGCCGGCTGAGGTTTCCTGGATAACTTTCAGGATTTCGGTTAATGATACCAGCTCCGCCTGCATGATCCGGCGCACTCGCCCGAGCACGGACCGCACCCCGAGCAATGCTAGGGGACCGATAACGAGGAACACTGCGGAGAGTGTTGCTTGCTGCCAGATCATGACAGCAATCAGCCCGCAAAGCGTCAATGCATCCCGTACAAAAGAGGTAACGATGATGTCGATCACGGTGCGAGCTGCTTGTGCACCCTGGGTGACGCGCACAAGAATATCGGACGACTCGGTTGCATCGAACCAGGCCGCTTCTTGCTGAAGCAGCTTACGATAGAGCCGCCGTTGAATCGTCGAGACAATTCGATTTCCGGCTTTGGTTAGCGCCACTTGCTGGATATAGCCAGCAATCCCTTTGCTCATGAAGATGGTGACGACGATCGCAGCGACTGCCGCAGCAGGCAGGGCGTCCGGCTCGTCCGATAGCACATCGAAGATCGCCTTCATAATCCATGCAGTTGCCGATGTGGTGGCTGCCACAACAATCATCGCGGCGACAGCGACCCCGTAAATGAACTTCTGCGCAAAAAAAATCTCACGCATAACTCTTAGTATAACTGACGTAATCGTAGTATCGTTATTCATATCATGCAGTCTCTGGCATCACCCACTACCGCCCGGGAGGGAGATTCACAGCCGAATCTAGAACGGCAGTGAAAAATGAGCGACGAAAGTGGTGTGAATATCTCGGTAAGTGCAGCGCAAAATGTTGCCACTTTTGCCCTTTCTGGTAGAGACGACTTGCCGCGGCGTCAGCGAAAATTGTGGAATTTTTCATGATTAAAGATTATTGCGTCATTAATCTTCGGTAAATCTGGACAAGCGCTTCGGCCTCTTTTTGGATGTCAAAATTTATCTGCACATGTGCACGTGCAGACAACGCAAATTCAGCTCGCTGTTTGTGATCCAATAACAAGACCTCGACTGCATCAGTGATTTTCGAAGCAGATCCAGGCGCAACGATAAAACCTGTTTCTCCATGAACAATCTGGCTTCTGAAGGTGCCGACATCAGCTGCAACCACGGGCACTCCGCAAGCCATAGCTTCTATTGGGGTGAGGCCAAATCCCTCCCAGCGCTGTGGCGCGACATAGAGATCAAGCGCGCGATACATGTCAGCTATTGCGGCGAACGGCACGCGTTCTCTAAAAAAAATGCGATCTTCTAACCCTGCAGTCCGAACCCGTTGCTCAAGTGCATGCAGGAATGCTTTATTACTGCCAATCGCCTGGCCAAGGACGACCGCATTAAGATCAGCATGACGTCTGCAAAGATTAATTGCGGTTGATATAAAGAGGTCTGTACCTTTGTTTGAGCGAATGCGGCCGAAGCAGCCGATCAATTTTCCACCAATTGGCAGTCCTAAAGCGGACCGAACAGCTCTTTTGTCATCAGTTGGAGAAAACTCCACAGTATCAATACCATGACTGATGATATGCGGTTGGCATTTAAGATAGCTCGCAGATTTATCTGATGTAGCCAATACGGCATCCATGCGGCTGATCAACCAGCGCGTATATTGTGAATGATTGCGCTGCGAGGCAGAGGTAAAGATAAGCTTCAGTCGCTTTCTCAAAAGAATGCGCAGCGCCAATCCAGCAAGCATCTCGCTATTGCGTCGCGCGTGCCAGACGCGCCAGCCATTTGGCCCAAAACGTGACATGGTCAGCAAGGACAAGATTGATATCTGAGGCAAGTTTGCAGGAAGGCCTAGGCCAACTGAAACGATAGGCATTTGCGCTGCCTGTCTTGGGACCAACCGTACAATCGTTGATGTCACGCCCGAAAGTCGACGATTGAAATTTGGCGCAATCACTGAGACGTCTTTTATATGTGGGCGTTGTAACACAATTTATCCATATGCGAGTGATGTTCTCGCCGATAACGCTTGGGGTTGCAGGTGTAGCGGTCGCAAAGGTTTGCAAAGCATCGCACGCAGTCTGCGTGCAAGCTCGCAGCTTTTGGGCGTCACGGATGCTCAAAAGTGCCTGCGCCACTGCACCAGTTGAATTTACGGTAAGCGCGCCCCACAATAACCATGCCGCCGATAAATCATAATAAAGACCTACCAAAATCAGGCTCTGCGCAACAAAGCCTTCATAGATGCGGTCATCCGCCCGAAATCTTTCTCGGCTTGCCCACCGATCTGCCAGATGCCATAGGTCATTCGAAAATACTCAATCACCATCAAATCAGCTGCAATCCGACCTTGGCCCAGCTCTTCAAACTTAAGTAGTGCGTTGAGTTCACCCACGCTTGACGCCCTCGGCTGTTTTCCGCTTCCGTTTAGCCAAATCGGTATGCCAATCAATTCAAGATGCCCAGATAACCATGGGTCATCGACGGTCCACATAACGTCTGGAATATCGAAGGCGCAATCGTCAAACCAATCTGGGCGCACTAAGACACCTCCGTAGCCCGAGATTTGGTCGACATACCCGCTATTACGATATGTATGGGGTTTGTGAAGGCCAAGGCTAGCTAAACGTTTCAACCTGTATAGCCAGTTTTTCCGCTCGCGCCGCCCACGAGGTAGACGATTGGCTGGTCGCGCGCCGTCCGCTATATCCGGAAAGGTTTCACCTGCTTCAACAATGCAAGTTCCAGGTTTCAAAGCTGCGCAGTTCTTGAAGCGTTTATGCCAGTTGAAATCATAGATCTTGTCGTCATCGCAGAATAACAGGTCCACGTTACGGCCACGCAGCGCCTTAGCAGCAGGAAGAACTTTTGTCGCAGGGCCAAAGTCTTTGGGGCAACGTGTAATTGTCACTCCCTCCGGGACCTCCGGTACTACCCCGTCCCACTGCGGAAACCGGCGATATTCTAGCGGTATGTAGAGGCGAATCTCATCAAACGGCAATGTCTGACCCAACAGGGAATTTAGCGTCGGCATCAACCCATGGAATCTTGGCGGAATTGCAGTTAGCGTCGCGATTGTGGGTACGTGCATAAAGAACTCAAATTTTCTGATCTCTGCATATGGACTGAATGCAGATTCTGACCATTCCATGAACCCGACAGTAAATTAAAATTAACTTGCTACACAAGAATTAACGGAAGTGACGCGCGCGCAAGAGTAGCATTCAGAAAACTATTCTGGCTTACTCCAGTTGGGTACGACCGCTACACATCATGAACTACTCTTGGGGCGGGCGTTAGTAAATAGTACGAAAGTGAGCAATATCACCCATTCGACAGTAGTCCGACCAGAAAGTATGGTGGTAATGCCCCGTTTTTAACGGGTCGCATCGGCTCTGTTGCACAAATTGGCTGGCGTCCGGACTTCCCCTGTCCCCGGACAGAGCTATCCTGCGACTTTCGTGACGGGGATGCCGAGCGCGGTGTAGCCGTTCAGCACGGCAACACGAATCTGGAGCTCCGCGACCTGGCGGTCGAAGTCCCGCGCCATGAGGCTTTGACCCAGGAGTTTGACGCAGTGCATTTTCGTTTCTGTGCGGCTTCGGCGGTGATATCCGCTCCATCGTCGCCAGAGCGCACGGCCCAGGTATTTCGATGCCCGCAGTGCTTCGTTGCGCGCGACCGCGCCTGCCGTGATCGCCTTCCACGGCTTGGCGTTCTTGCGGGGCGTGATCACGGCATGGGCCCCGCGTTCGGCGATGGCGTCGTGGCACTTGCGCGTGTCGTAGGCCCCGTCGGCTGTGACGCTTGCGATCTGCTGATCGGGAGGGATCTGGCAGAGCAACTCCGGCAACATGGGCGCGTCGCCTGTGTCGCTGCTGGTGACCTCAACCGCCCTGATCTCCAACGTTTGCTCATCGATCCCGATGTGAATCTTGCGCCAGACGCGGCGCTTGGGACCGCCATGCTTGCGCGCGTTCCACTCGCCTTCACCCTCCACCTTGATCCCGGTGCTGTCGATCAAAAGATGCAGCGGACCCTGCGACCCCCGATGCGGAATGTTGACGGCAAGGGTCGTCTGGCGACGGCTCAGGGTGCTGAAGTCGGGCACATCCCAATCCAGACCGATAAGGCAAAGCAGGCTCTCCATGAACCCGGTCGTTTGCCGCAGCGCCAAGCCGAACAGCACCTCTATCGTCAGGCAGGTCTGGACGGCGGCGTCGCTGTAGACGGGCTGTCGCCCGCGCTTGCCGGTGGGCTTCGCCGCCCAAACCATCTCAGGATCGAACCAGATCGCCAGCGATCCGCGACGCTTGAGCGCCTTGTTATACGCGGGCCAGTTCAGCGTCTTGTAGGTCGGTGTGTTCGGTCTGCTCATGGCCTCCAGCTATCACGCTGGATTCACGAGATGAATCCCTGACAGGATTTGTGCAACAGAGCCGGTTGACGGGTTTAACGATGGGTAAGACGCCAAATCGGTGATCTTATTCAGTGAAACTAGTTGCTAATGGCGGAGAGGGTGGGATTCGAACCCACGGTGGGCTTGCACCCACTCCGGTTTTCGAGACCGGCGCGATCGACCACTCCGCCACCTCTCCGCGCTTAGGGGGTCGTCTGGGGCGGGGATGTAACGGGGTCTTTCGGGGCATGCAAGTCCCAAAGCGGCGACGATTGCGGGATTCTTGCGGCCCCGGCACGGAGCCGGACGAAGGCGGGGTCTTGCCGCTTGGCGGGCGCTGCGAAAGGCCTGACTTGGCAACGCCATTCGGGCAGCATAGCTATCGGAAGGCCGGGATGTCCCGCCACCATGCCACAGATATGTCCCTTTGGTCCGGAGCGATTATGACCCACTTCCTGCCCCGCCTGGCTCTTTTGTCGCCTGCGCTTGTGGCTTGCCTTGGCTTCTTGGTGCCCTCTGTGCTGCTTGCAGAAACCTCTGTCGGACAGGCTGCTGTTTCGGCCGAGGATCAGGGGGCCGTGGCCAAGTTGATCGGCACCATGCAGATCGACGATGTGATCGATGTCCTCCGCAGCGAAGGGGTGGATTACGGCGTGTCCATCGAGGACGAGATGTTTCCCGATGCGGGTGGCGCATCCTGGAAGGCGACTGTGGCGGGCATCTACAGTGCGGCCAGGATGAAGTCGGTCTTTGCCGCGAAGCTGACAGAGCAGTTGGCCGGCAAGACAGCCGATGCGACGAAGGCTGAGGCATTCTTTGCGTCGTCCCTCGGGCAGCGGGTACTTATGCTTGAACTCGAGGCGCGGCGGGCCTTGCTCGACGAGGAGACCGAGGCGGCGGCGCGATTGGCCTGGGGCGATCTGCAGGCCGGGGGCGGGGAACGGGCCGATCTTTTGCGCCGCTTTGCCGAAGTGAACGACCTGATCGAATCGAATGTCATGGGGGCGTTGAATTCGAACCTCGCCTTTTATCACGGCATGGCGGGAACTGGCGCGTTTGCGGGGGAAATGGACGAAGGGGAAATCCTTTCGGACGTTTGGGGACAAGAGCCGGATATCCGTAACCAGACCGAGGAGTGGGTTTACCCTTATCTGGGCCTTGCCTATTCGTCGTTGACGGATGACGAATTGCGGCAATACGTCGAGTTTTCGGCGTCCCCTGCCGGGCAGGTGCTGAACTCTGCGCTGTTTGTGGCGTTCGACGCCGTTTTCGTGCCGATTTCGGAGGCCTTGGGCGCAGCGGCGGCGCTGCAGATGAACGGGCAGGATATCTGAACCGTCCAAGGGGGCGGCGGCCCCTTTGGCGCTTGACTCGGATAAGCGATTTGCCGATAAGCCCGCATCCTGGCGAGGCGCGAGTCTCGCCTTGATCCTATTTTCAATGACGCCTCAAGCGGGGCGCGCTGTCCGAGGCGGGGGAGACCCCAAAACTCCGCAAGGGGCCACAGGACGCGGAGCAAAGTGAAGGAAAGACCATGTTTGCGGTCCTCAAGACCGGTGGCAAGCAGTACAAGGTGCAGGCGGGTGACGTTCTGCGCGTTGAAAAGCTGGATGCCAATGCCGGTGACAAGGTGCAGTTCAACGAAATCCTGATGGTCGGCGGCGAAACCGTCACCGTTGGCGTGCCCACCGTTGCCGGTGCTGGCGTCGTGGCCGAGGTCATCGACCAGATCAAGGGCGTCAAGACGATCCACTTCGTCAAGCGCCGTCGTAAGCACTCGTCGCAGCGCACCAAAGGCCACCGCCAGCAACTGACGCTGCTGCGCGTGACCGAAGTCCTGGCTTCGGGCGCCGACACGTCGGGCGTCGCCGCTGCCGTTGGCACGGCCATCGCGCGCCGCGCCGTGCACAATTCCGCCGCTGCTGCCCCCGTCGTGGCAGAAGCTTCCGCGAAACCGAAGCGTGCCGCCAAGGCCGCTGCTGCTACGGAGTAATCACTCATGGCACACAAGAAAGCAGGCGGTTCATCCCGCAACGGCCGCGACTCGGCCGGTCGCCGTCTCGGCGTGAAGCTCTATGGCGGTCAGGCTGCCATTCCGGGCAATATCATCGTCCGCCAGCGCGGCACGACCTATTTCCCCGGTCAGGGCGTCGGCATGGGCGTGGATCACACGATCTTTGCCGTGACCGAAGGCCGCGTGGCGTTCAAGAAAGGCCTGAAAGGCCGCACCTTTATTTCGGTTCTGCCCGTCGCGGAGGCAGCCGAGTAAGCCGAACCTTTACAATCGGTTTGTAAAAGGGGGATCGGCCGAAAGGCCGGTCCCCCGCTCGTTTTTTTCGGCATGCGGAGGGGCTTGGCGGAAAAGAGGTGGATGCAGGTGTCAGATTTTCTGGTGCCGGTCCGTAAGGTTTGAAGGGGGTCTCGGGCCCCCGACATGCGCTTCGACAGGAGGGAAGCCATGACGACAGTGGATTTGACGGCGAACACCAACAGCCCGCTGCGCGGGGCTGCGGCCTTTATCCCGGCGGGGCGCTTCGTGCTGCGTCCGGTACGGCGGTCGGACGCTGGGCTTTTCGCGATGTATTCCGGGGATCGCCGCGTGGCGGAAGCGACGCGCTCGATCCCGCATCCCTTGCCACCCGGAGCGGCCGAGGCTTTCGTCACCCGTGCGATGTCGGGCAAGAATGACGAGGATGTCTGGGTGCTCGACGGATCGGCCAGCGGTCTGGCCGAGGTGCTGGGCGTCATAAGCCTGAAGCGCATGGACGAGACGAAGTGGGATCGCAAGCAATCCGAGATCGGCTACTGGGTCGCGCCCGCCTTCTGGAACGCGGGTTTCGCGTCGGATGCCGTGCGGGCGCTTGTCGGTGCCAATCCGCAAGGCAACCGGACGATCTTTGCCGAGGTGTTTCAGGACAACCCCGGATCGGCGCGGGTGCTGACGAATGCTGGCTTCGTCTATCTTGGCGATGCCGAGACCTTCTCGGTCGCACGCAACGCGCGGGTGCCGACCTGGACCTATATCTGCAAGCTGGATTGAGCGGCCCTGTCGGAGCGGGGGTTTTGCACCCCCGCACCCCCGCCGAGTATTTTGTGCCGAGATGAACGGGAGAGATTCTCCGGTTCGATACCGCAAGGCTTGAGCCTTGGGGCATTGTGATCTATCGGCTGTGTCTGACCCTGTTGAAAGCCTGACGCCATGAAGTTCCTCGACCTTGCCAAAGTCTATATCCGCTCGGGTGGCGGCGGGGGCGGATGCGTGAGCTTCCGGCGTGAGAAGTTCGTCGAATTCGGTGGGCCGGATGGCGGCGATGGTGGCAATGGCGGGTCGGTCTGGGCCGAGGCGGTCGACGGGCTGAACACGCTGATCGATTATCGCTACCAGCAGCATTTCTTTGCCAAGAATGGCCAGCCCGGCATGGGCAGCCAGCGCACCGGCAAGACCGGCGATGACATCGTCATGAAGGTGCCTTTGGGGACCGAAATCCTCGACGAGGATGAAGAGACGGTGATTGCCGACCTGACGCGGGTCGGCCAGCGTGTGCTTTTGGCCAAGGGAGGTAACGGCGGGTTCGGGAACCTCTATTTCAAATCGTCGACCAACCGCGCGCCGGGGCGGGCCAATCCGGGGCAAGAGGGGGTCGAGCGCACGATATGGTTACGATTGAAGCTGATCGCCGATGCGGGGCTGGTGGGGTTACCGAATGCGGGGAAGTCGACTTTCCTTGCTGCCGTGTCGAATGCGCGGCCGAAGATTGCCGACTATCCGTTCACCACGCTGGTGCCGAACCTTGGCGTCGTGGGCGTTGACGGGCGTGAATTCGTGATGGCCGATATTCCGGGCCTGATCGAGGGCGCAAGCGAGGGGCGCGGCCTTGGCATGCAGTTTCTGGCGCATGTCGAACGCTGCAAGGTGCTGCTGCATCTGGTTGACGGCACGTCGAGCACGATCACCAAGGATTACCGCACCATCGTGACCGAGCTTGAGGCCTATTCCGACATTCTGGGCGACAAGCGCCGCGTGGTGGCGCTGAACAAATGCGATGCGCTTGACCAGAAAACCATCACCACCCGCAGGAAGGCCCTGGAAAAAGCCTCGGGCGGCAAAGTGCATGTGATTTCGGGTGTGGCCCAGACCGGTTTGCAGGATGTGCTGCGGGCGATCTATGGCGAGATACAGGGGGCCGCCCCCGAAGTGGAGCATGTGCCTTGGCAGCCCTGAGCGCGCTTTGTGCGCCTGACATCCGAAATGCCAAGCGGCTGGTCGTCAAGATCGGGTCCGCACTTCTGGTGGGCAAGCAGGGACTGAAGCAGGGATGGCTATCGGCCTTGGCGCTGGATGTGGCCGAGGTCAAGCTGCGCGGGACGGATGTGGTTCTGGTATCGTCCGGGTCCATCGCGCTGGGGCGGCGGGTGCTGGGGCTGCCGGACGGGGCCTTGACGCTGGAACAGTCGCAGGCGGCGGCGGCGGTCGGGCAGATCCGGCTGGCCCGGGCCTATGAGGAGGTGCTGGCACCGCATGGCATCACCACGGGGCAGGTGCTGGTCACGCTGGAGGATACGACCGACCGGCGGCGCTATCTGAACAGCCGCGCGACGATGGAAACCCTTCTGGGGCTGGGCGTGGTGCCCATTGTGAACGAGAATGACACGGTGGCGACCGACGAGATACGCTTTGGCGATAACGACCGGCTGGCCGCGCAGATTGCGGTGACAGTGGGTGCGGACCAGTTGATCCTTTTGTCGGATGTAGACGGGTTCTATTCGGCCAACCCGAAGGAAGACCCGACCGCGCAGCGCTTCGATCTGGTCGAGACCATCACGCCCGAGTTGGAGGCGATGGCGGGTGATCCGATTTCGGGCCTATCCAAGGGCGGAATGAAGACCAAGGTGATGGCGGCCAAGACCGCCGTGGCCGGCGGCTGTGCCATGGCGATCATGGAGGGGTCTGTGCTGCGCCCCTTGAAGGCACTGGCCGAGGGGGCGGCGCGGACATGGTTCGTGGCCGGAGCCGATCCGCAGGTGGCGCGCAAGCGCTGGATCAATGCGATGAAGCCGCGCGGAGAAGTAACGGTGGATGCCGGCGCGGTGACCGCCCTGCGCGCCGGAAAATCGCTGCTTCCGGCAGGGGTGCGCGCGGTTTCGGGGAATTTCGGGCGCGGCGAGCCGGTGGCGATTGTCGGGCCTGACGGGGCGGGATTGGGCAAGGGCCTGATCCGCTATACCGCGGATGAGGCGAAGCGGATCGCAGGGCATAAATCGGGCGAGATCGAGGGCATCCTCGGCTATGCCGGGCGGGCCGCGCTGATCCATCGCGATGACATGGTGATCTAGCTGCCGACGGCCAAGCGGGGGTTTCACACCCCCGCACCCCCGTGGGATATTTTTGGACAGAAAATGCGGAAGGCGCGGGCCATGGATGGAACTTTTTCGGGCATGATGGCCGATATCGGGGCCAAGGCGCGGGCTGCTGCTGCGGAACTGGCTTATGCATCATCCGAGCGGAAGGCGGCGGCGCTGACCAGCGCGGCGCATGCGGTCTGGGCGCGGCGGCAAGAGATACTGGATGGCAATGTGCTGGACATGGATTTTGCCGAAAAGAAGGGGCTGTCGCCGGCGATGCTCGACCGTTTGCGGCTGGATGAAGGGCGTGTCCGCGCCATCGTCGACGGGTTGCGGTCGGTTGCCGAACAGCGCGATCCGGTGGGGCGGGTGCTGGCGGAATGGGACATGCCGTCGGGATTGCATATCCAGCGGGTCGCAACGCCGCTCGGCGTGATCGGGGTGATCTATGAAAGCCGCCCGAACGTCACGGCCGATGCGGGGGCCTTGTGTCTGAAGGCGGGCAATGCCGTGATCCTGCGCGGCGGGAGCGAGAGCTTCCATTCGTCGGAAGCGATCCATGACTGCATGGTACAGGGGCTGCGCGAGGCGAACCTGCCGGAAGCGGCGATCCAGTTGGTTCCGACGCGTGATCGCGCCATGGTCGAGGCGATGCTGCGGGCTGTGCACTACATCGATGTGATCGTGCCGCGTGGTGGCAAGGGGCTGGTCGGCCTTGTGCAGGCCGAGGCGCGGGTGCCGGTCTTTGCCCATCTGGAAGGCATCTGCCATGTTTACGCCGACCGCGATGCCGATCTGGCCAAGGCGCGGGCCGTGGTGCTGAACGCGAAGACGCGGCGGACCGGGATTTGCGGGGCGGCCGAGTGTCTGCTGATCGATTGGCAGTTTTATACCAGGCACGGTGCGGTGCTGATAGAGGATCTGCTGGCCGCCGGTGTCGAGGTGCGCACGACGGGCGAGTTGCTGAAGGTGCCCGGAACGGTGCAGGCGGCGGCCGATGATTTCGGGCGCGAATTCCTCGACAAGATCATCGCGGCAAAGCTTGTCGACGGGGTGGACGAGGCGATTGCCCATATCCGGCGCTACGGGTCGAGCCACACCGAGGCGATCCTGACCGAAAACGACGCGACCGCGGCCCGTTTCTTTGAACGGCTGGACAGCGCGATCTTGATGCGGAATGCCTCGACCCAGTTCGCTGACGGGGGCGAGTTCGGGATGGGGGGTGAGATCGGCATCGCTACCGGCAAGCTGCATGCGCGCGGGCCGGTGGGGGCCGAGCAGTTGACCAGCTTCAAATATCTGGTCACCGGCGACGGAACGGTCAGAAGCTGATCGTCAGGTTTGTCAGCGCCACATCGACCGTGACGCGGCGCGCGAGATGGTCGAGCATCAGCCCTGCGAGCGGAAACTGGACCTGCGCGGGTTCGACCTCGGGGCCGCCGAAAGGGGTATCGAGCAGCGACCACAAGGCGCTGTCGTGACGCAGACGCGGCGATGCGGCCGTGATGTGCCATCCGTTGTCGTCATGGACCACCTTGATGTTGCCGCCCGTCGGGATCGCGTGTTCGGCGCAGAGGATCAACAGGAATGCGAGCTTTACTTCGGCGCGTGACAGATCGACCGGACTGGTCCAGTCGACCGCGATCCGGCCCGTGCGGTAAAGATCGCCGAGCAGCGGCACGATTTCTATCCGGCTGGTCGACTGTCCCTGTGTCGCCACGCCGAAGGCGATGCGGAAGAAGCGCAGCCTTGCATTGGCCGAAGCCACGCTATCGGCCAGAAGCGCGATTTCGGCCGGTTTCGGGCGCGGGTCGAGCGCCATCAATTCTACGCCGTTGCCGATCGCCCCGATCGGGCTGATAAGGTCATGGCACAGGCGCGAGCCGACGAGTGCTGCAAGTTGCTGGGCTGGATCGGTCATACAGGCCTACACAGGGGAGGGGTGAAACGATGATGTCCTTGCTGGAACCGGGCATGTTCGTGCGCCATCCGTCGCAACCCGACTGGGGGTTGGGGCAGGTGCAGTCCAATATCGGCGGGCGCGTTACGGTGAATTTCGAACATGCGGGCAAGGTGGTGGTTGACGGGAACCGGGTTGAACTGGTGATCGTCTTCGATCTTCCTCGATGATCTTGTGAATTTTCGCACTTAATGCAACCGATGGTTGCCAATGGGCATGGCTTTTGCCCGACTATGGCGAGAATGGCGCAGGGTCGCGCAGCGGGATGGCGTTGCACAGCGGGCAGGCAGACCATAAGTAAGCGCCGTAGGGCGTGGAGTGGATGGCTGGCCCGACGGGATGGGCAATGACGGGCGTTGATGCGTCGATCTTTACGCTGCGGCTCGCCCGCGATGCGCGCGACCTGCGGGCGGCGCAGCGCTTGCGATACACGGTCTTCGTCGAGGAGCTGGGCGCATCGGGGCCTATGGTCGACCATGACGGGCGGCTGGAGCGGGACGCGTTCGATCCGGTCTTCGACCATCTATTGCTGATCGACCAGCGGCGCGATGCGGACCAGCTTGACGATGTGGTGGGCGCTTACCGGTTGTTGCCGTCGGACCGGCTGGGTCCGGGCGAGCGTTTCTATTCCGAAAGCGAGTTCGATCTGCAGCCCTTGCGGCAAAGCGGGCGCAAGCTGCTGGAACTGGGGCGGTCGTGCGTGCATCCCGATCATCGCGGCGGGACGGCGATGTATCATCTGTGGAACGCACTGGCCGATTATGTGCTCGAGCGGGATATCGAGATCCTGTTCGGGGCGGCGAGCTTCCATGGCACCGACATTGCGGCGCTGACGCAATCGCTGGCCTATCTGCATCATCACCATCTGGCCCCCGAAGGCTTGCGGGTGCAGGCCCGCGAGGGGTGCCAGCCGATGGACCTGCTGCCGGTCGCGGCGCTGGACCGCAAGGCGGCGATGGCGGCCACTCCGGCGCTGATAAAGGCCTATCTGCGGCTGGGCGGTTTCGTGGGAGAGGGCGCGTGGATCGACCATGCCTTCAATACAACCGATGTCTGTCTGGTGATGGATACGGGCCGGATGTCCGAGCGACATCGCGGCTTTTACACCAAGGGCCGCGCATGAGCGGCGAGGGGTGGAAGGCCGAGGAGATGGTCTATGCGAGGGCCGGCGTGGCGGGCTGGGGACGTGCGCTGTGGCGCGGGCTGGCCTTGGGTCTGGTGACCTATGGCGGTCTGGTGGTTTTGCTGTTGGTGCGGCTGGTCGAGCGGCCTCTGTTCGGGCTGGACCGGCCGTGGACGCCGCATATCACGCAATTCGTCTGCAAGGCGGCCTTTGTGATCCTGCGCTTGCCGGTGACGGTGCGGGGAGAGCCTATGCAGGGGCGCGGGGCGATGGTGGCGAACCATGCGTCGTGGATGGATATCTTCGCGTTGAACGCAGCGGCGCAGGTCTATTTCGTGGCGAAATCCGAAGTGGCGGGCTGGGCGGGCATCGGTTGGCTGGCACGGGCGACGGGCACCGTTTTCATTGCGAGGAAGGGGCGCGAAGCCAAGGTGCAGCAGCGATTGTTCGAGGACAGGCTGCGGGCGGGTCACAGGCTTGCGTTCTTTCCCGAAGGGACCAGCACCGATGGCGTTCGGGTTCTGCCTTTCAAATCAACGCTTTTCGCGGCGTTCTACACCCATGGGCTGGACGAGGTGATGCAGATCCAGCCGGTGACGCTGGTCTATCATGCACCCCGGGGACAGGACTCGCGGTTCTATGGCTGGTGGGCGGACATGACATTTGGCGGCCATTTCCTGCGGGTGTTGATGCAAGGCCGGCAGGGGCGGGTCGAGGTGGTGTTTCACAAAGCGGCCGCGGTCGAGGACTTTCCTGACCGCAAGGCGCTGGCCGCCCATTGCGAGGCGGCCGTGCGCGCTGCGCTGGTGCTTTAGTCGGCACGAATTTTCTGCGAAAATTCAGGCCGCGACTGTGGCGTTGGGTTCAGCCCAGCGGAGCAAGCAGGGACTTGAGGGTTGAGAGCGGCGCGTCGGTGTTCCAGATTTCTTCGCCCAAGGCGAAGAAATCGGTGACGGGACCGAATTTTTCGACGAGTTCGGCGGTCAGGGCACCTTCGGCAACGACCGGAACCTCGATCATTTCGGACCACCATTCGAACAGGTCCCAGTCTGCCAGACTGCCATCGCCCAGCGGGGTGGCGCCGACGGGGCCGAAGGCGACGTAATCGGTGCCCTGTTCGGCAGCGGTGATGCCTTCGTGGCGGGTCGCGCCGCAATGGGCGCCGATGATCGCATCGGGCAGGTCCTTGCGGACCTTGCGGAGCGAGCGGGCGCCATCGGTCAGGTGCACGCCGTCGAGGCCGAGGCGGTCGACGAGGAGGACGTGGCGTTCGATGATGATGGCGACATCGCGGGCGTGGCAGGTCTGGCGTAGGGCGTCGGCGGCGCGAAGCACGCGGTCTTCATCCTTGGTCGCCAGAGCGAGGCGCAGGCAGGCGATCTCGGCCCCGTCGAGCACGGCGGCAAGACGGTCGGGAAAGGTGTCGAGGTCGAATTCGGGCGGGGTGACGAGATAGATTTGCGGACGGTCTTGATCGGCCATGATGCGCTCCGGTCGGCGTTTTCATCGCATTAGCCTATGTTTGCGGGGTTGACCATGGCCGAGGGTGCTTGCCCTGCAATGGCGGGGCGCGTATCGCGGGGACGAGACTTTGCCCATAGGGAGGGACCGATGGCCGCACCGGAGATGATTGCACCGAGTTTCATCCTTGTCCGCCCGCAGATGGGCGAGAACATCGGGGCTGCGGCGCGGGCGATGCTGAATTTCGGCCTCGAGCGGATGCGGATCGTCGATCCGCGGGACGGCTGGCCGAACCCCAAGGCGGTGGCCATGGCCTCGGGTGCGGGGCGATTGCTGGACAATGCGGGGCTGTTTCCCGACGTTCAGGCGGCGATTGCGGATTGCGACTATGTCTTTGCCACCACCGCACGGGGGCGCGAGCTGGTCAAGCCGGTGGTGACACCCGAGCGCGCGATGGAGATGGCGCGGGCGATGGCGGCGGAGGGCAAGCGCGTCGGCGTGCTGTTCGGGCCGGAACGCGCGGGGCTGGAGAACGAGGATGTGGCACTGGCAAATGCCATCGTGACCGTGCCGGTGAACCCCGAATTTCCGTCTTTGAATCTGGCTCAATGTGCTTTGCTGATGGGGTATGAATGGCGGCGGCAGACGGAAGCGGTGGCCCCCGAGGTGATGGGGTTGGCGCGCACCGAATTTGCGTCGCGCGTGGATGTCGAGAAACTGGGCGACCATTTCGAGGAGCGGCTTGATGCGGCGGGCTTCTTCTTTCCGCCCGACAAGGCCGAGGGCATGAAGCTGAATCTGCGCAACATGTGGGCCCGGCTGGGGCTGACGCGGGCCGAGGTGCAGACCTTTCACGGGATGCTGCGGCAGATCGCCTTTATGTTGAAAAAGCAGGGCTGAGGCCGCGCTTTCGGTTGGCCGCCGGGGGTTTTCCACCCCCGGACCCCCGAGGATATTTGGGCAAGTGTGAAAGCGGGTAGAGGGGGGGCGCACGGGGCCTTGATGGGCTTTGGTGTCGCAGTACCTTGAAGCGGCGGGCGGGGAAGCCTACCGTTGCGGCACAAAGACGGGAGACGGGGAATGGCCGGAAAACGCAGCATTTTCGAGGATGTCGGGGCGGGAGGAGCAGTCCCGGCGGCGCCTGCGGGCGGGATGATCGGGGCGCGGGGAACCGGCGCACGGCGCGGCATCAGGGCGTGGCTGGCGGTGCTGTTCCTGCTGGTTGCCTGCATGATCGCGGTGGGTGGCTTGACGCGGCTGACGGATTCAGGGCTGTCGATCACCGAATGGCGGCCCGTGACAGGGGCGCTGCCGCCGCTGGACGATGCGGCTTGGGCTGTGGAGTTCGCCAAGTATCAGGCCAGCCCCGAATACCAGTTGCAGAACAAGGGGATGGAGCTTTCCGAGTTCAAGACGATCTTCTGGTGGGAATGGGGGCACAGGCAGCTTGGCCGCGTGATCGGGCTAGTCTGGGTGGTCGGGTTCGTTGGCTTTCTGGTGACGCGGCAAATCCCTGCGGGATGGACCGGGCGGCTGCTTGGCGTGGGTGCGCTGGGCGGGTTGCAAGGGGCCATCGGCTGGTGGATGGTGTCATCGGGGTTGAAGGGCGAGATGGTGGATGTGGCGTCATACCGCTTGGCGACGCATCTGGGGATTGCCTTTGTCATCCTTGGGCTTATCGCCTGGTATGTGTTCCTGCTCGGCCGGTCGGAGGCCGAGTTGATGCAGGCGCGGCGGGGGCGCGAGGTCAAGCTGTTCGGGATGACGACGGGGCTGATGCACTTTGCGTTCCTGCAAATTCTGCTTGGCGCGCTGGTTGCGGGGATCGATGCCGGGCGGGCCTTTCCGACTTGGCCCGACATGAACGGGCAGTTCTTTCCGGCGGATGCTTTCTATGTGCCCAATGGGATGTGGTGGCAGGCTTTCTTTGAAAATCCGGGGCTGGTGCAGTTCATTCACCGCATGTCCGGGTATCTTTTGTTCGCTTTCGGTGTGGTCGTGTGGCTGCGGGGGCGGAAGTCTCCGCATGGGATAACACGGGCTGCGTGTCATATGGTCTTGGCGATGCTCGTGGCGCAGGTGGCACTTGGCATCTTTGCCGCGTTGACGGCGGCGCAGGTTCATGTGGCGATTACGCATCAGATCGGGGCGGTTGTCCTGTGGGTGCTGATCATCCGGGCGCGGCATCTGGCGCAATATCCTGTTGCGGGTTCGATCCGGAAAGGGACGCAATGACAACTGCTTACGACGAGTTGATGGCGTTCCAGCGCGAGACCGAGGCGCTGGGGCAGGTGGCGGGGCGGCTTGGCTGGGACCAGGAAACGATGATGCCGCGGGGCGCTGCCGAGCAGCGGTCGGAAGAGATGTCGGCCATGGAGGGGGTGCTACATGCGCGGCGCACCGATCCGCGGGTGGGGGAATGGCTGGCAAAGGCCGAGCCTGCCGATGCGGTGGCTGCGGCGCAGTTGCGCCATATCCGGCGGTCGTACGAGCGGTCGGTGAAAGTTCCGGCACGGCTGGCGCAGGAATTGGCGCGGGTGACTTCGGTGGCTCAGGGGGTCTGGGCGCAAGCGCGGGCCAAGGAGGATGTGCCGGGATTTCTGCCAATATTGCAGGATGTTATCCGGTTGCGGCAGGAAGAGGCGGCCTGTCTGGCGGCGGGCGGCGATGCCTATGACGCGCTGCTGAACGATTACGAACCCGGTGCTACGGCGGCGGGGATCGGGGCGATGTTCGACCGGATGCGGCCACGGCTGGTGGCGCTGCGGGCCAAGGTGCTGGGGGCGGCAAAGCAGCCTGCGGCGCTGCAAGGGTCGTTCGGGGCGGATGCGCAGATGCGAATGGCGCGCGATCTGGCGACTGCGTTCGGATATGACTGGGAGAGGGGGCGGCTGGACCTTGCAGTTCACCCCTTCAGTTCGGGGTCGGGAGATGATGCGCGCATCACCACGCGGGTGGCCGAGGCTGACCCGTTCAACTGTTTTTACTCGACAATCCATGAGGTTGGTCACGCTTGTTACGAGCTTGGCATCGACAGCGATTACCGTCTGACGCCGCTTGGCGCGGGGGTGTCGATGGGGGTGCACGAAAGCCAGAGCCGGATCTACGAGAACCAGCTTGGCCGGAGCCGTGCCTTTACCGGCTGGATGTTTACCCAGATGCGCGAGCGGTTCGGGGAGTTTGGCATCACCTCGGCGGATGAGTTTTATGCTTCCGTTAACCGTGTTTCGCCGGGTTATATCCGCACCGAAAGCGACGAGGTGCAGTATAACCTGCATATCATGATGCGCTTCGATCTGGAGCGCGACCTGATCGGCGGGTCACTTTCCGTCAAGGATCTGGAAGACGCGTGGAACGCGCGGTTCCTTGCAGATTTCGGTGTGGCGGTCGATCGTCCTTCGCATGGCATGTTGCAGGATGTGCATTGGTCGGTTGGGCTGTTCGGATATTTCCCCACGTATAGCCTTGGAAATGTTTACGCCGGATGCCTGCACCGTGCGCTGCGGGCAGACGTGCCCGATCTGGACGCGGCCTTGGCCAAGGGTGATGCGACGCCCGCGACAGGTTGGCTGCGCGAGCGGTTACAGCGGCATGGCGGCCTGCGCGAGCCGAAGGACACGATTGCCGAGGCTTGCGGGTTCGAGCCGGACGAAGGGCCGCTTCTCGATTACCTCGAAGCGAAATTCGGCGCGATCTACCAGCTATGAGCGAACGCGCTGCCGTCTGGTGTCTGGCGGCAGCGCAGATGCTGGGATATGCCTGTTTTTTCTATATTTTCGCGGCGCTGATCCTGTATTGGCAGCAAGGGCTGGACTGGCCGCATTGGGTGCTTGCAGCGGGGCCGACCCTTGCGATTGCGGTGTCTGCGGTGCTTGCGCCTGTTTGCGGGCGGGCGGTGGATCGGGGGCAGGCGGTGGCCTTGCTGACAGTCGGGCCGGTCGTGGGGGCCTTGGCGCTGGGGGTGCTGGCGGTCTGGGTTACCCCTGTCGGCTATCTGGTGGCATGGGCCGGATTGGGCGTTTCGCAGGCGATGTGTCTTTATGACGTGTGTTTCGGCTTGCTGGTCAGGCGGCACGGGGCTGGGGCACGGGAGTCGATCACCAAGGTGACGCTGGTGGCGGGTCTGGCAAGCACGCTGGCCTTTCCGGCAGGGGCGTGGCTGGCGGGGCATTTCGGCTGGCAAGTGGCTGTGTGGGTTGGGGTTTTCGTGGCGTTGGGGTTGGTGCTGCCCCTGCAGGGCCTCGCGGCAAGAGTGGTGGCGCGGGCGGTTCCGGACGAGGTTCGGGATCGGGCGCGGCTGGTGCTGCCATGGCGGGGGATCGTGACGGAGCGGGCGTTCCTGCGGTTGGCGCTGTTGTTTTCGTTGGTGAATTTGAACCACTGGATGCTGATGAACTACCTGCGGCCGATGTTCGAGGGGTTGGGTCTGGCGGCGGCAGTCGGGGTGGCTGCGGCGGCGACGGTGGGGCCTGCACAGGTGGTCGGGCGGCTGGCCCTGATGGGGGCGGGCGGGCGCATGGGAAGCCGGTTCGCGCTGTGGGTGACGATGGCGGCTGTTGTCGCCGCGCCGGTTTTCCTGTGGTTTTCGGCAGGGTTGCACGTGCTCGCCTTTGGCTTTGCCATACTGCAGGGGGCGGGGATGGGGATATTGACCATCCTTCGGCCGGTGCTGGTGGCCGAGCGGTTGGGGCAGGAGCGGTACGGGGTTACTGCGGGGTTGATGGCGATACCGGGACTGGTGGCGATGGGGGTTTCTGCGCCGCTGGGGGCGGGATTGCTGGCGGCGGGTGGACCGGAAGTGGTGATAATCGTGGCTTTTATCATAGCCTTGGGGGCGGTCTGGGCTGTGGCTGCGGATGCGTAGGGCTATGCACGGGATGTGCACGCTTTGGTGCGGTTCCTGCCGGAAAGGGCCGGAAATCGGGGAAAGACCGGATGCACAGGGGATGCATACGGATTTTTTCGGCCGGTAAGGAGCGGTTAAGGGTTTTGCGGCGCGCGCGGGGGTCAGGGGGGCGCGGGTGCGCCCCCCTGCCGGTCAGGCGGCCGAGCCGCCGATGGTCAGGCCGCCGATCATCAGGGTGGGTTGGCCCACGCCCACGGGCACCCATTGGCCGGCCTTGCCGCAATTGCCGATGCCGGGGTCAAGGGCGAGGTCGTTGCCGATGGCGCGGATCTGTTTGAGCGCCGTTGCGCCATCTCCGATCAGGGTGGCGCCCTTGACGGGGGCGATGATCTTGCCGTTCTGGACGCGGTAAGCCTCGGTGCAGGAGAACACGAACTTGCCGTTGGTGATATCGACCTGACCGCCGCCGAAGCCCACGGCATAGATGCCGTCTTTCAGGTCGGCAAGGATAGCGGCGGGGTCGTCGCTGCCTGCCAGCATGTAGGTGTTGGTCATGCGCGGCATGGGGATATGGGCGAAACTTTCGCGCCTTCCGTTGCCGGTGGGGGCGACACCCATCAGGCGGGCGTTCTGGCGGTCTTGCATGTAGCCCACAAGGATGCCGTCCTCGATCAGCACGTTTTTGGCCGAGGGGGTGCCTTCGTCATCGACGCTGATGGAACCGCGGCGGTCGGGGATGGTGCCGTCATCCAGCACGGTCACGCCCGGCGCGGCGATGCGCTGGCCCAGAAGGCCCGCGAAGGCCGAGGTTTGCTTGCGGTTGAAGTCGCCTTCCAGCCCGTGGCCGATCGCTTCGTGCAGCAAGATGCCGGGCCAGCCGGGGCCGAGGACGACATCCATCATGCCAGCGGGGGCGGGGACGGCGTCGAGGTTGACGAGGGCGATGCGCAAGGCTTCGTCAACCATGGGTTTCCAGTGCGAGGCTTCGATCAGGCGGGCAAGGCCGAAGCGGCCGCCGCCGCCCATGCCGCCCTGTTCGCGGCGGCCCGCATGTTCGACGATGACCGAGACGTTCAGGCGGGCCATGGGGCGGATATCGGTCAGGCGGGTGCCTTCGGGGCGGAGGATTTCGACCTCTTGCAAGCCGGCCGAGAGGGTGGCCGAGACTTGCACCACGCGGGGATCGAGCGCGCGGGCGTAGGCGTCGATTTCTTTCAGCACATCGAGTTTGCCTGCGAAGGAGGCGTCGGCCATCGGGTCGGCGTCGGAGTAGAGTTTGACGTTGGTGCCTTTGGGGGCGGGCGCAAGCGTGCCGCCGCCGGCGCCGACGGCAAGGCGGGCGGTTTCCGACGCGCGGCGCAGCGATTTTTCGCTGATTTCGGTGGAATGGGCGTAGCCTGCGACCTCGCCCCGCACGGCGCGCAGGCCGTAGCCTTCGGAGGCGTCATAGGCTGCGGTCTTGATCCGGCCGTCATCGAGCACGATGCCTTCGGATCTTTTGCGTTCGAGAAAGAGTTCACCGTCGTCGGCACCGGCGGTGGCCTGACGCAGGATGGACAGCGCAACCCCTTCATCCAAAAGGGTTTCGAAGGGCCGGAAGGGCGCATCGGTCATGGGGTGCTGTCCTTGATCTGTGTCAAATGGCGCGCTTTTGCCGCAACGGTTTTGCTTGTCGCGCTGCCTCTAATATGGTTTCAAGCAGGCCGGAAACAACGGGATTCTGCGTGGTACTTGTTGCGGGTGTCACGCGGGACCGAAAGAAGCAGCGGCCAAGCCGCGCACTGTGACGGGAAACGAACATGCGTCTTTCGACCATTCAAAAGGGATTTGCCGCCGGTCTGGCCGGATTTGCCGGGGCGATGCCCCTGGCTGCCGCCGCACAGGAGCTGGAGGTTGTGGGTCAGCCGCTGACGCACAAGATGGGCTTTCAGCCCGCCGCGACGGAATTGGCCCGTGACCTGCAGGGTCTGGACCATATGCTTTTGATCATCATCACCGTGATCACGGTCTTTGTCACCGCGCTGCTGGTCTATGCGATCCTGCGCTACAACGGGCGTGCGAACAAGGTTCCGGCGAAGTTCACGCACAACTCGCCGCTGGAAATCGCATGGACGGTCGTGCCGATCCTGATCCTTGTGTTCATCGGTGCATTCTCGCTGCCGGTGCTGTTCAAGCAGCAGGAAATTCCTGTGGCCGATGTCACGATCAAGGTGACGGGGAACCAGTGGTACTGGTCGTATGAATATCCCGACAACGGCATTGCGTTCGACAGCTACATGATCGGGTCGCCCGCGACCGGTGGAACGAACCAGATGACGCCGGATGTCGAAAAGCAACTGGTCGATGCGGGTTACAGCAAAGAGCAGTTCCTGCTTGCGACCGATACGGCGGTCGTCGTGCCGGTGAACAAGATCGTCGTGATGCAGGTCACGGCGGCGGATGTGATCCATTCGTGGAAGATCCCGGCATTCGGCGTGATGCAGGATGGCGTTCCCGGACGTCTGGCGCATCTGTGGTTCAAGGCCGAAAAGGAAGGCATCTATTTCGGCCAGTGCTCGGAACTGTGCGGCCAGATGCACGCCTATATGCCGATCACGGTCAAGGTCGTGTCGCAGCCGGTCTATGACGCGTGGGTCGCCAAGGCTGCGGCCGGTGACGTGGCGTTGTCGGCGGCCGATATCGCCGCCGCCCAGCCGATCGAGCTTGCGGCTGGCAACTGAGCCTTTTGGACGAAGCGATGTGATGGGATGGCCCCGGTTGATCGGGGCCTTTTCCCAACCTGAAGGAACGGAACGATGAGCGATATCCACGCCTTCGAGCAGCCCAAAGAGGCGGGCTTTGGCGATTTTGTGCAGCTTTTGAAGCCGCGTGTCATGTCGCTTGTGGTGTTCACGGCGCTGGTCGGTCTGCTGGTGGCGCCGGTGTCGGTGAACCCCGTGGTCGCCTTGGCCTCGATCCTGTTCATCGCGCTGGGGGCGGGTGCCTCGGGGGCGCTGAACATGTGGTGGGACGCCGATATCGACGCGGTGATGAAGCGCACGGCCAAGCGTCCGGTGCCTGCGGGCACGGTTGCGGCGGGCGAGGCGCTGGGGCTGGGCATGGCGCTGTCGGGCATATCGGTCGTGATGCTGGGTCTGGCGTCGAACTGGCTGGCGGCGGGGCTGCTGGCGTTCACCATCTTTTTCTACGTGGTGGTCTATTCGATGTGGCTCAAGCGTTTGACGCCGCAGAACATCGTGATCGGCGGGGCTGCGGGAGCTTTCCCTCCGATGGTGGGGTGGGTCGCGGCGACGGGGTCGGTTTCGCTGGAAGCGGTGTTGATGTTCGCGCTGATCTTCATGTGGACGCCGCCGCATTTCTGGGCGCTGGCGCTGTTCATGAAGGAAGATTATTCCAACGCCGGCGTGCCGATGCTGACGGTGACGCATGGGCGCAAATCAACGCGGAAACATATCTGGGTCTACACGGTGCTGCTGGCGCCGGTTGCGGTGGGGGCTGCGTTCACCGGGATCGGCGGGCCGATCTATCTGGCGGCTTCGGTGTTGCTGAACGGCTGGTTCCTGTGGGGCGCGTGGCGCATCTGGCACCGCGACGAGGCGGTGGCGGAAGCGGATAAATACGCGGTCGAGAAATCGGTGTTCCGTTTCTCGCTTTACTATTTGTTCCTGCATTTCGGGGCGATCCTCGCCGAGGCGGCGTTGCGGCCCTATGGTCTGGGAGGCTGGTAAGATGGCATTTCGTCCGGAACATGAGATCCACAAGCGGCGCTTTTCGCGCAACCTGGGGGTGGGGCTGTCGTTGGCGGCGTTCATCGCGCTGGTGTTTGCGCTGACGGTGGTGAAGGTCACCGAAGAGGGCAAGATGAAGCACAACGCCGATGGCACCATTCAGGGGCAGTCCGAGTGATGCATAAGCAGAACAAGACCGCGCTCTATCTGGTGGGGGTGGTGGCTTTGATGGCGTCGCTGTCCTTTGCCGCCGTGCCGTTCTATTCATGGTTTTGCCGCGTGACGGGGTTTGCCGGAACGACAGGCGTCGCCACTGCTGCGCCGGACGAGATATTGGACCAGACGGTGATCGTGCGTTTCGATGCCTCGATCGAGAAGGGGATGCCCTGGACCTTCAAGCCGATGCAGCGGGAAATGACCGTGCGGATCGGCGAGAACGCCTTGGCGTTTTACGAGGCCGTCAATACCGCCAAGCGGACGGTTGCCGGAACGGCTGCCTATAACGTCACCCCCGATGCGGCGGGTGGCTATTTCGACAAGATCGAGTGCTTCTGCTTTACCGAGCAGGTCCTGAAACCGGGCGAGCGGGTGGAAATGCCTGTAAGCTTCTTCGTGGACCCCGAGATGCTGAAGGACCCCGAGGGCCAATTCGTGAAGGAAATAACGCTTTCCTACACGTTTTTCGAAACACCGTTGACCGAGGAGCAGGCAGCACTTGCCGCCTCTGAGGGCGAGACGGTAAACTGACAAGAAACGCGAGGGAAACCGGACATGGCACAAGCCAAGAACCACGACTACCACATTCTTCCGCCGTCGATCTGGCCGTTCATCGCTGCGGTCTCGGCCTTTCTGATGCTGTTCGGGGCGACGCTTTGGATGCATGGCAAAGGGCCGTGGCTGGCGCTGATCGGCTTTGCCGGGGTGCTTTACGTGATGTTCGCCTGGTGGTCGGACGTGGTGAGCGAAAGCCAGGTCGGTGACCATACGCCGGTGGTCCGCATCGGGCTGCGCTATGGCTTCATCATGTTCATCATGTCGGAAGTCATGTTCTTTGCCGCATGGTTCTGGTCGTTCTTCAAGCACGCGCTTTACCCGATGGGGCCGGAAAGCCCGGGCATCGACGGGGTCTGGCCACCTGCGGGGATCGAGACTTTCGATCCGTGGCATCTGCCGCTGATCAACACGCTGATCCTGCTGTGTTCGGGGGCTGCGGCCACTTGGGCGCACCATGCGCTGGTGCACGAGAACAACCGCAAGGACCTGAAGAACGGTTTGCTGCTGGCGGTGGCACTGGGTGTGTTGTTCACCTGTTTCCAGATCTACGAATACAGCCATGCGGCCTTTGGCTTTGCCGGCAACATCTATGGCGCGAACTTTTTCATGGCGACGGGCTTTCACGGGTTCCACGTCTTTATCGGCACGATCTTTCTGCTGGTGTGCTATTTCCGCGCGACGCGGGGGCATTTCACGCCAGAAAAGCATGTCGGTTTCGAGGCTGCGGCCTGGTACTGGCACTTTGTCGATGTGGTCTGGCTGTTCCTGTTCGCCTCGATCTACGTCTGGGGCCGGTGAGGGCTGAAAACGCCGGGGGGCTTTGCGCCCCCCGGACCCCCCGCAGGATATTTTTCGGACAGAAAATGAGGGGCGCGGGGCGGATGCCTCGCGCTTTTTCGGTTGGGGAAGGGATATGTCGATGTTGCGCCGGATGATTGTGCCTTTGCTGTTCGGCTTGGCGGGGGCGGCGGTTCTGATCGGGCTTGGTGTCTGGCAGATGCAGCGGCTGTCGTGGAAAGAGGCGGTGCTGGCCGACATCGACGCGCGGATCGTGGCGGCGCCGGTCGGGCTGCCCGAAGCGGTCGACCGTGTGCGCGACAGCTATCTGCCGGTGCGGGTGAAGGGGCGGTTCACGGGCGAGCATGTCGATGTGCTGGTGAGCCGCAAGCAGATTGGCGCAGGGGTGCGGGTGGTCGAGGTGTTCGAGACCGGGGCCGCAGGCGGTGTGCGGCGGGTGCTGGTGGACCGTGGGTTCGTGACCGACGATCTGCGGGATGCGCCGCGGGTTTCGGGAGAGGCCGAGGTGGTCGGAAACCTGCATTGGCCCGACGAGGTGGATGGCTATACGCCACCGCCAGACCCCAAGACCGGGCTGTGGTTTGCCCGCGACGCCGATGCGATTGCCGCGAGCCTGCGGACCGAGCCGGTGTTTATTATCGCGGCCGCGCCAACCGGTGGCGCGATCGAGCCGATGGCGGTCGATACTTCGACTATTCCCAATGACCATCTGCAATATGCGATCACGTGGTTTTCGCTGGCGGCGGTCTGGCTGGGGATGACAGTCTATCTTCTCTGGCGTATCAGGCAGCGGACGGTTTGAACCGTGACAACGAGGCTATAGGCTGATGACGATGAATTACATCTCGACCCGTGGTGCAGCACCGGTTCTGACCTTTGGCGAAGCGATGATGACGGGCCTTGCGCGGGACGGCGGGCTTTATGTGCCCGAAACCGTGCCGGTGATGGCCAAGGCCGAGATCGCGGCGCTGGCCGGGTTGACCTATGAGGAGATCGCGTTCCGGGTGATGCGGCCGTTTCTGGGCGACACCTTCCGCGATGATGAATTCCGCGAGTTGATCGCCAAGGCCTATAGCGGCTTTGGCCATGCCGCGCGGGCGCCGCTGGTGCAGCTCGGGGCGAACCATTTCCTGCTGGAGCTGTTTCACGGGCCGACCTTGGCGTTCAAGGATTTCGCCATGCAGCTGATCGGGCAGATGATGCAGGCGGCGCTGGCCAAGACCGGCGAGCGTATCACCATCGTGGGGGCCACGAGCGGCGATACCGGATCGGCGGCGATGGAGGCGTTCCGGGGGTTGAGCAATGTCGATCTGTTCATCCTGTTCCCGCATGGCCGCGTGTCGGACGTGCAGCGGCGGCAGATGACCACGCCTTCCGAGGCGAATGTCCATGCGCTGGCGATGGACGGGGATTTCGACGATTGCCAAGCCCGCGTTAAGGACATGTTCAACGATTTCGCATTCCGTGACGGGGTGCGGCTGGCGGGGGTGAACAGCATCAACTGGGCGCGGGTGCTGGCGCAGGTGGTGTATTATTTCAGCAGCGCGGTGTCTTTGGGTGCGCCGGAGCGGGCGGTTTCGTTCACGGTGCCCACGGGGAATTTCGGCGACATCTTCGCAGGCTACATCGCGCGCAAGATGGGGCTTCCCATCGAGCAACTGGTGATCGCGACCAACCATAACGATATTCTGGACCGTGCGATGCGGTCGGGGGCCTATAAGACCGACGGGGTGAAGCCGTCGATCAGCCCGTCGATGGACATTCAGGTGTCTAGCAATTTCGAGCGGGCTTTGTTCGATGCCTACGGGCGCGATGGCGGGGCCGTGTCGCAGTTGATGGCCGAATTGAAGGCGGGTGGTTTTGCCATCAGCCAAGGCGCTTTGCAGATGCTGCGCGGCACCTTTGCCTCGGGGCGCTGTTCCGAGGACGAGACTATCGCCACGATCCGCCACGCTTTTGCAACCACGGGCGAGGTCTTGTGCCCGCATTCCGCCGTGGGGGTGAAGGTTGCCGGGGAGCATCTAGGGGCTGTCCCGATGATTACGCTGGCCACGGCGCATCCGGCGAAGTTTCCCGATGCGGTCGAGGCGGCGATGGGCGCGCGGCCGGCGCTGCCGCTGCGGATGGGCGATCTGTTCGACCGGCCCGAGCGGATGACCCGCGTTCCGAATGATCTGGCCGCGCTTCAGGCCGTTGTGCGCGAAAGGACTGCGCGTTGAGCCTGAGAATTACCACGCTTGCCAATGGGTTTCGCATCGTCACCGAAGCCATGCCGGGGCTGTTGTCTGCATCCGCCGGGGTCTGGGTGACGGCGGGGGGGCGCCACGAGCGGGCCGAGCAGAACGGGATCGCGCATTTTCTGGAACATATGGCGTTCAAGGGGACGAAGCGTCGGTCGGCTTTGCGGATTGCCGAAGAGATCGAGGATGTGGGGGGCTATATCAACGCCTATACCAGCCGCGAGATGACCGCCTATTACGCGCGGGTGCTGTCGGCCGATGTGCGGATGGCGCTGGATGTGATCGCCGATATCGTGCTGAACCCGGTGTTCGACGCGAAGGAGATCGAGACCGAGCGGGGCGTGATCTTGCAGGAAATCGGGCAGGCGCTGGATACGCCCGATGACATCATCTTTGACTGGTTGCAGGAGGTGTCTTATCCTGACCAGCCGTTCGGGCGCACCATTCTGGGGCCGTCCGAGCGGGTGGGGGCGTTCAAGAAGAAGGACTTGCAGACCTTTGTGGCCGAGCATTACGGGCCGGACCAGATGATACTGGCCGCTGCGGGCGGGGTCGATCACGACAGCATCGTGGCGCAGGCGGAAGAACTGTTCGGGCATCTGAAACCGGTGGGTGACGCGCGCTTGCAAAAGGCGCTGTTCGGGGGTGGCGAGCGGCGCGAGGTCAAGGATCTGGAGCAGGTGCATTTCGCGCTGGCCTTCGAGGGGCCGGGATACCGCGCGCCCGATGTCTACGCAGCGCAGGTTTACGCCACGGCGATGGGCGGCGGCATGTCGAGCCGCCTGTTCCAGAAGATCCGCGAGGAGCGGGGGTTGTGCTATTCGATCTTTGCCCAGTCGGGCGCCTATGAGGATACGGGGCAGATCACGGTTTATGCCGGAACGTCCGAAGACGAGATCGGCGATCTGGTGGGGCTGACGGTCGACGAGATGAAGCGTGCCGCTGACGATATGAGCGAGGCCGAGGTGGCACGGGCGCGGGCGCAGTTGAAGGCAGGCATGCTGATGGGGCTGGAAAGCCCGTCAAACCGCGCCGAGCGCAACGCCCGGCTTCTGGCGATCTGGGGGCGCGTGCCGGGGGTCGAGGAAGTGGTGGCACGGATCGACGCGGTGGGCGTGGGCGATGTGCGGGCCTATGCCGCATCTGTCGCGGTGGCGAAGTCGGCGGTGGCGCTTTATGGCCCCGTCGCCGATGCGCCCGGTCTGGAGGCGATCCGCGCTAGGCTCGCCGCCTGATGCTGGCTTTTCGCCGCAAGGTCCGCATCGAGACCGAGCGCATGACGCTGCGCCTGCCGCAGCATGGCGACTGGAAGCCCTGGGCGATGCTGCGGGCGGAAAGCGCCGGGTTTCTGGCGCCGTGGGAGCCGTCCTGGGCCGAGGATCACCTGACGCGGCGGTCTTTCACCAACCGTGTCTATTGGGCGGCGCGGGCCGAAGCGCAGGGCACGGCGCTGCCCTTGATGCTGGTCAGGCGCGAGGATCAGGCGCTTTTGGGGGCGATCACACTCGACAACATCCGTCGTGGCCCGTCGCAATCGGGCACGCTGGGTTATTGGATCGGCGAGCAATTCTCGCGCCGCGGTTATATGAAGGAAGCGATCCTTGGCGTGGTGCATCATGCCTTTAACGTGATGGATCTGAGCCGGATCGAGGCGGCCTGCCTGCCCGAGAATGCGGCATCGCGCGGTGTGCTGGAGAGATGCGGCTTCAAATACGAGGGTGTGGCGCAAAGCTATCTGCAAATCGCGGGGCGCTGGCGCAACCATGTGCTTTACGCGAGCCTGCGGACAGACCGGCGCGGTCGCACGGACGTGGGCTGACGGCTTGCCTTGCCAAGAGCGGGGGGCCACTGCCCCCCCGCACCCCCCCCCGCACCCCCCCGACGGGCGGATACTTAAGCCATTGTGAACAGGGCGAGGGTCTTATGCCTTTTCACGCTTGCTCAAATATTCTCGGGAGGGGTCCGGGGAGGGTGGAAAACCCTCTCCGGCCTTGGGGCAAAAGCGCCGTCAGGCGTTCACATCGACCACGATTCGGCCCTGAACCTCGCCCCGCAGGATGGCGGCGCCGAGGGTCGGCAGGTCCGACAGGGTGGCGGGGCGGATCATCGCTTCCAGCTTGCCCATCGGCAGTTCGGCGGCAAGGCGGTTCCACGCGACCACGCGTTGCGCGTAGGGGATGGTGACCGAGTTGATGCCCAGAAGGTTGACGCCGCGCAGGATGAAGGGGGTGACCTTGGCGGGCAGATCGGCGCTGGCGGCAAGGCCGACCGAGGCGACCGAGGCATTGGCCTTCATCTGGCCCAAGAGGCGGGCCAGCATCGCGCCGCCCGCGTTGTCGATGGCACCGGCCCAGAGTTCGGATTCGAGCGGTTTTTTCACCGTCTCGGCCAGATCGGCGCGGGGGATGATGCGGCTGGCCCCCAGATCGCGCAGGTAGCTTTCCGTCTCGGGGCGACCGGTCACGGCGGCGACGCGGTAGCCGTTCGCCGCGAGAAGCGCGGTGGCGACCGACCCCACGCCGCCTGCGGCCCCTGTTACCAGCACCTCGCCCTGATCGGGGGTCAGGCCGTGGGCTTCGAGCGCCATGATGGCGAGCATGGCGGTGAAGCCTGCGGTGCCGATGGCCATGGCCTGACGCGTCGATATCGCATCGGGCAGGGGCACCAGCCAATCGGCATTGACGCGGGCCTTTTGGGCATATCCGCCCCACCACGCCTCGCCCACGCGCCAGCCTGTCAGCACCACGCGGTCGCCCGCCTTGTAGCGCGGGTCGGAGGAGGTTTCGACCGTGCCGGCAAAGTCGATTCCGGGCACATGCGGATAGGTCCGCACGAGACCGCCGCCGGGGCCGATGCACAGCCCGTCCTTGTAGTTCAGCGTGGAGTATTCGACGGCCACCGTCACCTCTGCTTCGGGCAGGCGGCTTTCGTCGATGGATTGGACCGAGGCGGTGGTCTGGCCGGTGTCGTCTTTTTCGACGAGAAGGGCGCGGAACATGGGGTTTCCTTTTTTGTTATGCACGGTCTTGGTCATGCCCGGTTTCAGACCGCTCGTTCGCGCGGCAATATAGGACGGACAGTCACAATCAAGGCGTATCGCAGGGCAATTTCCCTTGCGGGTGCCCTTGCGGGTGATTGAATTTGTGACAGTGTGCAATATCTTGACGAGGCACTTCCAGAGCTAATCCAGCCTTTGTCTGCCTTCGCTGGAATTTCCAACGGTCGGCTCGGTCAGGGCATGAGTGAGAGAGGAAAAAGGAACTGATGAAACACACGAGAGCGCCGCTTCTTTCCGTTGCCGCCCTGTTCGGGCTGGCAACGGCCGTATCCGCAGCAGATGCCGAGCTGACGGTTTTCGATTGGGCCGGCTGGGATATTCCGGGTCTGTCGGCGAAATACGTCGAAAAGCACGGCGACAGCCCGACCTATGCGTTTTTCGGCGACGATGACGAGGCGTTCCAGAAGGTCAGTTCCGGTTTCAAAGCCGATCTGGCGCATCCCTGCGTGGCCAGCCTGCCGCGCTACAAGGAAGCGGGTCTGATCGAGCCATGGGATGTGTCGAAGATCCCGGAATTCGCCAATATCCACCCGCCGCTGCTGGAATCTTCGGTGGTGAAGGATGATCAGGGCGTGTGGTTCATCCCGACCGATTACGCCTATACCGCCGTGGCCTATAACACCAAGGAAGTGACGGCCGAAGAGGTCGCCTCGCTTCAGGTGTTTACCGATCCGAAATTCGCCGGGCGCATTTCGCTGCCCGACAGCGCCGATGACATCTGGTCGCTGGCTTTCCTCGCCACCGGTGTGACGTCTTGGGACAACGTGACAGACGAGCAGTTTCAGGCGGCGGCAGATTGGCTGCGCGCGGTGCATCCCAACGTGCGGGCCTATTGGGCCGACCCTGCCGAGATGAGCCAGCTTATGGCGACGGGCGAGGTTCTGGTGGCCTGGTCGTGGAACGACGGTGTGGCGCTGCTGCAGGACGAGGGCTTCCCCATCGGTTTCAACCGCACGCCCAAGGAAGGGGCGGCGACCTGGTATTGCGGTTACGTCAACCTCAAGGACGGGCCGGGCAGCGAAGACAAAGCCTATGATTTCATGAACAGCTTCCTCGACCATGGCTCGGCCAAGGCGATCCTCGATGCCATCGGCTATGCCATCTCGAACGATGCCGCGCTCAAGGAGATTCCGGCCGAGGAGCTGAAGGCGGCTTTCGTCGATCCGGTCGAGGGGCCGATGCTGGCGCAGACGCCGGTGAGTTCGGAGTTCCGCGCCAAGATGATCGAAGAGTTCGAGAACATCAAAGCGGGGTTCTGACTCCGGCTTGACCAAGACCGAGGCTGGCGGAAGTCGGTCTTCAGGGCGCCCGGCGGCAGGACCGCCGGGCGCTTGGCTTTTGCGTCATCGTCCCGTCACGGCTCTGTCCCATCCTGCGCCGATGGAATACACGCTTCGCCCCGCCGACGTTCAGGATGCCGCCTTTTTGCGAGAGCTGGAGGCGGAGGCTATGCGCGACCATGCGCTGGCCTTGTGGGGGCGGTATCTGCCGGTCGAATATCCGACGCTGTTCGATCTGGAAAAGACGCGCATCGTGTCGGTTGCAGGGGTTCCGGCGGGCAACCTGACCGTCGAGAGCGGGCCGGACCATCTGCGGCTGCGCAAGCTGTACCTTGTGCCCGATGTGCAGGGGCGGGGTCTGGGCAAGCTGTTGCTCGGGGTGGCACAGCGCGAGGCGGCGGCGGCGGGGTTGCCGTTGCGGCTGAGCGTGTTGCGGCCCAACCGTCGGGCACTGGCCTTTTATCTGCGCGAAGGATTGCAGGTGACCGAGGACACCGGCGAGCGGCTGTTCCTGATGCAGCCGGTTCCGGCGGAAAGTCGCAAAACGCCCTTGTGACCACGCTTCGGCATGCCTATATTCGATCCTGTTCGGGGCAACCCGGACTATGGTGATAAACGCACCTGTAATAGACGGCTCGGACCCGGGGGCGGTACCCGGCGACTCCACCAATCCACCCGGTCATTGCGGGGGTTCGGGGTCGAAATAGGATCGACGAACGTTCAAAGAGGCCAGCTTTTACCCGGTGAGGTACCACCGTTATCGGTCCATGATCACAGTTGCCAATGACAACAGTGCTCCGATGGCGCTGGCCGCGTAAGCGGCTCGCAATATCAAACCTAAGTCCTTGCGCTTAGCCGCGTAAGGCGGGGTTCGCAGGTACCTGGCAACAGAAACCTGCACTTTTCCCTTTTTTATCGACAGCATTGCGGGCGATTTCTGACGCAGAAATCGCGGCGGAATTTGACGCAAATTCCGGCGAGCACGGTCGGACACCGTTTTCTGCGCCAGAAAACGGCGCGGAATTTGCGTCAAATTCCGCTGGCGCGCAGCACGGCGCCGGGGTTGAGGATGCCGTTCGGGTCGAGTGCGGCCTTGATCGCCCGCATGGCGTGCAGTTTGGCGGGGTCGGCGTAGCGTTCCAGATCGGCGACCTTGAGCCTGCCGATGCCATGTTCGGCGCTGACCGATCCGCCCATGCTGTCCACGAGGTCGTGGATCGCGGTCTTTATCGGCTCGCGCTGCGCTTCGTGGTCCTTGCGGGTTTTGCCGGGGCGGGGGAAGACGTTGTAATGCAGGTTGCCGTCGCCCAGGTGGCCGAAGCAGTTGATGCGGAAGCTGTCGATGCGGGCCAGTGCGGCGGGGGCTTTGGCGATGAAGTCCGGGATCGCCGAGAGCGGGAGCGAGATGTCGTGGCTGGAGACCGCGCCGATGCGGCGGTTGGCTTCGGGGATCATCTCGCGCAGGCGCCAGAGTTGGGTGGCCTGCGCCTGCGATGTGGCGATCACGCCATCGGTCACGAGCGAGAGGTCGTCGGCTTCGGCGTAAAGGCTCGCCATCGCCTCGTCTGCGTTCAGGCCCGAGGGCAGGCCGAGTTCGATCAGGACCGACCAATCGGGCGGGGTGGCGAAAGGCTGGGTCACATCCGGCAGGGTTTCGGTCAGGAAGTCAAAGCCGGTGCGGTGGATCAGCTCGAAGGCCGAGACCATGCCGGAGAGGCGCTTTTGCGCGAGGGCCAGAAGCCGCAGGGCGGTTTCGGGCGAAGGGGTCGTGAGAAGCGCCGTCACGGTGCGCGCGGGGATGGCGAACAGGCGCAGGCTGGCGGCGGTGATGATACCAAGCGTGCCTTCCGACCCGATCAGCAGGTGGCGCAGGTCGTAGCCGGTGTTGTCTTTCCGCAGGCGTTTCAGGCCATGGAAGATGGAGCCATCGGCCATCACCGCTTCGATCCCGAGGGTCAGGTCGCGCGCGTTGCCGTAACGCAGGACGTTCAGCCCGCCTGCGTTGGTGGCCAGAAGCCCGCCGATGCGGGCGCTGCCTTGCGAGGCGAGCGAGAGGGGGAAGAGAAAGCCTGCCTCGGTCGCCTGCGTCTGGGCGTGGGCAAGGATGGTTCCCGCCTCGACCGCGAGGACGGATTCGGCGGGGTAGAGCCCGCGGGTGGCGGTCATGCGTTCGAGGGACAGGATCAGGGGCGCCGGGCCTTCGGGCAGAAGCTGGCCGCCCACAAGGCCGGTGCCGCCGCCCCATGGCACGATGCCGACGCGGGCGGCGTTGCAGGCGGCGACGATTGTAGCGACCTCGGCCGTGCTGCGGGGCAGGGCGACGGTGCTGCCGGTGCCGGTCCAGCGGCCACGCGGGTCGCTGCGATAGGCCTCGGCGGCGGGGCGGAGGGTGTCTGCGGGGAGCGTTTCCGCGAGGGCTTCGAGAAAGGCATCGGAGGCGGGGTTCAGCATGGGGTGCCCTTTGGCGGCTTGGCTCGGGCTTTACCTAGCGCAAGGGGCGGGGTGGGGAAACGGGGATCGTCACGGGCTTGGGTTGGATGCGCCGGAGAAGCACATCTTACAGCGGGGCGGGGTCGAGGACGAGGATCGAGGGGGTGGCGGGCAGCGTGTCTTGTGACAGCACAAGGTCGGGGCCGCCGGTTTCGACCACGGGATAGCGGCCGCCCAGCGTGGCGAGGAAGGTATCGAGCGAGCTGCCCGAAAACCAGTGCATCGGGATGATGACGCGGGCGCGCAGGCGGTCGACCACGCCGATCATCGCCTCGGTCGACATGGTGTAGCCGCCGTCGACGGGGACCATGACCACGTCGAGCCTGCCGATGGCGGCGTATTGGGCATCGTCGGGGATCTGGTGCAGGTGGCCGAGATGGCCGATGCAGAGGCCGCCCGCTTCGAACACGAAGATCGAGTTGCCGTCGCGCAAGGCGCCTTCGCCGAAGCGGCCACGGGTGTCGGTGGGCACGTTGCGGACCAGCATCGCGCCGAGGTCCAATTCATGCGCGGCGGCGATGCCGCCCGTGGGCCAGCCTTGCAGCACATGCGGGATGCGCGGGTCGGGGTTGTCGGTCCAGTGGGTTGCGTGGGCGTTGTTCATCGTCACCACATCTGGGACGATGTCGGGGTTGCCGAGAAAGCCCGTGTAATCGGTCACCGCCATGACGCTGCCCGATTGCAGCGCGAATTGGGCGTGGTTGATATAATGGATGCGGACCTGATCGGTGCCGACCTCTGCGCCGAGGGCGGCGGGCATAATGCGTTCGGGGCCTTTCGCCAGTGCAAAGCAGTTCGAGGCCTTGCGAGTTTCCTGCGCTTGGGCTGCCATGGCAAGCAAGGTCAGCGCAGTGGCTGCGAAGGTGGCGAGGCTTGTGTGCATGGGCGGCTCCTGTCGCGGGGCGGTTTGCGTGATGGTGCCACGGGTTTGGCGATTGGCGGAATCACGGCTGCGTCAGTGAAAGTTTTGCGGCGTCTTGCGGGGGGCGGCGATCCGTTCCATCAATCGGGCAGCCAGAGGAGACACAGATGACCGGCCTTGACCTGAATTTCGTGCGTGACCAGTTTCCGGCGTTTTCGTCGCCCGTGCTGTCGGGCCATGCCTTCTTTGAAAACGCGGGCGGGTCTTATCCGTGCCGGCAGGTGGTGGACCGGTTGCATCGGTTCTACACGGATCGCAAGGTGCAGCCCTATGCCCCCTATGCCGGAGCGCGCGAGGGCGGGGCCGAGATGGACGAGGCGCGGGCGCGACTGGCGGCGATGATGGGGGTCGAGACGCGGGAAGTGTCGTTCGGGCCTTCGACGAGTGCGAATACCTATGTGCTGGCGCAGGCCGTGCGGCAGTGGTTGCGTGGCACGGACGGGGCGGTGGTGGTGACCAATCAGGACCACGAGGCGAATTCGGGCGTCTGGCGGCGTCTGGCCGATGAAGGGGTCGAGGTTCGGGAATGGCAGATAGATCCGCAGACGGGATCGCTGGCCTTGGCCGACCTGACGGTGCTGCTGGCTGACGGGCGGGTGCGGCTGGTGTGCTTTCCGCATTGCAGCAATGTGGTGGCCGAGATCAACCCCGTGGCCGAGATCGCCGCGATGGCGCGGGCGGCGGGGGCGCGGACTTGTGTGGACGGGGTGAGCTATGCGCCGCATGGCTTTCCGGATGTGGCGGCGCTGGGCTGCGATGTGTATCTGTTTTCCGCCTACAAGACCTTCGGGCCGCATCAGGGGATCATGGTGATCCGCGAGGCGTGGGGAATGGAGTTGCCCGCGCAGTGCCATTACTTCAACGCAGCTTCGCTTTATAAGCGGTTCACCCCTGCGGGGCCGGACCATGCCCAGATTGCGGCCTGTGCCGGAATGGCGGATTACGTGGACGCTTTGGCCGCGCATCACGGGATTTCGGGCGATGCGGCGGCGCGCAATCGTGCCGTGCATGATCTGATGCGCGCCCAAGAGGTGGCGGTGATTGCGCCCTTGGTGGATTATCTGGCGGCGCGCAACGATCTGCGCCTGATCGGGCCGAGGGATGCGGGGGCGCGTGCGCCGACGGTGGCCGTGGCGCTGGACCGTGTGGCCGAGCCTGTTTCGGTGGCGCTGGGAGAGCGGGGCATTGCCTGCTGGGCGGGGGATTTCTACGCGGTGCGGCCATTGCAGGCGATGGGGGTCGATCTTTCGCGCGGCGTGCTGCGGCTGAGTGCGGCGCATTACACCAGTGCGGGCGATGTGGCGCGGCTGATCGCGGCGCTGGACGAGGTGCTTTAGGCGGCTTTGTTTCGTGGGCAGGGTTGAAAAGCTGCGCTGCGGCATAGGTTTAGCGGTCGTTTGGGGATTTATCGCATGACCGCTCCGCTGCTTTTATGGTTCCGCCGCGACTTGCGGCTGGATGATCTGCCGATGCTGGCGGCTGCGCTGGCGACGGGGCGGCCGCTTGTGCCGGTTTTCGTGCTGGATGACGAAACCGAGGCCTTGGGCGCTGCGCCGAAATGGCGGCTGGGGTTGGGGGTTGCGGCTTTCGCAAAGCGGCTGGAGGCGGCGGGGTCGCGGCTGGTGCTGCGGCGGGGCGATGCCTTGGCGGTGCTGCAGGCGCTGGTGGCCGAGACGGGGGCCGCGGGGGTGATGTGGTCGCGGCTTTACGATCCGGTGTCCAAGGCGCGGGATCAACGGGTCAAGGCGGGGCTGCGCGAGGCAGGTATCGGGGCCGACAGTTTCGCGGGGCATCTGCTGCACGAACCTTGGGATGTGGCGACGGGGACGGGCGGGTTCTACCGCGTCTATACGCCGTTCTGGCGGGCGGTGCGGGGGCGGGCCGTTCCTGCTCCGGTGGCGGCCCCTGCGCGGTTGCCTGCGCCTGCGGTCTGGCCTGTGTCGGACGATCTGGACGCGTGGCGGATGGGGGATGCGATGAACCGCGGGGCGGCGGTGGTTTCGGCTTATGTCCATGTGGGCGAGGCGGCGGCGGTGGCGCGGCTGGAGCGGTTTCTTGACGGATCCGTAGACAGCTACGACGTTGCGCGCGATCTGCCGGCGGTCGAGGGAACCTCGGGCCTGTCGGAAAACCTTGCGCTGGGCGAGATCGGGGCGCGGCGGGTCTGGCATGCGGCTTGGGCAGCGTTCGAGCGGGGCGGGGCGGGGGCCGAGACGTTCCTTAAGGAGTTGGTTTGGCGCGAGTTTTCGTATCACCTCGTCTATCACAGCCCGCATATCACCACGGCGAACTGGAAGCCGGAATGGGATGCCTTTCCGTGGCGCGGTGACAGTGCCGATGCAGAACGCTGGAAGCAGGGCATGACGGGCGAGCCTTTCGTGGATGCCGCGATGCGCGAGATGTATGTGACGGGGCGGATGCACAATCGGGGCCGGATGATCGTGGCGAGTTACCTGACCAAGCATCTGATGACCGATTGGCGGATCGGGCAGGCGTGGTTTGCCGATTGCCTGATCGACTGGGACCCTGCGGCCAATGCGATGGGCTGGCAATGGGCGGCGGGGTCGGGGCCGGATGCGGCGCCCTATTTCCGCATCTTCAACCCCGCGACACAGGTCGAGAAATTCGACCCCAAGCAAGAGTATCGCAAGCGGTTCATAGCCGAGTTGTCGCGCGATCCGGGGCGCGAGGCTTTGGCGTTTTTCGACGCGGTTCCAAGGGGTTGGAACCTGTCGCCTGCCGCGCGCTATCCGATGCCCATGGTCGATCTGGCCGAGGGGCGGGCGCGGGCGCTTGCGGCCTATGCGGCGCGGGGGGGCGCGGGGGGCGATGTGGCTTCAGTGGAGGGGTCTGCACGAAACTCTTGAGTGCGGGCTTCGTATCTGTGACTGTGCGTTGTTAAATAAGAACAAAAAGAAGTGGGGTGTGATGGACGTTTTGACGAGCACGGCAGGCCAGAGCGGGCTGCCGCGATATTTCTCCTCGGCTTTCGAGGTTGCCAAGCGGTTGGGGCGCGGGCGGCTGGATTTCGTGTTGCCTGACGGGCGGCGGTTCCGGGTCGAGGGCAAGGCTGCGGGGCCGGTTGCAGAGTTGACGGTGCATAACGCCGACAGCTTTGCGCGGCTGATCCGCGAGGGTGACCTGGGCTTTTGCGATGCCTATCTGGATGGCTGGTGGTCGACGCCGGATTTGCAGGCGCTGATGGACTTGGTGCAACTGCCCGAGAACGACATGGTCAATGACGGCTTTCCCGGCATGGGTCTGGTGCGGTTCTATGAACGCATGCGGTTCTGGTTGCAGGGCAATTCCAAGGCGCAGGCCAAGAAAAACATCCATTACCACTATGATCTGGGCAATGCGTTCTACCGGCTTTGGCTGGACGAGACGATGACCTATTCATCGGCGATCTTCCGGTCTGGGCAGGAAAGTCTGGAAGCGGCGCAGGTCGAGAAATACCGGTCCATGGTGGACGAGATGGGCGCGAAACCGGGCGATCATGTGCTCGAGATCGGCTGCGGCTGGGGCGGGTTTGCGGAATATGCCGCGAAAGAGCGCGGGTTGCAGGTGACGGGGCTGACGATTTCGCAGGCGCAATATGATTTCGCGGTGGAACGGATGGCAAGGCTGGGCCTGTCGGACCGCGTGACGATCAAGTTGCAGGACTACCGCGACGAGCGCGGCATGTATGACGGCATCGCAAGCATCGAGATGTTCGAGGCGGTGGGCGAGAAATACTGGCCGGTCTATTTCAACAATTTGCGCGACCGGCTGAAACCGGGTGCCAAGGCGACGCTGCAGATCATCACCATCGCTGACAAGCGTTGGGACGTGTACCGCAAGAGCGTGGATTTCATCCAGAAATACATCTTTCCGGGGGGTATGCTGCCGTCACCCGCCGTGCTTCGGGCCGAGGTGGAAAAGGCGGGGCTGCGGGTCGCGGGGTCGATCGAGTTCGGGGAAAGCTACAGCCAGACGCTGCGGCGCTGGCATGACACGTTCAACGACCGCTGGGACGAGGTGGCGCGGATGGGGTTCGATGACCGGTTCCGCCGGATGTGGAATTTCTACCTCACGTCTTGCGCGGGGGCGTTTCAGGGCGGGAACTGCGATGTGACGCAGATTACCGTGACGCGGGTCTGATGCCGACGGCGGCCAAACTTTTCGCCGCGCTCGGGTTTGCGGCTTTGGGCTGGCTGGCGGCGGCGGTGCTGGGGCAGGGTCTGCCCGAGGGAATGGTGCTTGGCCTTGTGCCCGAGGGGGCGATGGTCGCGGGGCTGCTGTGCGGTTGGCGCATCGCGGGGCGCGAGGCGGGGCGCGGATATGGCACGGCAGTCGGCACGGGGGTGCGGACGGGTGCGGTGATGGTCGCGGTCGTGCTGTTCGGGGTGGCGGCCTGGGCAATGCTGGAAGCGTCGATGCGCAGGCAGTATCCGGGACCGTTCGAGGCGCTGATGGGCATGGTGCAGTTGATGCTGAAATACGGGCGGCTGATGGGCTATGCGCCCTTCATCGGGGTGATGGGTGTCGGAAGCGCGGTTCTGGGCCTGCTGACCGAAAAGGTAGGGCGGCGCTGGTCGTGAGTCTGGTATTCCTTTACGGGCCGCTTTGCGACACCGCGCTGCGGGCTGTGGTGCTTGGTGGCGGGGTTTCGGTTCAGGCGGGGTCGGTCGCGGGGGTTCTGCACGCAACGGCGCATGGCGCGACATGGGCGTTGGGCGCGGGTGTCGTGCGGGGCGATCTGCTGCGATTGACAGACGAGGCAGCGGCGCGGCTGGCGTTTTACGCAAGGGTGACGGGGCAGGCGGCAGTGCCTTGCGAGGTTGCTTTGGCAGAGGGATCGGTTGCGGCGGTGCTTTATGCGGGCGGGGATGCATTGGCTGCGTGGTCTGCTGGCGATTGGGAGCGTGATTTCGCGGCGGCGGCGGTTGCCGCGGCGCGGGATGTGATGGGGCTTTACGGCGTTGTGGCGGCGGATGTGCTGGCGCGGCGCTACGGCCATATGCTGGTGCGCGGGGCTGCGCGGGTGCGTGCGGCTGTCGCGGGGCCGGTGACGGCGCGGCGGGCGCAGGGGGCGGGCGATGTGGATGTGGCGCGGGTGGCGCTGCCCTATGCCAATTACTTTGCCGTGGAAGAGCATGACCTGCGGTTTCGCCGCTTCGATGGCAGTTTCAGCGATACGGTGAAACGGGCGGCCTTTGTCATGGGCGATGCGGTGACGGTTCTGCCCTATGACCCGGTGCGCGACCGTGTGTTGCTGGTCGAGCAATTCCGCGCCGGTCCTTACGTGCGGGGCGATGGCGAATGCTGGTCGCTGGAGGCGATTGCCGGGCGCATCGATGCGGGCGAAAGCCCCGAAGATGCCGCGCGGCGCGAGGCGGTCGAGGAAGCAGGGCTGCGGCTGGGCGCTTTGGAACTGGTCGCGGGCTATTACCCAAGTCCCGGCGCGGTGACAGAGTTTTTGTATTCCTATGTCGCGCTGGCCGACCTGCCAGACGATGCGGCGGGGGTCTTCGGGGTCGAGGGCGAGGCCGAGGATATCCGCGGCCATCTGATGGGCTTCGGGCGGCTGATGGAATTGGTGGCTTCGGGCGAGGTGAACAATTCGCCCCTTATCCTGACGGCGCTGTGGTTGCAGCGCGAGCGGGGGCGGTTGCGGGCGGGGTGACCCCCGCCCTGCCGGTTACAGGTTCAGCGCGGTCCAGGCCCCGTTGCGCTTGGACGAGCGCACGCAGGCATCGACGAAGGCCACGCCTTCCAGCCCTTCGGCAAGGCCCGGAAAGGTGACTGCGGGGTCGAGTGCGGTGCCGTCGCGACGGGCGAGGATGGCGCGGGCGGCTTCGGCGTAGATGTTGGCGAAGCCTTCCAGATAGCCTTCGGGGTGGCCTGCGGGCACCCGGGCCATGCGGGCGGCGGCGTGGCCCGAGCCGTGGCCATTGCGGGTCAGGCGGTAGCGTGGCGCGTTGAGGGGGCCGACCCAGAGGTTGTTGGGGTCTTCCTGCGACCATTCGATGCTGGATCTGGTGCCGAAGACGCGGAGCTTGAGGTTGTTTTCCAGCCCTGTCGCCACCTGACTGCACCACAGCATGCCGCGTGCGCCGCCTGCAAAGCGCAGCAGGATATTGGCGTTGTCGTCGACGCGGCGGCCGGGGACGAAGCTTTGCAGATCGGCGGCGAGCGCATCAAGCGTCAGGCCGGTGACGAAGCGGGCGAGGTTGAAGGCATGGGTGCCGATGTCGCCGATGGCGCCGCCTGCGCCGGTGCGTGCGGGATCGGTGCGCCAGTCGGCCTGTTTGTGGCCCGACTGCTCGATGGGTTCGGCCAGCCAGTCTTGCGCGTATTCCACCTGCACGAGGCGGATGTCGCCCAGATCGCCATTGGCGACCATCTCGGCGGCTTGGCGGACCATGGGGTAGCCGGTGTAATTGTGGGTCAGCGCGAAGATCACGCCCGACGCTTCGGCGGCTTTGGCGAGGCGCTTGGCCTCGGGCAGGGTGGCGGTCAGGGGTTTGTCGCAGATGACATGGATGCCACGGCGCAGGAATTGCAGGGCCACGGGGGCGTGCATGTGGTTGGGGGTGACGATCGCCACGGCCTGGATCCCGTCTTTGCGGCGTGCTTCGCGGGCGGCCATTTCGGCAAAGCTGGCATAGGCGCGTTTCGGGTCGACGCCCAGATCGGCGGCGCTGGCGAGGCTTTTTTCGGCGGTGGCGGAAAAGCAGCCCGCGACGAGTTCGTATTGGTCATCGAGCCTTGCGGCGATGCGGTGGACCGCGCCGATGAAGGCATCGCGCCCGCCGCCCACCATGCCGAGGCGGATGCGAGGGCTGCGGGCGACAGGTGCTGTTGTATTGGTCATTCGAACCTCTCTCGTTCATCCTTGCGGCAAATACTCCGGGGGGTGCGGGGGGGGGGTGCGGGGGGCTGGCCCCCCGCCCTTGCCGGTTCCGCCGGATCATGCGTCCGTTATGTCGGGCCGGTCGACGAATTGCCAGAGCGTCGGATCGGCGCCGTCTATGGCGGCAAGGACGGCGCGGGTCAGGAAGGCTCCGGCGCGGGCAACGTCTTCGGGCAGTGCGATCAGGCCGGGGCGGAAGCGGGCCAGAAACGGGGTGGCCTCCTTCCCCACCGCGTCGAAGTCGCGGGTCAGGGTCGCGCCACCGCGTTCCGCTCCGGTCACGAGCGCCATGGTCGCGGTGGTCGAGGCCGAAATCAGGCCATCTGGCGGATCACTCGCGAAGCGGCGGGCGATGGCGGCTTCGATTTCGGCCCCGGCGCTGTCCGAAGTGATGTCGTCGGCCACTTGCGCCGAAAGCCCCGCACGTGCGGCCTCGTCCAGAAAGCCTGCGGTCATGTGGCGGGCGTAGCTGTGGTCGGGCGGGGGGGCGATGAGGAGCAGGCGTTTGCGCCCGCGTGCGGCGAGGGCGCGGACGGCGGTGCGGGCGAAGGCTTCGTTGTCATAGTCGAAAAACGGGTGGGTCAGGCCCATGTCGCTGCGCCCGTGGGTGGCAAAGGGGAAGCGCCGGTCGTGCAGGTAACGGATGCGCGGATCGTCGGCGCGGGTCTGGTTCAGGATCACGCCATCGGCCGAGCCGGTCTCGACGATGTAGCGCACCGGCGCCATCTGGTCTTCGTCGGGAAAGAAGGGCATGACGACAAGGTGGTAGGGCGTGCCGCGCAAGCCGCGGGCGATGGCGTTCAGAAGCTGGGCGGTATGGGTCATTGCGTCGGCCTCGGTCGACAGGATCAGGGCGATGACATGGGTCTTGCCGGTGCGGAGCCTGACGCCTGCGCGGTTGGGGCGGTAGCCGAGGCGGGCTGCGGCCTCGGCCACGCGGGTCTTGGTGGCCGCGCCGATGTCGGGGGCGTCTTTCAGCGCGCGGCTTACGGTTGCAACCGCAAGGCCGGTTTCAGCGGCGATGGTTTTCAGCGTGGGGCGGGTCATGCCTGCTGTCGGTCGGGGGGATGCGCTGTCGTGGGGCATGCGGGGTCCGGCAGGGGTGTGGCATGATTTGTGACCGCTGCGCGGGGTGGGGGCAAGGGGGGAAAGCGGGTTGATGCGGAAATCTATAACGTTATAGATTTTTCTGAACCGGTCCCTTGGTGGCAGGCCGGCGACGGGCGGCGGATGGATTCGGGGAAGGGCGCGGGGGATGGACATGCGTGATCTGGGCGGGGAGTGGTCACTGACCGATGGCGCGGTGACGGTGCCTTTCATGGTGCCCGGCGACGGTGTTACCGCGCTGCATCGGGCGGGGGTGATCGCCGACCCCTATGTCGGGCGCAACGAATATGGCTCGCGCTGGGTGGCCGGGCGGGACTGGGTGGCGAGGCGGACTTTCGACCATGCGGGCGGTGCGGCTGCGCTGGTGATCGAGGGGCTGGATACGGTGGCCGAGGTGCGGCTGAACGGGGTGCTTGTCCTGAAGGCGGCCAATGCATTCCGCCGCTGGCGGGTGTGTTCGGGCGCTGCTTTGCGGCAGGGGGAGAACGAGATTTCGGTGACCTTCCGGTCCTCGGTGGCCGAGGCGGCGCAGAGGCAGGCGGCGCAGCCGTTTTTCGTGCCGTGGCACGAGGGGAATTGCCCTATCCCGAACGGCAACATGCTTCGCAAGCCGCAATGCGATTTCGGCTGGGACTGGAACGTGGCGCTGGCGCCGTTCGGCATCTGGGGGCGGATCGGGATCGAGCCTTGCGGGCCGCGCATCGCCGATGTGGTTGTGGTGCAGCGGCACGGGGTTGGCGTGGCCGAGGTTGCGGTCGAGGTGCGTGCCGAGGGAGTGGCAGAGGGCGAGGTTGTCACGGCTGCCCTGTGCGGGGTGACGGGGGCGGGCACCATAGCGGGCGGCGTGGCGCGGGTGGTGCTGGCGATTGCCGAGCCTGTGCTGTGGTGGCCCGCGGGTCTGGGCGCGCAGGTGTTGCATGATCTGGTGGTGACGGCGGGGGCTGCGCGGGCGGTGCGACGGGTGGGCTTGCGCGACATGGCGCTGCTGTCCGAGCCTGACGCGGCGGGGCGGTCGTTCGGGTTTAGGGTCAACGGGCAGGCGGTCTTTGCGCGGGGGGCGAACTGGATACCGGCGGATGCGCTGGCGGGTCGGATTACGGTTGAGGGCGTGCGCGATCTGCTGCAATCGGCGGTGGATGCCAATATGAACATGATCCGCGTCTGGGGTGGCGGGCGCTACGAGCCGGACTGGTTTTACGACCTCTGCGACGAGATGGGGCTGATGGTCTGGCAGGATTTCATGTTCGCCTGCCATCTTTACCCCTCGACCCCCGAATTTCTGGCCGAGGTCGATGCCGAGGTGCGCGATGTGGTGGCGCGGATCAACCATCACGCCTGCATCGCGCTGTGGTGTGGCGACAACGAATTGGTCGGCGCGCTGGGCTGGTTCGAGGCAAGCCGCAAGGACCGCGACCGTTATCTGGTCAGCTATGACCGGCTGAACCGGACGGTCGAGGCGGCGCTGAAGGCGGTGTTGCCAGATGCGGCGTGGTGGCCGAGTTCGCCTTCGGCGGGGCCGCTGGCCTTTGGCGATGCGTGGCATGACGACAGTTCGGGCGACATGCATTTCTGGAGCGTCTGGCACGAGGGGCGCGATTTCGACCATTACCGCGAGGTGCGGCCGCGGTTCTGTTCGGAATTCGGCTTTCAATCCTATCCGTCGATGCAGGTGATCCGGCGCTTTGCGGAGCCTTCGGATTTCAACATCGCCGCCCCCGTGATGGAGAGCCACCAGAAGAACGCGGGCGGCAATGCGCGGATTGCCGAGACGATGTTCCGGTATTTCCGCTTTCCGGTGGATTTTGCCAGTTTCGTTTACCTGTCACAGGTGCAGCAGGGGCTGGCGATCAAGACGGCGGTGACGGCATGGCGGGGGATCAAGCCGCAGTGTCAGGGCACGCTGTACTGGCAGTTGAACGACACATGGCCGGTGTGTTCGTGGTCGTCGCTCGACCACGGGGGCGGGTGGAAACTGCTGCACCACATGGCCAAGGGGTTTTATGCGCCAGTGACGGTGGTCTGCATCCCGCAAGGCGAGGCGCTGGTGCTGCGCGGGGTGAATGACGGGCGCGACGCGGTGCGGCTGCGGGTTACCGCGCGGGCGGCGGCGATGGACGGGACGGTGCGCGATCTGGGGGCAGGCGAGGGGGTGGTGCCGGTCGACCGTGCGGTGGACCTGTGCCGCGTGGTGCGGGGCGATCTGCGGGCGGAGGAGGTGCTGGTGTTCGACTGGGAGGGCGATGCTGCAGGGAGCGATGTTTTTGCGCCCTTGCCGTGGAAGGCCTATGACTTGCGGCCATCGGGCGTGACGCTTGCGGTTTCGGGTGGGGCAGGCGACTGGCGTTTGCGGCTGGAGGTTGCGGCGCTGGCGCCCTTTGTTGCGGTCGAGGCGGATGTGGCGGGGCGGTTCAGCGCGAATGCGGTGACGATGGTGCCGGGGGTTCCGGTCGAGATCGGCTTTGACTGCGATCCGGGCGTGGTGCCGGAATTCGTGCTGCGCGATCTTCATGCGGCGACCTATGGGCCGGGTGCGGGATGACCTTGGCGGGCCTGCGTCGATTTTGGTCTTGGCGGTCTTTGCCCGCTTGATCAAATTGCCGGTCGCGGCGTAACCATTGGGGCCGAGGGAACGGGAAGGCCGGAATGGACGAGGCGACGCAGAAGATACCGATCCACGAGGTCACCTATGGCCGGTTGCGGGATATGATCCTGTTCGGGCGGCTGGAGCCGGGGCAGGCGGTGACGATACAGGGTCTGGTGCGCGATCTCGATGCCGGAATGACGCCGGTGCGCGAGGCGATCCGGCGGATGACCGCCGAGGGGGCGCTGCTGCCGCAGGGTAACCGGCGGGTGGCGGTGCCGGAGTTGACGCCTGCGCTGCTGGAGCAGTTGGCTTTCGTGCGGCTGACGGTCGAGCCGAAGCTTGCGGAACTGGCGGTGGCGCATCTGACGCCCGCGCTGATCGACCGGCTGGAGGCGATCGACGACCGCGTGGACCGAGCGATCCGGGGGGGGCATGTGAACGAGTATCTCGAAAGCAACCACGCCTTCCATTTCGCGCTTTACGAGGCGTCGGATGCGCCCTTGCTTGTCGATATCGCGCGGTCGCTGTGGCTGCGGTTCGGGCCGTCGCTGCGGGTGGTCTGTGCGCGCTTCGGCGCGTCAGCCCTGCCGGACCGGCATGAGGAGGCGCTGGCCGCGATGCGGGCGGGCGACGGGGCAGCGCTGGCGCGGGCGATTGCCAATGACATCGAACAGGGGATCGAGCAGATCAGGGCGGCGCAGGCGCAGGACGCCTGAGGCGGGGCGTGTTGGCAAGGATTTCCGGCCGCAGCGCGGGGTGAAAGCGCCGGGGGTTTCACCCCCGGACCCCCAGAGTATTTTCGCAAGGATGAAGAGGCTTTCGGTGGCTGTAGAATTTGATCAAATTTCTTGAACGGCGCGGGATTTGATCATAAACTGGGAAAAGTGGTGGCGGGAGCGTCCTGCCACCTGATGATTCCGCGAGGTCGCCCCCATGAACATGATCACCAACCATCTGCCCACGGCGGAGTTGCAGGCGCTGGATGCGGCGCATCACATGCACCCCTTTACCGATGCGACGGGGCTTGCGGCCAAGGGCGCGCGGGTGATCGTGCGGGGCAAGGGCGTATGGCTGAACGACAGCGACGGGAACCGCATCCTCGATGCGATGGCGGGGCTGTGGTGCGTGAACATCGGCTACGGGCGCAAGTCGCTGGCCGAGGTCGCGGCGCGGCAGATGGAGGAGTTGGCCTATTACAACACCTTTTTCCAGACGACCCATGTGCCCGCGATTGCCTTGGCGGCGAAGCTGGCGGAACTGGCACCGGGCGATCTGAACCATGTTTTCTTTGCCGGGTCGGGGTCGGAGGCGAATGACACCAACATCCGTCTGGTGCGGCGCTACTGGCAGGTGAAGGGTCAGCCTGAAAAGCGGGTGATCATCTCGCGCAAGAACGGCTATCACGGGTCGACCATGGGCGGTGGCTCGCTTGGCGGGATGGCACCGATCCATGCCCATGGCGGGATGATCGACGGGATCGTGCATATCGACCAGCCCTACTGGTGGGGCGAGGGCGGCGAGATGACGGAAGCCGAGTTCGGTCTGGAGCGGGCGCAGCAGCTGGAGGCAAAGATACTCGAGTTGGGGGTCGACACGGTTGCGGCCTTCATCGGCGAGCCGATCCAGGGGGCGGGGGGCGTGATCGTGCCGCCTGCGACCTATTGGCCGGAAATCCAGCGGATTTGCGACAAATACGGCATCCTGTTGATCGCGGACGAGGTGATTACCGGCTTCGGGCGGACGGGCAACTGGTTCGGCAGCCAGACATTCGGCATCAAGCCGCATATCATGACCATCGCCAAGGGGCTGTCGTCGGGCTATCAGCCCATCGGCGGGTCGATCGTCTGTGACGAGGTGGCGGCTGTGGTGGCGGAAGGTGGCGAGTTCTTCCATGGCTACACCTATAGCGGCCATCCGGTCGCGGCGGCGGTGGCGCTGGAGAATCTGCGCGTCTTGCAGGAAGAGCATATCGTCGAGCATGTGCGCGACGTGGCGCACCCTTACCTTGCCGAGCGCTGGGCCAAGCTGGCCGATCACCCGCTGGTGGGCGAGGCCAAGCTGGTGGGTTTGATGGGGTCTATCGCGCTGACGCCGCATAAGGAAAGTCGTGCCAAGTTCGCGTCCGAGTCGGGCACGGTGGGCTTGCGCTGCCGCGAACGGTGCTTTGCCAACAACCTGATCATGCGCCATGTCGGCGACCGGATGATCATTTCGCCGCCCTTGGTCATCACCCCCGACGAGATCGACACGCTGATCGCGCGGGCCACGCTGTCGCTGGATGAATGTTATGCCGGTTTGAAGGCGGACGGGATGCTGGTCGCCAAGGCTGGCTGAGACGCTGCGATCTGACGAAAAGAAAAAGCCCGAAGGCATTGCGCCTTTGGGCTTTTTTGCATTTCGGGTGGTGCGGGACCGCCGCTTTTTTGCGCCTTTGGTTGCAATCTGTTTCAAGAAAAACGCGAAAACGGTTTCGGGCAGTCCGGTCTAAGCGGGTTGGATGGTAAAGGCATGGCGCAGGCTTCGGTTTGCGGCAGGCTGGAGCCGCTGAAACCCGGCGGGACGACCGGGCAGGCTAACCGGACTGCGTGCCAGAGGGGGGCCGCAGAGACGGCGCGAATAACAACGCCTCCTCGGGGAAAGGAATGAATGATGAGTGATGCCGTGCATCCTGTGGATGAACGCCTGCCTGCGCCCAAGCTGTTCACGCTGGGGTTGCAACATGTGCTGGTGATGTATGCGGGGGCGGTCGCCGTGCCCCTGATCGTGGGGCGGGCGCTAAAGCTCGACCCGGCCGATGTGGCTTTTCTGATTTCGGCGGACCTGTTCGTCTGCGGGTTGGTCACGCTGATCCAGTCAATGGGCGCTACGCAGTGGTTCGGGATCAAGCTGCCGGTGATGATGGGCGTGACCTTTGCCGCCGTGGGGCCGATGGTGGCCATGGCCAACGCGCAAGGCGGGGCCGAGGGGGCGCAGCTGATCTTTGGCGCGATCATGGCGGCGGGTGCGATCTCGATCCTGATTGCGCCCTTGGTCAGCCGGATGTTGCGGTTCTTTCCGCCTGTCGTCACCGGGACGATCATTCTGGTGATCGGGGTGAGCCTGATGCGGATCGGGATCAACTGGATCTTCGGCAACCCCGTGGGGCCGACTGCGCCGCAGATCGTTGACCCTGCCCATGCCGACTGGCTGGCGGCGGTGACCGAAGGTGCGGCATCGGGCGCTATTGCGGGCCTGCCTGCGATGCCCGAGGGGCTGGCGCTGGCGGCCAAGGTGAACAATCCGGCCTATGCGCCCTTGGGCAATATGCTGGTGTCGGGGATTGTGCTGGTGTCGATCCTGCTGATCGCGCGCTTCGGGCGGGGGTTCGTCGCCAATATCTCGGTTCTCTTGGGCATCGTCATCGGGGCGGTGATCGCGGTGGCGATGGGGTCGATGGGCTTTGCCAAGGTGGCCGAGGCCAGTTGGTTCGGGCTGATCACGCCGTTCCATTTCGGCATGCCGCGCTTTGACCCCGTGATGATCGTCACCATGACGCTGGTGATGATCGTGGTGATGATCGAGTCGACCGGCATGTTCCTTGCGCTGGGCGATATGACGGGGCGCAAGGTCGATCAGCCTGCGCTGTCGGCGGGTCTGCGGACCGATGGTCTGGGCACGCTGATCGGCGGGATTTTCAACACTTTCCCCTATACCTCGTTCTCGCAGAACGTAGGCTTGGTGGGGGTGACGGGGATCAAGTCGCGTTTTGTCTGCGTGGCGGGCGGGGTGATCCTGATCGTGCTGGGGCTGGTGCCGAAGATGGGGGCGCTGGTGGAATCGGTGCCGACCATGGTGCTGGGCGGTGCGGGGCTTGTGATGTTCGGGATGGTGGCTGCGACCGGTATCCGCATTCTGGCAGGCGTGGATTTCGCGCGGAACCGCAACAACCTGTTCATCGTGGCCGTCAGCATCGGCTTCGGGATGATCCCGCTGGTGGCGCCGAACTTCAAGATGTGGATGCCGCATGAACTGCACCCGCTGGTCGAAAGCGGCATCCTGCTGGCTTCGGTCGTGGCGGTGGCGCTGAACGCCTTCTTCAACGGGGCCAAGGGCAGCGTCGACGAGATCAAGGCGGCGGCGGCTTCGGCGGATCACTGAGGTTTCGGCAAGTCGGGGGAAGGGCGGCGCCGCAGGGGGCCGCCCTTTGCCTATGCGAGGGCGAGGGCACCTGCCCAGAGGCCAAGCGCGAATGCTGTATGCGCGGCGATGTTCAGAAGCCGCGATTTCGCGGGGTTCGGGGTTTTTGAGGCCGCCCAGCCTGCGCCCATGCCGGGGGCGAGCAAGAACCAGCCTGCGGCGATGGTGGCCATGCCCATGGCGAAGGCGGGCAGGAAAGTGGGCTTTGCCGTCCACTCCGGTCCGGCGAGCAGCACAAGGGCGGCTGCGTAGACGATGCCCACGGCGTAATGCGCGGCCCAGCCGATGGCGCGTTCGTTCCTGACGGGGGGCGTGCGGGTGATGTCGCCGTGAAACAGGCGCCCGCGCGGCACATGGGCGAACCAGCGCCCGACGAGGCCCCAGTTGGGCAGGGACTGGCCCGTGGCGCGGTGCAGGGCAAGTGCCCACAGGTCCATTGCCAGCGTTCCGGCGATACCGATGGTCAGGCTTTGGAGGAGGAATTGGGACATGGGCGCGCTCTTTGGTTCCGGTCGGGTGGTGGTAGCGCGCTTTGCGGGGCGGGGGGAAGGGGGCGCGCAGGGTGCGGTCGGGGCTGGCGGGGTAAGACGAGTATTTGGGCAAGGGTGAAAAGGGGGGGTGTTGACCTTGATGGACGGGGTTGACGGCGGGGAGCGGGCGGCGGGGAGAGGGCGGCGGGCGCACTTGAGGTTTCCGGCCCGTTTGCCTACACCTGAAAGCAAGGGCTTTTGGCCAAGCAGGAAGGGACCGCGACATGCGCACGTATAACGATCTGGCCGAGACCATCGGCAACACGCCGCTTCTGAAGCTGAAGCGGGCGAGCGAGATCACGGGCTGCACGATTTTGGGGAAATGCGAGTTTCTGAACCCCGGCCAGTCGGTCAAGGACCGCGCGGCGCTTTACATCATCAAGGATGCGGTGGCGAAGGGCCTGCTGAAACCGGGCGGGACCATCGTCGAGGGGACGGCGGGCAATACCGGTATCGGGCTGGCGCTGGTCGGTGCGTCGATGGGGTTCAAGACGGTGATCGTGATCCCCGAGACGCAATCTCAGGAAAAGAAGGACATGCTGCGCTTGGCGGGGGCCGAATTGGTGCAGGTTCCGGCGGCTCCTTACAAGAACCCCAATAACTACGTGCGCTATTCGGGGCGTCTGGCCGAGGCTTTGGCGCGGACCGAACCCAATGGCGCGATCTGGGCCAACCAGTTCGACAATATCGCCAACCGCCAGTCGCATATCGAGACGACAGCGCCCGAAATCTGGGAGCAGACCGGCGGCAAGGTCGACGGGTTCATCTGTGCCGTGGGTTCGGGGGGCACGCTTGCCGGGGTGGGGCTGGCCTTGCAGCCCAAGGGCGTGAAGATCGGTCTGGCCGATCCCGAGGGGGCTGCGCTGCATGCGTTCTACACGACCGGGGTGCTGGAAAGCCCCGGCACGTCGATCACCGAAGGGATCGGGCAGGGGCGGATCACGGCGAACCTCGAAGGGTTCAAGCCCGATTTCAGCTACCGGATTTCGGACGGCGAGGCGCTGCCTTTGGTGTTCGAGATGCTGGAGGACGAGGGGATTTGTCTGGGCGGATCGTCGGGGATCAACATTGCCGGTGCGATCCGCATGGCCAAGGATATGGGGCCGGGCCATACCATCGTGACGATCCTGTGCGATTACGGCAACCGCTACCAGTCGAAGCTGTATAACCCCACGTTCCTGAAGGAAAAGGGGCTGCCCGTGCCGGAATGGCTGGACCGTGCGCCCCGTGCCATCCCGACGGTGTTCGAGGACGCATGACGCCGATGCGCGCCTTGCGGCCAAGGCTGGTTGCGGCGCTTGTCGTGGCGATGGTGGCGCTTGGGCTGGCCTTGCCTGCGGGGGCGCAGACGGTTTCCAACAGCCAGACGGCTGCGGACGCGCAGAACAGGCCCAGCATCGTGGCGCAAAAGGCGCCGAGCGGGCTTGTGGTGCAAAAAGGCGCGGGTGCGTCGCGCAGCCTTGACTACACCGCATGGGAGACGGCGGCGGACCGGGCCGAGACGACGCTGGCCGATGCATCGGTGACCGAAACCGCGCTGGGCGAATTGCGCGGGCAGATGGTCGACTGGCGGGCGGCGTTTCTTGTGTCGCAGAACTCGAACGCGACGCGGATCGCCACCTTGCGCGAGCAGATCGCGGCACTGGGGCCGGTGCCTGCCGAGGGCGAGACCGAGGCCGAGGAGATCGCGCAGCGGCGGGTGGCGCTGAGCGACCAGTTGATCAAGCTGCAAGCGCCGGGAATCGCGGCGGAAGAGGCATACCGCCGCGCCGACGGGCTGATCGGCGAGATCGACCGCATCCGGCGCGAGCGGCAGGCGGACCAGTTGCTGCAACTGTGGCCCGCGCCGATCAATCCGGCGAACTGGCCTGCAGCATTGGTCGAATTGCGCGATACGGCGATGGCTTTCTATACCGAAAGCGCATTCCGCTGGCGCAAGGGCGAGGCGAGCCGACAGTTGTTCGACAATCTGCCGCTGATCCTTGTGATGCTGGCAAGCGGGGTCGGGCTTTTGTGGCGCGGGCGCATGCTGGTGGCGCGGCTGGGCCTTGCCTTTCCCGAACGGCAAACGGCGCGGGCGCGGCGGGTGGTGGCCTTGGCGGTGTCGGTCGGGCAGGTGCTGGCGCCGGTCGTGGGCATCATGGCGCTGGCCCATGCGGTGCGGCTGACCGGACTGACCGGTGCGCTGGGCGGCGCGGTGCTGGATGCGCTGCCCTTTGCCACATTCACGCTGCTCGCTGCCCATTGGCTGGGTGCGATGGTCTTTCCCGCCGATGACAGGGCCGAGACGCTGTTCACCCTGCCGCCCGAACGGCGGGCCGAGGGGCGCTTTCTGACCACGGCACTGGGGGCGGTTCTGGGGCTGGAGGCGCTGCGCGAGGTGATCGTGGCGCAGCGCGGCACCGAACAGGCGGCGACGGCGGTCCTGACCTTTCCGGTGCTGGTGGCGGTGGCCGTGTTGTTGCTGCGGCTGGGGCAACTGATGGGCCGCAGCGCGCGGGCGGATGGTGCAGATGACGGCGGCTATGCGGGGCGGGTGCTGGCGCTGATCGCACGCGGAGCGATGCTGGTGGGGATCGTCGGGCCGCTGCTGGCGGCGGTGGGCTATATCGCGGCGGCGGGGGCGCTGCTGTTTCCGGCGGCGCAGTCGCTGGGTCTGGTTGGGTTGCTCTTTGGCTTGCAGCGGCTGGTGGCCGATCTTTACGGGTTGGTGACGAAAAGCGATGCCGCCGATCAGGACGGGTTGTTGCCGGTCTTGATCGGGTTTTGCATGGCGGTGGCATCCTTGCCGCTGTTCGCGCTGATCTGGGGCGCGCAGCTTGCCGATATAACCGAGCTTTGGCAGCGCTTCCTCGAAGGGTTCCAGCTTGGCCAGACGCGGGTTTCGCCTACGGATTTCCTGCTGTTTCTGGTGATCTTCGTCTGCGGCTACACGGTCACGCGGCTGGTGCAGGGGGCGCTGAAGGGCACAGTGCTGCCGCGCACGTCGCTTGATCAGGGCGGGCAGAACGCGGTTGTGGCGGGGCTGGGCTATGTCGGCATCATCCTGTCGGCGCTTTTGGCGATCAACTTTGCGGGGATCGACCTGTCTGGTCTGGCCATCGTCGCGGGGGCCTTGTCGGTCGGTATCGGTTTTGGTCTGCAAAACATCGTGTCGAATTTCGTGTCAGGCATCATCCTGCTGATCGAGCGTCCGGTGAGCGAGGGCGACTGGATCGAGGTCGGCACGGTGCAGGGGATCGTCAAGTCGATCTCGGTGCGGTCAACCCGCATCCAGACATTCGACCGCTCGGACGTGATCGTGCCGAACACCGATCTGGTGGCGGGGCGGGTGACGAACTGGACACGGTTCAGCCTGTCGGGGCGGCTGGTGGTGCCGCTGACGGTGGCGCATGGCGAGGACAGCCGCAAGGTCGAGAAGGTGCTGAAAGAGATTGCCGAGGCGCAGCCGCTGGTGCTGTTGAACCCCGCGCCCGTGGTGGCGTTGATGGGGTTTAACAACGACGGGCAACTGTATGAAATCCGTATGATTTTGCGGGATGTGAATTTTTCGGTCAATGTGCGGAGCGAGGTGAACCACCAGATCCGCGAGCGTTTCGTGGCCGAGGGGATCCACTTGCGTCCGGCCCCCGCGGCTGCCGTCCCGCTTGAGGTGATCCTGCACGAGGCGGCGCAGGATGGCGGGCGTGAGGTTTCGCGGGCGGATGTGCCGGCCCCTGCCGTGGCAAAGCGCCGCCGTGGCGCGGAATCGACCGACGCCCTGCCCGATGCGGATGGCGGGGCGACATTGTGAAGGAAGCCTGACGTGACCGAATTGCTGTTCCGTGCCGATGCCTATCTGCGCGAAGGGGATGCCGTGGTGGTGGGCCACACCGCCGAAGGGGGCATCTTGCTCGACCGGACGGTGTTTTACCCCACGGGGGGCGGGCAACCCGGTGACAGCGGCTGGCTGGCATGGGGCGGGGCCACCGTGCCGATCGCCACGGCGGTCAAGGCCGAGGGCGGGCAGGTGGCGCTGGTGATGGCCGAGCCGATGGCGCTGCCGCCGGTGGGAACGGTGGTGACCCAGCGGCTCGACTGGGAGCGGCGGCACCGGCACATGCGGGTGCATACCGCGCTGCATCTTCTGTCGGTGGTGGTGCCGCTGCCGGTCACCGGCGGGCAGATCGGGGCCGAACGCGGGCGGCTGGATTTCGACATGCCCGACCCGCCCGAGGACGTGGCCGCGATCGAGGAAAAGCTGAACGCGCTGATCGCGCTTGACCTGACGGTAAGCGACGAATGGATCACCGATGCCGAGCTGGCCGCCAATCCGGGGCTGGTCAAGACCATGTCGGTAGCACCTCCGACCGGGCAGGGGCGGGTGCGGCTTGTCAGGATCGGGACTTCGGGGCATCAGGTCGATCTGCAACCCTGCGGCGGCACCCATGTGGCCCGTACCGCCGAGATCGGCCATGTCAGCATCGGCAAGATCGAGAAGAAAGGCCGCCAGAACCGCCGCGTGTCGATCAGCTTGACGGACTGATCGTGGCGGCCCGAAGAGCGGCCAACCCCCCTTGCACCCCGCCCGCCTTGGCCTTAAGACACGCCCCACGGACAGGTGGCCGAGTGGTCGAAGGCGCACGCCTGGAAAGTGTGTAGGCGGGGAACCGTCTCGAGGGTTCGAATCCCTCTCTGTCCGCCAACCCCCTTTGATTTCATTGTATTTTTTTCGGTTTTTGGCGACCTACCCATCGTCAAACCCATCAACCCCAAAATGCTTGGTTCGTTAGGCCCTCTACTCGGCTCTCACGCTGTTTCTCGGTGAGAGTGAGGCGAAACCGCACTTCCGTTTCGTCCACCCCCATGCAATGCTCGCAAAGGTTGTTGCGTGTTTGTGTGGTTCCGAGTTGGTGGTTGAAGAGTTCATTTCTCGCTGGAAGGCATCTGGCGGCAGCGAGCGCGCGAATTTCCAGATGTTCGCGAACGAGTTGTGCGAGGTGTTGGGACTGCCCAAGCCCGCCCCTGCGAGCGAAGCGACGCGCTCGAATTCATATTGCTTCGAACACCCCGTCACTTTCATCCACACCGGCAGCCAGTCGCGCGGCTTCATCGACCTCTATCGCGCCGGCCATTTCGTCATGGAGGCCAAGCAAGGCACGGGCGGCGATCCGGTCGAAGATGACAGCCAGCCTAGCCTTTTGCCGGATTTGCCGGGGCCAATGCGTAAGGGACACGGGACGCGGGGCACGCGGCGGTGGGATGATACCATGCTGCGCGCCCGCAATCAGGCCGATGGCTATGCCCGTGCGGTGTCGCGCGGCGATGGTTGGCCGCCGTTCCTTCTGGTTGTCGATGTGGGTCATGTGATCGAGGTCTATGCCGATTTTTCCGGCCAGGGGCAGGGCTACACCCAATTTCCGGACGGAAATCGCTACCGTATTGCCATGGACGATCTGCGCGACGAAAAGGTGCGCGAACGGTTGCGGATGATCTGGACCGATCCGCAAGCGCTCGACCCGTCAAAGGTGGCCGCACAGGTCACGCGCGAGGTGGCCGACCGTCTGGCGGCGCTGGGGCGGTCGTTCGAGGGGCAGGGGCATGCGGCCGAGGATGTGGCACGGTTCCTGATGCGCTGCCTGTTCACCATGTTCGCCGAGGATGTCGACCTGATCCCTGCGAAAAGTTTTTCCAGCCTTCTGGTGCGTCTGCGCGGGCATCCGGAACACGCGGCCCCTGCGCTTAAGGCGTTGTGGGAGACGATGAACACGGGCGGCTTTTCCGCGATCCTGACGACAGACCTGAAACGCTTCAATGGCGGGCTGTTCAAGGATGCTGATGCGCTGCCCTTGTCCGAGGTGCAACTTTCGCTGCTGATCGAGGCTGCATCGCGCGATTGGCGCGAGGTGGAGCCTGCAATCTTCGGTACGCTGCTGGAGCGCGCGCTCGACAAGCGGCAGCGGCACAAGCTGGGGGCGCATTACACGCCGCGGGCCTATGTCGAGCGGCTGGTGGTGCCGACGATCATGGACCCCTTGCGCAGCGACTGGCGCGACGTGCAAGCGGCGGCCGTGGCGCTGGCGGCGCAGGGGCGCGAGGACGAGGCGCGCGATACGGTGCGGGCCTTTCACGCGCGGCTGTGCGAGATCCGCGTGCTCGACCCCGCCTGCGGGTCGGGAAACTTCCTTTATGTGGCTCTGGAGCTGATGAAGCGGCTCGAGGGTGAGGTGACGGCGCTGCTGGCCGATCTGGGCGAGGATCAGGCGGCGCTGGCGCTGGCGGGGCATACGGTAGACCCGCACCAGTTTTTGGGGATCGAGCTGAACCCCTGGGCGGCGGCGGTGGCCGAGCTGGTGCTGTGGATCGGCTATCTGCAATGGCATTTCCGCACGCATGGCAAGGCATCGCCCGCCGAGCCCGTGCTGCGCGATTTCAAGAACATCGAGAACCGCGATGCGGTGCTGACTTGGGCTGGCACGCGGCCGCGGCTGGATGCGAATGGCGCGCCCGTCACGCGCTGGGACGGGCAGGGGACAATCATGCACCCGGTGACGGGCGAGCAGGTGCCCGATCCACAGGCGCGGGTGGCGGTGCTGGACTATTTGAAACCCGCCGCCGCGACATGGCCGCAGGCGGATTTCATCGTGGGCAACCCGCCGTTCATCGGCGCAAGCCGGATGCGCGATGCGCTGGGCGATGGCTATGCCGAGGCGCTGTGGGCGGCTTATCCGCGCATGCCGCAAAGCGCGGATTTCGTCATGTTCTGGTGGGACAAGGCGGCTTTGGCGGCGCGGGGGTGGAAACCGGCGAGTGACAGACCTAACGGAACGCGGCGTTTCGGCTTCATCACCACCAATTCACTGCGCCAGCCCTTTAACCGTAAGGTGCTGGAACCGCATCTGGGCGACCCGAAAACCCCGCTGTCGCTGGTGTTCGCTATACCAGACCACCCTTGGGCGGATGCTTCGGATGCCGCTGCGGTTAGGATTGCGATGACAGTGGCTGAAGCTGGCCATGCTCATGGACGGGTGTTTAGTCTGTTGCAGGAGCTCAAGGCGGCAACAGACGCCGAAGGTACGCCTGTCACGTTTTCAATAGAGAAGGGAAAAATTCTGAGTGACCTTCGGATTGGTGCAGATGTGGCCAGTTCGTTTTCATTGAGAGCAAATGCTCAGCTTTCTTCACAGGGCGTAAAGCTACACGGTCAGGGCTTTCTTGTCAGTCGTAACCGGGCTCTTACTTTTGCCCAAGATCGAGCTCAAAGCACGATAGTGCGACCTTTCTTGGGTGGCAAAGACTTGGCCCAAACGAGTCGTGGTCTATTCGTAATTGATGCGTTCGGTTTTGACGAGGGCGAGCTAACCCGCGAGCATCCAGACGTTTTTCAGTGGTTGAAGGATTCAGTTTATCCGGAGCGAACTGTGAACAACAGGGAGACCTACCGCCGAAATTGGTGGATTTTCGGTGAACCCAGAAAGGAGATCCGTAAGGCTTTAGCAGGTTTAGACAGGTACTTGGTCACAGGTCGAACCGCCAAGCATCGAATTGTCCAGTTTGTCCCAAAGGAAACAGTGGCGGAGAGCGAAGTTGTAATCTTGGCGATTGCGGATCCGGCACTCTTGGCTGCCCTAAGCAGCCAAATTCACTTTCTTTGGTCGAACGTCACCGGGACGGTCCTTGGCCCGACGCCTCGTTACAACAATTCGACTTGTTTTGAAAAATTCCCCTTCCCAGACCCGACCGAGGCGCAGAAAACCCGCCTTCGCAGCCTTGGCGAGCAGCTCGACGCGCACAGGAAGGCACAGCAGGCGGCGCATCCGAAGTTGACGCTGACGGCGATGTATAACGTGCTGGAAAAACTCCGAGCGGGGCAGCGGATCGAGGGCAAGGACAAGGAAACCTATGACCAGGGGCTGATCGGCATCTTGCGCGATCTGCACGACCAGATCGATGCCGCCGTGGCCGAGGCCTATGGCTGGCCCGCCGATCTGTCCGACGACGAGATCCTGCACCGTCTGGTCGACCTGAACCGCCAGCGTGCGGCCGAAGAGGCGCGGGGGCTGGTCCGCTGGCTGCGCCCCGATTACCAGAACCCCGCAGGCCATGCCGCCGTGGCTACGGGCGAACAGACCGCGATGGACATCGGCCCGACCGACAGCACCGCCAAGGCGCCGTGGCCCAAATACCTGCCCGAGCAGATCGCCGCCGTGCGCGCCGCCCTGTCCGACCTCGGCACCGCCACCCCCGAACAGGTCGCCCGCCAGTTCCAACGCGCCCGCGCCGGTTCGGTCCAACCCCTCCTCGAAAGCCTGACCGCGCTGGGCCAAGCACGGATCGTGGAAGGCGGGCGCTTCGCGGTGTGAGGGGTTACATATTCTTTGCATTGCTTGTTTCGGGAACAGCCAACCCCAGCATTTTGGCGACCTCGGTTTCCTCGGCCCGCAAAGCGGCTATCTGGCGCTTTGCCTCGGCGTAGACCACCACTCGGATGAGTTTGGCGAACATGGCTTCATCCTCTGGCAGGCCATTGCCAGCGTAGAGTTGCTGTCTGAAGCCCGCGATGATTTCGTTTGCAGAAGATGCGTCTGGCGTCGGGCGTCTGCGAAGCGGAATGGCGCAAGGTTCAGAAGAGATTTTTTGAGGATTCATTGAAGGTTTGGCGGACATAGCCGTGTCCGGTTTCGCTGCCTCGGGTGTCCGGTCTGGATGCCCTGCATGTCCGGTTTCGGTGCCTTCGGTGTCCGGTTTGGTTTCGTCGGGCAAAGGTGTTTCCGCGTCTGGTAGACCGGACATGATGCTGTCCGGTTTGAGCAGGTAGTAATCGTTCGTTACATAGGTGCCGGACTGCTTTCTTCCGCGCTTGACGACGATGCGGAGCCACCCCTCGGCCTCCAGCTCATGCAGCAAACGTCTGGTATGCCGTACTGACAGACAACAGCGATCAGCGATCAGCGAAACGCCTGGCCAAAGGTGACCAGAGACTTTTGCAATGTCAGCCATGGAGATTAGCAGAAACCGCTTCCGCGGATCACGCGGCCCATGCTCGAAAAGGTAGCTTGTCCACTCGAAACTCATGAATGGACCACTTGCCGATGGACTGAACCGGAGCCACCTTCGGCGGTGAGCGCTTCCGCCCGAACCGACCTTCGGCCCGCTTTCGTTCGGGTATGCAATACGCTTCCGCTCTCGATCTGCATCGGGATCGATCCTTGCTACGCACGATGACGACTCCGCTGAATCACGTGAATCGTGCAGTATCGGGCCTTAGATGTTGGGAAGGAGTGAACCGTCGGTCTGCCGTGCAGACGGCCGGGGTTGGCAAGCGCGAGCCGTTAGCCCGCTCTTGCCTGCGCCGCCTCCCAGGCATGGACGTCAGCCCATGTCCAGCGAGTCATCTGGGGCGATAGCTTGACCGGCGCGGGAAACCCGTTCCGATTGACCCAGGCCCAGATGGTCGCGCGGTTTACACCGAAATGGCGTGCAAGGGTGGTGTCGGTCACGTAGGCGGCTTGCGCGGTTTGCGCTTCGTTCAACTTTGGCATCACTCGTCTCCATTTGTCCTGAGCAATTCTCTGAATTGCTCGATGCGGTCACACTGTTACCGCCACCCAGACCGCGAAAGTTGCGTACTTGGGCTGGCTGTTTACTGGAGCGGAGAGTTTCTTGCTCACAGCCCGCACGAACGCTTGAACGAGCGAGATGCTACGAGGTGAGGCGACAATCAGCAAACGGCTACGGGATGAAACGACGGGCGACGGGAAGGGGAAGCAAGGTTTTATTGCTGGATTTGGCCCGATAACGCTGCGTCACTGATCTTGTTCTCGGTATTCATCGGGATCTTTACATCATGTTCTATGCGTCAGGTGTTTGCACCGCATTGCCATATGCGGAGCACTCCAAAGCCGGGGAGAACCGACACGACGGGATCTTAGGCGCCTGGAGTGGTGCGGTAGGTGCGCGATGGGCGCAACGGTGCCGAGTTCGAACTTACCGGGGCCAATTCCCTTAAAGGGTTCCGTTGCCGGAACCTCTCGGACGCCGCTGCACTGACAGGGTAGCGTGGCGCGAGGATAGGTTCAAGATCGGCGCCACGCGGGAGCGGTGGTAGGTTGTATCGGGTGAGCGGGCGGAAATTCGAGAGCGGCTGGATGGGTCAGATAACCCATGGCACACTCCCACAAATCATGCGGAAGGTGGGCTTCCGACGGCACCGGTTTGGTGGCGTGGGGATCAACCGAACGGAACGACTTTCCCGGCTTTCGCTTCCATGGCGCTAAGAAAGCCCGCCCAGGCGGCCATCATAGTGCGGCGCTTCTCGATCATGTCGCCACGGCGGTAGGCGGCCTCGACCGCATTGTTGATGCGGTGCGCCAAGGCGACTTCGGCCATTTCGCCTGGATAGGTCGTGCGCTCTGCAACCCAATCGCGAAAAGTGGACCGCAGGCCATGCGGCACGGCGGGGCGTTTCGAGCGCGGATCGAGATATCCCGTAGTCGACTGCACACTCGCGAAAATCACGTCGGCTTCGTGCATTCGGCGCATGGTGGCGGACAGGGTCATGTCCGACAGCATGCCGCCGCGGGTGGCCGGGAATACGAGCGGGTTGTCTGCGAGGCGCGGAAGAGCCTCAAGCATAGCGATGGCAGCTGCAGACAGGGGGATCCGGTGTTCCCGCTTCATTTTCATGCGAGCGGCGGGAATGACCCACAGACCGCGTTCGAGGTCGATTTCCTCCCAAGTCGCGCCACGCACTTCACCCGAGCGCGCGGCGGTCAGCGCGGCGAACTCCAATGCACGCGCCCCGAAGCCCTCACGTTTGCGCAGGTCGGCGAACCAGCGCGGGGCGTCTTCCAGCGACAGGGCGGGTTGGTTGCCCTCGACCGCGATCTTGGAGGCGGCGGGGAGCAACTCCTTGAGGTTCCCCGCCCATCTGGCCGGATTATCGCCAGACCGGTGGCCGGCCACGGTTGCCCATGACAGCACGGCCTCGATCCGCTGCCGAAGGCGCGATGCGGTGACGGTGCGTGCTTGCCAGAGCGTACCCTCGACCTTTCCAGCTTTGTTGCGCACCTCTTGCGAGAGGACGCGCAGCACGGCGGCCGTGTCGATCCGGTCAACCGGCAGATCGCCAATCACCGGTACGGCATAGGTGGCCAGGGTGCTTTCCCACTGGTCGCGGTGCTTGGCGTTCTTGAAGGCGTCGAGCTTCGCCCCCAGCGCCTTTTCGACTGCACCTACAAAAGTCATGCGCGGGCGCTGGGCTTCGGAAAGCGCGGCCTTGATGGCTTTGCGCTCTTCCACCGGATCGACCCCTGCGGCCACCTTTGCGCGCATGTCGCGGGCCTTGTCGCGCGCTTGCGCGAGCGTGACAGTGGGATAGCCGCCAAGGCCTATATCGCGGCGCTTGGCTCCAACGGTCATGCGCAGGATCCACGACTTGGACTCGGTCGGTGTGATTTGGAGGTAAAGGCCCGTCACCCCGCCGACGGCGTGATATGCGTTGCGCCTGCCCCCGTCCGGATGTTCGAGGCGCTTGACTTCGATCGCGCTCATTTCGGGCGTCTTTTTCGGCAAAATTCCACCCCTCAACCTACTCACCAATCGAGCAGTACATGGAAGCGCACGGGGTGCAACGGGAAATCACAAGAAGTGCTTATTTCGTTGTTTTTCAGTCGCTTGAGGTAATGGGAACAGACGGGAAACATCACAAAAAGAGCGGCCTCTCTGTCCGCCATACTCCATCGACACCCAGTTTTTTCATTAATCTTACCGGCGTTTGCTGGATGTGGCGTTCGCAGTTTTGTTCGTAGCGCAGGTTGCGAGAGTGAAACGGAGATTTGTTTGGGGGTTTGACCGGCAATGATCGAGGGTGGTCTTGGGATCGTTTGGGAGGCCGGTCTTTGCTTGACGCCCTCGCCGGCGGGGCGACGGGTTACAGGATGAAGTCTGTGGCCGAGAGATCGAAGATGCCGGTCAGAGCGATCTGGAACTCGGGGGTGCTGTCGCGGTCGGTGTCGGCGTAGATTATGGTGTTGCCGTTTTCGTGGGTGTAGCGGATTTCTCCGTCTGCGGAGACCCCGAAGCTCGACGTCTGGCCCTTGAAGACGAAAGCGTTGTTGTTGCGCAGGGCGGTCGATGCGTCGATCGTGCCAAGATCGATGCGATCGATGCCTTTTTCGAAATCGGTGATGACATCCCGCGTCGCGGAGGTATTGCCGGTGTCGCTGGCGAAATTGAAGTCGAAGGTATCGGCACCGGCGCCGCCCCGGAGGGTGTCTGCTCCGCCACCGCCAAGGATCAGGTCGCTGCCCTTGCCACCTGCGATGATATTCGCGCCCGAGCTTCCGGCAAGGCTATCGTTGAAATCCGAGCCGGTCAGGTTTTCGAAACCCGACAGCTTGTCCGAACCCGCGTTGCCGGTGTTCTGGAATTTCGTGTTGGCAAGCGAAACGGCGACAGAGCCGATCGCCGAGGCATAGGAGACCGTGTCGCCGGCTGCGGTGTTGGTGCCACCGTCCAGCACATCGTTGCCGGTGCCACCATCGATGACATCGTCGCCGGCACTGCCCGCAAGGGTGTCGTTGTTGGCGAAGCCGGACATGACGTCGTTGGCCGCGGTTCCCGAGAGCGTGTTGGCCCGGCTGTCGCCGTTTATGACGTTGCCGCCCGCCGTGGCGAAGTTGAAGGCGGTGCTGCCCGCGATGCCTGCAAAGGAATTTCCGGCCAGATCCCTGAACGCACCGGCATCTACGGTGATGTGGAATGTGGAGCCTGCCGGAAGGTCGGCTGCGGGATTGATAGTGACCTGCGCGCCATTGATCGACACTTGCGACGAGCCTATTGCAATCGACTGCAGGACTGTGCCGCCGGAGGTCTGCCAGATTGCGATGTTTCCGGCACCGGCGACCACGGCCTCGGCAAATGTGAGGACGATGTTTGCAGTGGGGGCGACGGCGAGGGCACCATCGACGGGCGTCATGGTCGCAAGGTCCGGAGCGGAGGCGTCGATGGTCAGGGTGAAGGCGGTCGAGGCGGCGCTTGATACCGCTGCCTTCACGGCCTTGGCCGTGACGCTATATGTCCCGTCTTGCAGATTTGCGCTTGGCGTGAAGGCAAAGCTGCCATTCGCGCCCGTCGCATAGCCCTGCGAAACGCCGCCGATGAACACCTCGACGCTGTCGGCATCGGTCTGCGCGGTGATCGTGAAGGTCGGGGTCACGTCATTGGTGATCTTGTCGTTGGTGGCGCCAGAGTTTTCGGTGACACCTGTGATGACGGGCGGGGTGACCGGCGGGCTTCCGGTTAACTCTGCCCGAGACCGCTGCACACCGAGGCCATCGACGAAATATTCGAAATTGCTTGCGATATCGGTTTCGAGCCGGTCGATCAGGGTAAAAGTCACGGTGCTGCCGCTGACCAGCCATTCGACGGCGGTCCACGCGACGTCGAGATAGCAATAATCCGTTCCCGCGCCGCCATCGAGCAGATCGTTGCCTGTGCCGCCGGTGATATGGTCATCGCCGCCGTAGCCGAAGAGCGTGTCGTTGCCGCCGCGCCCCAGAAGGCTGTCGATGCCGCTGCCGCCGGAGATGCTTTCGGCGACGTCATGGTTGATGGTGAAAGGCGTGTCGTAACTGCCGAGGAGCGTGGCATATTCGACGATCGTGGTGCCGAAGTTGTCGGCCGGCACGACGTCTCCGCCCGATGTCAGCCAACTTGCCGCGCCGTCCCATCCGAGGATATGTGCCGCCGCCAGCATGCCGGACAGGGTGACCTTCGTGCCGTTGATCGTCTGGCCTTCGTAGGCCCAGACCGGCCCGAGGTAGGTGTATTGCAGCGCCATGTAGTCGCGGATCGCCTGATCCTGCGCCACGGGCATTTTCAGGAAATCATCGACGCTGTAGACGCCGTATTTTCCGCCGAAAGTGCCGCCGTAGATGTTGTCGTAGGGATTGGCGTCGGCGGTATAGAGGCCGATGTCGACGAAGGAGGCTTCACCCATCTGGTAGCGGCCGAGTGATCCGTAGATGTTGACGACATCGTAGCGGTCGGAAGATTCGCGAAAGCCGAGCGCATCGAAGAAGTCGTCATAATTGCCCTTCGACACGGTTCCGCCTTTTGATTATCTTCAATAGCTTATGGGCAGCATCGACCGGATATGGTGCCGGTCGAACGTCGGCTTCGGGTCAGGTATCTGTCTTGCCGAAGATTTGTAAAGGCCGAATTCCAGACTGCGGGACTGCAATTCGGGTGCGTCTGGCGGGGTGTCGCGCCGTTCTTTGCGTGTGGGAACCGCGTATTTCGCGGGGATCGGGCCATCCGAAAAGCGGCCACCCAGCATTTCGCCAGTCGAAGCCAGCGAGGTTCCGGTTTGTCAGAGAACAGATTGGTGTATGGCTATCGCTGTACCGCTATGCCGGACTGTGATCGACCGCTGCCGTGCCGGACCGTGACGGTTCGACCGCAGGGCAGGCCTTGCAGTTGTTTGTCCAGACGTCGAGGAAGACCATGACCTACCAATTCCGGATCGCCCTGCTGGCACTGACGCTGTCGACTGCGCTGGTGACTGGCGCACGCGCAGAGCTTTCGCCCGACGCCGCCGTGGCCAAGGCCGACCAGATCGTCGAGGCGGGTAACAAATCCGCCTATGCGCAGGCATTTGCCCTTTACGCAGCCGCTGCCGAAACGGGGGCGGTCTGGGCGCAATACAATGCGGGAGAGATGCTTTACGAAGGCAAGGGAGTGCGCAAGGACCGTGCGAAAGCCGCCGAGTATTACGCTGCCGCTGCGGATCAGGGCAACGCTTGGGCGCAATACAAGCTCGGGTCGATGCTGTTGACGGGTGACGGTATTGCGCCTTTGCCCAGTCGGGCGGTGAAACTGCTCGACGCATCGGCCATGCAGGGCAATGTCTGGGCGAATTACATCCTGGGCGACGCATATCTCGAGGGAAACCGGATACCGAAGGATCTGACGCGCGCGAATTTCTACCTTGATCGTGCGGCGCAGCAGAACAATCCTTGGGCGCTGTTGCGCCTTGGAGAGATCTATCGGGACGGTCGCGGTGTGTCGCAAAGCAAGGTCGATGCCGTCACGCTGTTCGAACAGTCGGCGGCGCAGGGCAACAGTTTCGCCATGGTCGCGCTTGCCGAGCTTTTGGCTGCCAGCAATCCGACCCGTTCGGCATCGTTGCTGCGGGATGCCGCAAAACTGGGCAACGCCAAGGCCAAAGCCATGCTTGCGGATTAGGGTGTCGCGGCGGCGACGCCACGTGGTCGGGCGGTCGTGGAAATTCGCAAAGAGGGGACGGATTGGCTGCGGGGTAGGCATGTTAATCAAGCCATTTGAGCAATTTACCTTTCTTAAGATAGTTAGCGGTTTTTCGCCACTTTAGATAAAGACGGTCCAGAGAATGCATGCAGGCCTGCACGCAGGGCCGAAGCCGCTTGTGCGGTCCGGTCCGGTCGGGTCTAGGAATTTATTGAATGGGCCTTTGACGATGAAGACAATTACTCACGCGCAGCGTTCGGACGTTCGGGGCATCGGTGCGGTCGGGCGGTCCGGAACGCTTTCGGCGCTGCTGCTGGGAAGCGTGTGCGCGGTCAGTCTCGTGGCGGGGATGTCGCGGGCGGCCTATGCCGACCAGCCCTGCGTCGTGACCGGAGCCGCGCAGGATTGTTCGGGCGATCTGTCCTTCGGGCTGCTGATCGATCCGGGCGTGTCGGCGTTGACGATCCACGATGTGACGTCGGATATCGGTTCGGTCGGCGGTGTGACGGGGCTGCGGTTCGACCATGGCGGCGCTTTGACGGTTACCAGCAACACCGGCGCGTTCAAGACCGTTGGTCAGGGCGACGATCTGAACGCGATCCACCTGAGCGGCTTCGGCGCAGATGCGTCTGTGACGCTGACGCAAACCGGCGATGTCGAATCGGATGACGCGAGCGCCGTTCTGGCAACCGCGACGAGCGACGTCACCGTGACCATGACCGGCGATGCGACCGGCAAGACCGACGCGATCAAGGCGCAAAGCTTTACCGACGGTGATGTGAAGGTCGACCTGACCGGCGATGCGCTGTCCCACGAAGGATCGGCGATCTATGCCACGGCCCAAGGATCGGTGGATGTGACCGTGACCGGCAACGTGACCGGCAAGACCGATGCGATCAAAGCGCAAAGCTTTACCGCTGGCAACGTGACGGTCGATCTGACCGGCGACGCGCTATCCTACGAAGGCTCGGGCGTCTATGCCACGGCCCAAGGGGCGGTGGACGTGACGGTCGACGGCGATGTGACGTCGAAGCTGGCAGCGATCACGGCGTCGAACTTTGCAGATACCGGCGAGAACGTATCCGTGACGACCGGCGAGGGCAGCACGCTTACCTCGTGGAACGAGGCGGGGATCGTGGTGTCTTCGGCCTACGGTGCCGTCAGCGTTGACAGCAAGTCGAACATCACCGCGAACAAGGACGGGATCAACGCGATCTCTAGCGGCAGTTTGAGTGACGGTTCGGTCACCGTGACGCAGTCCGGCGACATCCGGTCGGACAACGGCAAGGGCATCTACGCGTCGTCGACCTATCATGCGGCAACCGTCACCAGCACAGGGGATATCCAGTCGAACCAGACGGGTATCTATGTCAAGACCACCGGCAGAGACGATGCCAATGCCGATGCGACCGTGAACCAGACCGGCGATATCACGTCGGACAACGGCAACGGGATCTATGCCGAGTCGATCTATCACGGCGTGGATGTCGTCAGCAGCGGTGCGATCGTTGCCGAGGACGACGCGATCTTTGCGCGCACCACGGGTGACGACGATCTGACCAGCACGCTTTCGGTCAAGCAGACCGGTGCGTTGACATCCTATGACGCAGCGGGCGTAAAGGCGGTCTCGGCCAACAAGTCCATCGTCGTCGACGTGGCGGGCAGCATCGATGCAAAGCTTGCCGGTATCGATGCACAATCGACCGGCAACGATTCGCAATCGACCGTTGATGTCACCCACAGCGGCGGGCGGATTTCGAGTTTCGATTCCTACGGGATCATCGCAAAATCGTCGGCGACCAGCGTGACGGTTACCAACACCAGCGACATCATCTCGAAGCTGGATGGCATCAATGCCACGATGACCGGGAACGGTGACCCGGGCAAATCGGTGACGGTTTCGCAGACCGGCGATATCGAGACCTACAGCGGCTACGGCATCTATGCGACCGCGACGGAAGCGGGCGTGTCGATCACCAACAGCGGCGACATCCAGAGCAAGCAGGGTGGCATCTACGGCTACGCGACGGGCAACGAGGACGGCGCGTCGGTCACCATCGTCAACACGGGCGACATCAAGACCTTTGACGGCAAAGCGATCTACGGCAAATCGTCGAGCCGGACGGTCAGCGTGACTCAGAACGCGGGCACGCTGGACGGCAACGGTACCTCAGAATACGGCATCTACGCCGAGGCACTGACCGAGACGGCATCCGCCACGGTCAATCTGGGCGGCGAAATCAAGGACATGACGAAGGTTGCGGTCTATCTGCGCGGTGTCGAAGGCACGACGCTGACCAACCGTGGTATCATCAGCGCCGGTGTGGACCAGCTTGCGGTGCAGACCGCAGGTTATAACGGAACGCTTGTCGACAACTACGGCACCATCAGCGGCTCGGTGACCTTCAGCACGGGCGAAAGCACGTTCAACAACCACGAGGACGCCGTCTTCAACGTGATCGATGCGGCCTTCGATCAGGGCGGTTTCCTGAACAACGACGGTATCCTTGCCCCCGGCACGCTGGGTTCGGACTTCGATATCCGCGAGGCGCATATCAACGGGCGGATCGTGCAGTCGGACACCGGCGTGATGCTGATCGACGTCAACGCGACCGAAGCAGACAAGATCGTCGTGTCCAACAACGTCGAACTGGACGGCGGATTGCAGCTGAACTTCTCGGAGTTCGGGGATGAGCGGTCTATCGAGGTGCTGACGTCTTACTGGCTGGACGTACGGAACCTGTCGCTGCTGAACACGGCGGTCGATGCGTCGATCCGTTACGACAACGACCGGAATGTGGTGCTGGACTACGTCGGGCTGAACTTTGGTGCCAGCGTTCTGTCGGATACGACCAGACCTGTCGGTGACAGCCTGACGGCCGCGTTCGATGCGGGTTCGATTCAGATGACCAACCTGTTCCTGTCGCTGGCGAATATCGCGGATGATGCGGAATACCAGTTGGCGCTGGACCAGCTGACGCCGACGATCATGATGGCGCAGACCGAACAGTCGCAAAACAGCGCGATCGGCTTCGCGGATTCGCTGATGAGCTGCCCGTCCGATGCGGGTGCGGTGTTTGCGATCGGGCAGACCTCGTGCTTCTGGGGACGCGGAAGCCGCCTGACGGCGTCGCAGACCGAGTTCGGGGCTGAAAAGGCCTATGACGCGGTGGATACGAACCAGCAGATCGGTGGCCAGTTCGGCGTGACTGACAAGTTGTTTCTTGGCGTGTCGTTCGGGTCCACCTCGACCGAGCTGGATGCAGGGGCGCTGGGTAACAGCACGCAAAGCGGTACCGATGTCGGTGTGGCGCTGAAATATGTCGATGATGCGTGGCTGTTCGCTGCGGCGCTGTCGATGGGCAACGCCACGGTCGATACCACGCGCAACGTCCTGATCGGTGACGTCGAAGAGACGCTGACCAGTGCGCGCGACATTTCGTCGAAGAACCTGCGCTTGCGTGCAGCGGCCTCGCTGGGGCTGTCGGAGACGTCCTATCTGAAGTCGATCCTCGACGTGAACGTGACGCAGGTTTCCAGCGGAGCGGCCACCGAAACCGGCGGCATGTCGGCGCTGAGCTATGCTGCGGGCGATGCGATGATCTACTCGGTCGCACCGTCCTATGAATTGGGGACGAAAGTCGCCATGGGGTCGGATGTTGTGGCCAACCCCTTCGTGCGGCTTGGTGTCTACAGCCAGTTCGGATCGTCGCAGGACGTGACGGGTAACTTTGCCCTGTCGGACGCCGCGGACGGCAGCTTTACCACCGGTGCAGAGGCGCGGACGTTGCGCGGAACGCTGGCGGTCGGGGTCAATCTGGTGAAGGGCGACTTTGGTAGCCTGAACCTGCTTTACAGCCGTCAGGTCGGCGATGGCGTGGACATGGACATGATGTCGGTCAAGGGCACCATCCGGTTCTAAGTGTCCGGCACCAAACTTGAACATCAAACCGCTCCGGCCGGCTTTGCCGCGTCCGGAGCGGTCTTTTTACGGGTCGAAGCAGAAGATTGCGGGCGTGCGCGTTGCCCTTGGCTCTTTCGGCGAAAGCGGTTTTTGTAATGACACATGCGATCGACCTGAAAGAATTCCGTCCGGATTTCAGGCCGGCGGGCGATGGCAAGCGGTCTGGTCCGCCGAGCTTGCGGCTTGTCCAGCCCTTGGCGCCCGTCCCTGCCGTGCCGGTTCTGCCGACGGCGGCGGAGCCTGACGTTTCCGATGCCGGACCAGCGGTGGCGGCGTTGCCCGTCACCAAGGCGGCGAGGCGGGCGCGGGTCGAGGCGTTCGTGAACGGGTTGCCGTTCCTTGTGCTGATCGTCGTCTCGGTTGCGGGGTTTGGCGCGATCCTGCAGCTTGCGGTGCAGGACCATAGGCTGCGGGCGTTGCGGTTGCAGGACACCGTGGCGATGGCGGGGCTGTGGTTTTGCAGTCTGTGCTACCTGATAAACCGTTACGGCGCATCGCAGCGCAGCCCCGTGGCGCGAACCGGATTGCAGGCGGCCATGTCGCAGCAGGACGGCGAAGCGCGCGGGGGCAGGCATGTGACGGTATTGGTGCCGTCTTATTGCGAGGAGCCGCGCGTCATCCGGATGACGGTGCTTTCGGCGGCGCTGGCGGTCTATCCGGCCCGCAATATCGTGGTGCTGGTCGACGATCCGGTGACCGATACCGTTTCGGTGGCGCGCAGTCTGGAAGCGGTCGACGGGGTCAGACGCGATCTTGCCGTGCCGGTCGAGCGGATGCGGGACCAACAGCGCGCCTTTGCCTTGCGCCGCCGGTCGGGACTGTTCGATCCGGCGCGGGAAGCGGACCTGCTGTCGCGCAATTTCCATTGGCTGGCCGATTGGCTGGACCGTTACGGGCAAGCGTTTCTGGCCGGAGGGCAGCCCGCCTTTGCCCATATCGACCGCTATTTCATGGATGCGATCCTGTGGCCGCTTGTCGGCCATTACCGCAAGCGCGCCGAGGCGGCCACGTCCTTGCGGTCGGCCGGTGCGATAGAGGCGGCCTATGCCGATGTGTCTGTGGCCTTTTGCACCGACATCACGACCTTTCAGCGCAAGCAATTCGCCAACCTGTCGCATGCCGCGAACAAGGCGATGAACCTGAACGCCTATATCGCGTTGATGGGCGGCAGGTATCGCAAACGCTCGCAATCGGGGCGCGGGTATTTGCGGGCGGAAACGGGGCGCAGGGCCGATCTGGCCGTGCGGCGGCCCGACTACATCCTGACGCTGGACGCCGACAGCGTGATCAAGCCGGAGTACCTGCGCAATCTGGCGGCGGTGCTGGAACAGGACGAGACGCTGGGTGTCGTGCAGACCCCGTATCTGAGCTTTCCCGACAGCACGACCTGCGTCGAGCGCTATGCCGGAGCGACGACGGATATCCAGTATCTGGTGCATCAGGGCAGCAGCCATTTCAAGGCGGGCTTCTGGGTCGGGGCGAATGCGCTGATCCGGTTCGAGGCGCTGAAGGCCATCGAAACCGTCGATGTGCAGAATGGGATGCCGGTGCCGGTGTTCATTCAGGATCGGACGGTGATCGAGGACACGGGGTCGACGATCGACCTTTTGGCCAAGGGATGGGGCGTGTCGAACTATTATGCCGCTTTGGCGCGCAGTGCCACACCTGCGGATTTCGGGGCGCTGTGCATCCAGCGCAAGCGGTGGTGCAATGGCGGGCTGATCATTCTGGGGTCGCTGCTGCGGGCGATGTGGATCGCTCCGCGGGGCAGTTTCGGGCTGCTGGGGTTCGTGCTGCGGCTGCATTATCTGGTGTCGCCGGTGGTGGGGAACATCTGTCTGTTTGTGCTGATGGTCAATTCGCGCCCGAGCCTGTCCTTCCTGTTTGCCATGGCCTTGGCGGTGTTGCCCTACTTTTTGCTCTACGGGCTGGATTTACGGCGGCTGGGCTATCGCTTCGGTGATCTGGTGGCGGTTTCGGCGCTGAACCTGTTGCTGTTGCCGGTGGCCTTTGCCGGAATTCTGGAAAGTCTCGTGCAACTTGTGACGGGGCGTAAGACCAGCTTTGCGCGGACGCCGAAGGTCGAGGGGCGGACGGTGGTTCCTGTGTTCTATTTCCTGTTCTACGGGGCGACGCTGGGGTTCATGGGATGGATTGCCGCGGCTTCGGTGGCGACGGGAAATCTTTGGGCGGCCGTCAGCCCTGCGGCCAACGCCTGTCTGATCCTGTACGGGCTGGTGCGCTACATCGGATTGCGGAATGTTCTGGCCGATTGCATGGCAGGGTTCCGGCGGGGCTAGGCCGCGCCGCGCCCTGATCGGGCTGCGTCCATGATCGGGCGCGGTGACTGGATGCACGCGATAACGGGTCCTGTACGGGCGGTTTCCTGCGACGAAGGGACAACAACGTGCAGGTATCCGGACGATAGCGGAGCTGGTTTCTGCGCTTCCAGTGTTCTGATCCGTCGGGCAATGCTGCGCATAATTGTTATAGTGTAACATAAATGCCACGGAGCCATCAGGCAGCTCGCGCCAGGCAAGTAGACCCTGGCGAGGACGCCTTGGGTGTTTGCAAGCAGGTTTCGACAGTTCTGACGGTTCGGCAGAGGGATGTTGGTTGGACCACGGGAAACAGGGAGCGCAGGCCTGCTCGATGGTTTCGATGTATTGGTCGAGCCATTCATGCCTGACGGTGCGGTTGTAGTGCTTGATATAGGCGTTCTGCTGGGGCTGGCCGGGAAAATTCTACTCATGCAGCCCGTTACTTCCGGTGGGGATTACCGAATGCCTGACGGGTCGGGTCAAGGATGACGATGGGGTGGGTTTGGAATCCGACGGTGCCTTGGACGCCGCGCGGTTGGAGACTGGCGGGATCGGCCTGCGTCTTGTCCTAGGGTGCCGCTTGCGAGAAGACGGGGGTGAAGCTTGCGGGGGCGAGCGATCCTTCCGCACCGATGCCGGTGATCGTGGTGGCATCGACGACCCTGATCGCCGGTCCGGCGTGCAGGATGGTCAAAGTGCCTTCGAGCGAGCGCACTGCCATTTCGATCGACAGTTTTCCCTGGAGGGCTGCAAAATCGGTCGGTGCGGCAAGGATGCGTCCGCGCTTGATGCCGCGGTATACGGCGTGGCTCATATAGGTCGACACCACCTTGATCCTGTCCGACAGGCCGCGGGCGCGCAGGATGGATACGGCGGCCTCGGCCATGGGCCCGCTGCCGATCAGGTAGTCGACGTCGGGCATTTCGTCGAGCAGGTCTTCGACCAGCAAGACCTGCTGTTCGAGGCCGGTATCGCCAAACCGCGTGGCCACGATCCGGGCGGAACTATTGGCGATCTCGGCCCTGAAGCCTTCTTCGACGAAACTGACCCATCCGGCCCCGTTTGGCCCGGGAAACCATGCGACGCGGACAGGCGCGCTGCCCTTTGGGTGGCGGGCCGAGATGACCCGTCCTGCGGCGGCGCCCATCTCGCGCCATGGCACGCTGGCCTTGGCGGTGATGCCGGTATCGTCGATGTCGTTGACCGCCGCGATCACCGGTTTCATCCGGGCGATTTCGGCGACCGCAGGGGTAAGCCCGTCATAGGAGACGGCACCGAGGATGACGGCATCGAATTCCGCCGCAGCGCAGCCCTGCAATTGTTCGATCTGGCGGGCGAGGTTGGGGTAGCCGCCTGCTTCGAACACGTCGAAGGCGACGCCGAGTTTGCGCGCCTCTTCTGCCATGCCGAAATTCACGCTGAGCCAATAGGCATCCTTGAGGTGCGGATAAAGCACGCACAGGCGCCACGGGCGCGAGGCATGGTCGAGCGGGATGTAATCGATGGGGCGGCCTGCGCTGGTGTCATCGAAGGGCAGGATGCGTTCCTGAAGGGGCCATGTCTCTTGCGCCGAGACGGGCAGGGCGATGGCCATAAAGCAGGCCAGCATCGCAGCCAGCGGCGTGGCCATCAACGGGCGTTCCAAAGTGCCTGCATTCGATGCTAGCCTTTCCCTGCGCCTGCACACGGCGCGCCGGAGGCAAGCTTTGCGGAACTTCGTCAACAAGTCCAGTCTCGGCAAAAGGCTGATGTTTGCAGTCCTTGTGATCGCGGGTCTGCCGGCGGCGACCGGCATTCTGGGCTGGTTCGAATTGCAGGACGTGGCGCGGAACCAGACACGGGTGGTGACCGAGGCCATTCCCGCCATTTCCGAAGTGCGCGGCGTGGCCGAGGAGACCAGCCGCGTCGTGGCCGTGGCGCCGGAACTTGCTGCCGTGACGGATGAAATCCAGCGGTCCGAGCGGGCAGATTATCTGATGAAGCAGGTCGATGCCTTGCACGACCGGCTCGAGCGCACCCCGCGCAGCCCCGCCCCGACCGAGGCTTTGGCCGCCGAAGCGGTGATGCGTCAGGCCATCGTCTCGCTCGACGGGCTTGTGCGCCAACGCATACGGGTCACGGCGCAGCGGGATGCCGCTTTGGCGCGCGGGCTGGATGCCACGGTCGAATTGACGGGCATTGCCGATACGCTGGTGGCCAATGCCGAGATGGGGACAGCAGCCGTCATCTCGAACCTTTACGACCTCGAGACGGAATCGCCCGGCGACCGTCAGGCGCGGTTTGCCGCTTTGGACCGGCTGATCGAGGTCGATCTGTTCCAGCTTGGCCTGATGTTCGAGATGCGCGCCCATGCTTCGGAAATCGGGCTGCTTTTGAACCGTATCGTCGCGGCGGGGGCGCAGTCGGACCTTGCGGGGTTGCGCGCCGATCTGGACGGGCGGGTGCGGATCGTCACGCGCCGCATCCTTGCCGTGAACGATCCGCGACGGGCCGAGCGTGCCTTGGAGCTTTTGCGGGCTGTCAACTCTGGCGGGGCGGGCCCGCCCGATACGGGGGGCTGTTCGAGTTGACGGCGCAGACGCTCGATCTGACTGCCCGCATCGCCGGGGCGGAAAAGCAGGTCCGGCTTGCGGCACTTGCACTGGAACGCAGTGCTGCGGCACTTGCCGACCGGATCGAGGCCCGCGCGGTCGAGGCGGGCCGGTCAGCCGAGCAGGCGATCCGCGCGACCCAGCAGCTTTATGCGGCGTCGTCGCTTCTGGCCTTGCTCATCTCGCTTGGGATCCTTTGGTATTATGTGCGTGGCAATATCATCCGGCGGCTGAACGCGCTTTCCGCCACGATGACCCGGCTTGCGGCCGGAAATCTGGGCGCGGCGGTTGCGCCGTCGGGCAGCGACGAGATTGCGGGTATGGAAGCGGCGGTCGAGGTGTTCCGCCGTCAGGCCATCGCCAACCGCGATTACGAGGCCGAGCGCGAACGCAATCTGGCCGAGTTGCAGACCCATCGCAGCGACCTGCAACGGTTGGTGGCCGAACAGACCGAACAATTGCGCGGCGAGGTTGCGGCACATGATGCCGCCCGCGACCGCGCCGAGGCGGCGGACAGGGCCAAATCGGAATTCCTTGCCATGATGAGCCACGAGATCCGCACCGCGATGAACGGGGTGCTGGGCATGTTGCGCAGCCTCGCGCGGGGCAATCTGACCGAGAAGCAGGGAAAGCAGCTTGATGCGGCGCTGGGTTCCGGAAAGGGGTTGATGGGGCTGCTGAACAGCATTCTCGACTATTCCAAGCTCGACAGCGGCAATGGAGAAGCCGAGGCGGTTGCCTTTCGGCTGGAAGATGCGATGCGCGATATCGCGCTTTTGATGATGCCGGTGGCCGAGGAAAAGGGGCTGCACCTGCGCCTCGTCCTGCCCGAAACAGGGCAGCCACAATTGGAGGGGGATCTGGACAAGCTGCGGCAGGTTCTTTTCAACCTTGTCTCGAATGCGGTGAAGTTCACCGAAACCGGCGGGGTGACCTTGCGGGTCGAGGCCGTGGGGAGCGGGGCGTCGCCGCGCTTTGCCTTTTCGGTCGAGGATAGCGGTTGCGGGATCGCGCCGGATGCTCTGGACCGGATTTTCGCGCCGTTCCAGCAGGAAAGCATCCGCACTGCCCGCACCTATGGCGGCACCGGGCTTGGGCTGACCATCTCGCGCAGGTTGGCCGAGGTGATGGGGGGCACGCTCGAGGCGCGGTCGGCAACCGGACAGGGGGCGGTCTTTACGCTGACCGTGCCCTTGGCGGTGTCGCAGGCGCATGAGGCGGAAGCTGCCGCAGGGGTGGAACCCGCCGCGCGGCGGTTGCGGGTGCTGGTCGTGGAAGACCACCCCGTGAACCAGCATGTTGCCGAAGCCTATCTCGACGCACTCGGACATGACTGGCTGACCGTCGCGACCGGCGAGGAGGCGGTCGACCTGTGCGCCAGCCAACACTTCGATGCGGTCCTGATGGATGTCAGCCTGCCGGGAATTTCGGGCATCGAAGCCACGCAGCGCATAAGGGCGATCGACCGCGCCCATGTTCCGGTCATCGGCATTTCGGCGCATGTCCAACCCGACGACATGGCGGCCTGTCTTGCTGCCGGGATGGACGAGATCGTGGCCAAACCCGTCTCGCCCGAAAGTCTGGCTGCCAGCCTGAACCGGCTATGCCCGCCGCTGATCGACGGGGCTGTGCTGACGACGCTGGCCGATCTTGGCCCTGCGCGGACGCGTGATCTTCTGGCGCTGATGCTTGATCTTTTGCCGGTCGAGACCGCAGCGGTCATCGCTGCTGCCCGCGCCGGTGATCTGGCGGTCATGGCGCGGCGTGCCCATCAGTTGAAAGGAGCGGTCGGCAATTTCGATTTCCCCGATCTGGTTCAAACCCTTGACCGGCTTGCAGGCAAGAAAGCCCCGACGGAACCCGAGATCGTCGCCCTGTCGGGCCTTGCCTTCACAGCCGAGCACCGGTTGCGAACTGCTCTGGCAGTCCTGTCGGACGCTGTTAGCCAAGCGGCGCAGTGAAAACATACCCCTCGCCATGCGAGGTGCCGAAGATGCGCGGCAGTTTCGGGTCGTCGCCGAGTTTCGCGCGCAGGCGTTTGACCATGACATCGACGGTGCGCGCATTCGTGCCGTTCTGGCGATGTGTGATCGTGGCAAGCAGGCGGTCGCGGTCCATCACGATGCCGGGGTTCAGCACAAAGGCCCGCAGCAGTTCGTATTCGCCGCGGGTCAGGGGGATTGCCTCGCCAGCCGCATCGGTGATGTGGCGTGCCGAGGTGTCGAAGGTGAAGCCTGCGAAATGCACCACGCGCCGCGTCAATTGCCGCATCGCCGCGGTGCGCCGCAGCAGGTTCTTGACGCGGGCCAGCAACTCGCGGCGGTTGAAGGGCTTGCAGACGTAATCGTCGGCACCGAGTTCCAGCCCGACGATGCGGTCGACATCGTCGGTGCGGCCCGACAAAAGGATGATGCCGATTTCCGACCGTGCGCGCTGTTCGCGGGTGATTTCCAGCCCGTCCTTGCCTGCAAGGTTGATATCCACGATGAGCAGGTCGGGATTCTCTTCCGACAGCACGCGCTCGGCGGCCTCGGCTCCGGCGCAATCGGTGACACGGTAGCCGAAGGATTGCAGATAGCCCGTAAGCGCGGTGCGGGTCACCGGCTCGTCCTCGATCACCACGATATGGGCCGGCCTGACATTCATCGGATGGCCTCTCGGTCACGACGTCGCCACCCTGTTAACATCCTGTCACAACTTTCTCCAAGCCATTCATGCAAAGGGTCTTACGCGTTCACATTCGCCCCATAGGTTTTCTGACAGGAAAGCTTCTGACTTTCCGGGAAAAAAGCCGCGCTTGAAGACTGCGGCACAACAGGGAACGGAAACCATGCAAAGACAGACATATCTGCTCGTAACGGCGGCATCTCTGGCACTCGTGGCCAACGCGGCATTCGCCGAGGATTCGACCGATCCGATCACCATCCCTATCCACAACTGGTCGAGCCAGATCGTGATGAGCAACGTGGTCGGCCAGATTTTCGAAGCCGAGGGCAATTCGGTGGAATACGTCTCGACCGACAGTCAGGCCGTGTATGAAGCGGTGCGTCTGGGCGATGCGACGCTGGAGTTGGAAGTGTGGGAAGGGGCCTTTGGTGCCTCTTTCCGTGCTGCAGTCGAAAAGGGCGGGATCGTCGATGTCGCGACCCACAACGCGATCACCCGCGAAGACTGGTGGTACCCGATGTGGACGAAGGAGGCTTGCCCCGGCCTGCCCGACTGGAAGGCGCTGAACGACTGCGCCAAGCTGTTCGCCACGCCGGAAACCGGCGACAAGGGCCGCTTCCTTGGCGGGCCGGTCGACTGGCTGAAGCATGATCAGGAAAAGGTCGATGCTCTGGGCATGAATTTCGTCGTGGTCAATGCGGGATCTGCCGCGGCGCTTTGGGCCGAGATCGCGGCTGCCGAAAAGACCAAGACCCCGATCGTGGTGTTCAACTGGACGCCGAACTTTGCCGAAGCGGTCTGGCCGGGCGAATTCGTCGAATTCCCCGCTTGGGAAGAAGGCTGCGACAAGGACCCCGCCGTGGGTCCGCTTCCCGACAAGACATATGATTGCGGCAACCCGGCCAACGGGTATCTGAAGATCGCGGCATGGGACGGCATGGCGGAAAAGTGGCCCAAAGCCTTTGCCACGCTGCAAAAGGTCAGCTTCACCAACCCGCAGATCGCCGAGATGGCCAAACTTGTCGACATCGACGGGATGGAGCCGGAAGACGCCGCCGCCACGTGGCTCAAGGCGAACGAAGCGGTCTGGAAGACGTGGATCGAGTGACCGCCCACCTGTGACCTTTAGGGCCGCTCCGTTTTGGCGCGGCCTTTCCTTACCCGCCGTCCGGCCCGCGCCGGACGGTGCCTTACCGGAGTCGAGCCCGTGTCCGATCGTGATCCCGTCATCTCTTGCCACAACCTTTGGAAGGTGTTCGGCACGGGCCGCCTGCCAGCCCTATCGCCCGCCACCTCGGCCGAAGAGTTGCGCGCCAGCGGCCATATCACGGCCGTGCGCGATGTCTCGCTGACCATCGAACGCGGCGAGATGCTGGTGGTGATGGGCTTGTCGGGTTCGGGCAAATCCACCCTTGTGCGGTGCCTTGCCCGGCTGATCGATGCGACCAGCGGCCGTGTCATGGTCGAAGGCCGCGATATCGGCGCGATGACCGAGGCCGAATTGATCGACCTGCGCCGCCGAAAGATGGGGATGGTGTTCCAGAGTTTCGGCCTGCTGCCCCACCGCACCGCGCTGGAGAACGTGGCCTTTCCGCTGGAAATGCGCGGACAGGACCGTGCGTCGCGCATTGCCCGCGCCACCGAGATGCTGTCGCTGGTCGGCTTGCAGGGGCGCGAGTCCTATTTCCCGCGCGAACTTTCGGGCGGCCAGCAACAGCGCGTCGGCATCGCCCGCTCGCTTGCCGTGGAGCCGGACATCTGGTTTCTCGACGAACCCTTTTCGGCGCTCGACCCGCTGATCCGGCGCGAGATGCAGGATGAATTCCTGCGCCTGAAAGCCATGGTCGCCAAGACCATCGTCTTCATCACGCATGACTTCGACGAGGCGATCCGTCTGGCCGACCGCATCGCCATCATGAAGGACGGCATGGTCGAACAATGCGACACGCCCGAACGCATCGTCATGGCGCCGGCCACCGAATACGTGGCCAAGTTCACCTCGGCCATCGACCGCGCCCGCGTGGTGCGGGCCGGAGCACTTGCCCGCCCCGTGCAAGGCCGCGCGGTCGAAGGCGCAGCCCTGTCGGGGCATTCCACGTTGCACGAGATCGCCCGCCTTATCGTCTGCGACCCGCGCGACCATGTGCCGGTCGCCGCCGCCGATGGGGGCCTGATGGGATTGATGGACCGCAACGAGGCGCTCGACATCCTGCTGGGACCGGCCGCATGACCGTGGCCACCCTGCGCCCTGCGTCTTTCACCTTTGATCAGCGCCGCACCGCGCAGGCGCTTTTGCTGTTTGCAGCCGTGCTGACGGTTGGCCGGAATGTGCTGCCCGACGCCCTTGTCCGTCTGCCGGAATGGATGGTCATTCCCTTCGCGCATTGGATCAACACGGTCTTTGCCTTTGCCCGCGACGACCTTGGCCTGATGTCTTTGACCCGCGCCTTTTCCGAGGTGGTGGAATTCTGCCTCGATGTCACGGCCAACCTGCTTTACGGCAAGGCCCGCTGGCCCCGCCTTGGCCCGATCCCGTGGGTCGTGGTTGCGGGTACCGCCGCAGTCGTGGGCCACGCCTTGGGCGGCAGGCGGCTTGCCATCCTCGCAGGGGGTACCTTTGTGTGGATCGCGCTTATGGGCCAATGGCAATGGGCGATGGAGACGCTTTCGGTCATCGTGGTCGCGGCGCCGTTTTCAGTCCTGCTGGGCCTTGCGCTTGGCACGCTGGCATGGCGGTTCCGCATGGCCGAGCGCATCCTGAATCCCGCCCTGAACATCGCGCAATCGCTGCCGCATTTCGCCTATATGATTCCGGTCGTGGTTTTCATCGGGGTCGGGCCGAAGGCAGGCGCCATCGTCACCATCATCTTTTCGGTCCCGCCGATGATCCGGCTGACCTTGCTTGGTCTGCGGGGCGTTCCGTCCGAAATCATCGAAAGCGGCAAGATGTCGGGGGCGACGCGCTGGCAGCTTATGACCCGCGTGCGCCTGCCTGCCGCGCGCACCGAACTGCTGATCGGAGTCAACCAGGTCATCATGCAAAGCCTTGCCATGGTGGTGCTCGCCTCGTTCATCGGCATGCCCGGACTGGGGCAAAAGCTGTTGCAGCTGTTGCAGGCGCTGAAGATCGGTCTTTCGGTCGAGATCGGGCTGACCATCGTGCTGCTTGCCATATTGCTCGACCGGATGACCAAGGCCTGGGCTTACCGCCAACCCGTCCACCCTGCGGCGGGCGCGTCATGGGCCAAGCGTCACCCGCATCTGCTGGCATGGCTGGTGCTGACTGCGGCCGGTTTCGCGCTGGCCAGCTTGCATCCCTATTTCGTCGAGGTCGAACGCAAACAGGCGCTCAGCCTTGCCGGTCCGGTGGATGCGGGCGTGGACATGCTGCTGACCGTGGTGGCCCCCGTTGCCGACTGGCTGCGCTGGTTCCTGATCACATGGGTGCTGATCCCGCTGCGCGACGCCTTTTTGTGGCTGCCCACCACCGCTGTCCTCGTCTTCGTCGCGGCCATTGGCTGGCGGGTGGGAGGGCGGCGATCGGCGCTGGTCTGTCTTGGGTTCATCCTGCCCATCGCGCTGTCGGGCTGGTGGGACCGGGCCATGATCACGATCTACATGGTCACGGTCTCGGTCGTCCTTGCGCTGCTGATCGGCGTGCCGCTGGGGCTTTATGCCGCTGCACGCCCCAAACGGGCGGCGCGTGCGCTGCTGTTCTGCGATACGTTGCAGACCTTTCCAAGCTTCATCTATCTGATCCCCGTCATCATGCTTTTCGGCGTGAACGATGTCGCGGTGATCGCCGCCGTGGTGGTCTTTGCCACGGTCCCTATCCTGCGCTACACCATCGAAGGGCTGCGCAACGTGCCCCCCGAACTGGTCGAGGCCGCCGAGATGTCGGGGGCCAGCCGCGCGCAGATGCTGCGGCATGTGAAGCTGCCGCTTGCGGTGCCGACGCTGCTGGTCGGGGCGAACCAGTCGATCATGTTCTCGCTTTTCATGGTGATCATCGCGGCCTTCATCGGAACGCAGGATCTGGGGCAGGAAATGCAACGCGCCCTTTCTTCCGCCGATGTGGGCAAGGGTCTGGTCCTGGGGTTTGCGGTCGCCTTCATCGGCCTTTTGGCGGATCATGTTCTGCTTACCTGGTCCTGCAAGCGCGTGGCCCTGCTGCGAAGCCAGACATCCTGAACGCCGCGTGCTTGCCCGCCGCGTCACGCCCGGTTCCGAGCCGAAGATGGCCAAGGACACGGCTTGTACCGAACAGGCGGGCACGTTGATCCGCAACCTGCTGGAAGATGCACGACGCGATATGCCGATACTTGCGCCGCACGATCTGGGCGGGGTATCTGACATCGCCGGATCGGGTCTTTCGTTCGACGAGGAACGGCATGCCTGACACAGACAAAATGTATAAAAGCGGGCCAGAACTGGTAAGTACAGGTTCGAGGCGCAAGAGGTTGGACGATGGGATCTTCCATAAAAGAAGGGATTTCGGTGGTCCGCGATGCCCACCGCCTGTCCGTCGCTCCGATGATGGACTGGACTGACCGGCATTGCCGTTACTTCCATCGGCTGATGACGAAGCGCGCGATGCTTTATACCGAAATGGTGACGGCGCCAGCGGTGGTGCATGGGCCGAAAGAGCGGCTTTTGGGCTATTCGGACGCCGAGCATCCGGTGGCCTTGCAGCTTGGCGGGTCAGATCCTGCCGAGCTTGCGGCGGCGGTTCGGCTGGCGGTGCCCTTCGGCTATGACGAGATCAACCTGAACGTGGGCTGCCCTTCGGACCGCGTGCAGTCGGGATGTTTCGGGGCCGTGCTGATGGAGCGGCCCGCGCTGGTGGCCGATTGCGTGGCGGCGATGCTCGATGCGTCCGACGTGCCGGTGACGGTGAAATGCCGGATCGGGGTGGATGACCAAGACCCCGAGGTGGTCTTGCCCGATTTTCTGGCCCGCGTCAGCGCGGCGGGGGTGACGCATTTCATCATCCACGCCCGCAAGGCATGGTTGCAGGGTCTGTCCCCCAAGGAAAACCGCGAGATTCCGCCGCTCGACTACGATCTGGTCAAGCGGATGAAGGCGCAATTTCCGCATCTGACCATCTGCATCAACGGCGGGATCGCCTCGCTCGACCTTGCGCGGGAATTGCTGGATGCGGGGCTTGACGGGGTGATGCTGGGCCGTGCCGCCTATCACGATCCGGGGTCGGTGCTGGTCGGGGCCGATGCGCTATGGGGCGATACGGGGGGGCTGGATGCCTTTGCCACGGTCGAGGCGATGAAGCCCTATATCGCGGCGCATCTGGAAAGCGGCGGGCGGATGCACCAGATCACGCGCCACATGCTGGGCCTGTTCCATGGCCGCCCCGGGGCGCGGGGCTGGCGGCGGGTGCTGTCGGAAGGCGTGGCCAAACCCGGCGCGGGGCTGGGGCTGCTTGACCTTGCACTGGCAGAGGTGATGCGCGAGGCTGCCTGACGGCGCGCCAGCGCGATCCAGCTTAGCGGCGCGCCAGCGCGATCCAGCTTAGCGGCGCGCCAGAGCCAATCGGCCCATGGCAAAGGACAGCACGCCGCAGATCGCGATCGCGGCGAGCATCGGTGTGGCGCTGCCGTCGAAGAACGGGCCTGTGGCCGCGATCATCGCGCCGCCGGCCAGCATTTGCAGCGTGCCGCCCAGCGACGAGGCGAGGCCCGCGATATCTCCGTGATCGTCGAGCGCCATGACCATGGTCGTCGGGATCACGAGGCCAAGGAAGGCATTGGCCACAAACAGCCCTGCGATGCAGACGGGCAGGGTGACAAGCCCCATGAGCGCAAGCCCGAAAAGCCCGAGGGTCGAGAGCGCGAAGCCCGAGCTTGCCACCGTCAACACCCGTTTTGCGCCGTAGCGCAGGCCAAGCGTTCCGGCGGCCTGGCTTGCCGCGAAAAAGCCGATGGCATTGACCGCGAAGGCCAGCGAAAAGCCGGTGGGCGACAGGCCGAAATCCTGCGTGTAGACAAAGCTCGCGCTGGCGATGAAGACGAAGAAGCTCGCCATGCCGAAGCCGCCAAGGAAGGTCAGCCCCATGAAGCTTCGGTTGGCGAGAAGGCGCCTTGCCCCGCGCAGCGTGTCGCCCATGTCAAACGGCTGGCGGCTTTCGGCGGGCAGGGTCTCGGCTTGCAGGAAGGTCAGGATGGCAAGGCTGACGACGCTGGCCAGAAGCAGGATGCCGAAGATGCCGCGCCATCCGGCCACCGCCATGACGCCCGATCCTGCCAGCGGCGCCAGCATGGGCGAGACCGAGATCACCAGCATCACCGCCGCCATCAGCCGCGTTGCGGCATGGCCGGTATACATGTCGCGGATGATTGCACGGGGCACGACCATCAACGCTGCCCCGCCAAGGCCTTGAATCGCGCGGCCGGCGATCAGCGTCTCGATCGACTGGGCAAAGGTGCACAGGATCGACCCTGCGACGAAGATCGCGATTCCGGCATAAAGCGGCGGTTTGCGGCCAGACCGGTCGGCCCATGGACCATAGACCAGTTGGGCAAGGCCGAAGGCGATGAAATAGGCGGTGATGGTGGTCTGCATGTCCTGCACGCTGGCGTTCAGCGATTGGCCTATGGCCGGCATGGCGGGCAGATACATATCTATGGCAAAGGGTCCGATGCAGGACAAAAGGCCAAGCACGAGGGCAGGGCGGGCGATGCGGTCTGTCATGGGAAACGGCCTTCGTGAAAATCGGATGGCAGGGATACGCCTTTTGCGGACGAAGGGCCAGAGGGGACGGCTATGACGGTTCGGGAGACGGCTTTGGAGACGGCTTTGGAGACGGAAGCAGGCTTGGACCCGGGCGCGGGCTGGCGGCGGGCCAGCGGGGCAGGGATCGCGGCTTGGGCACGGGCGGCGGCACCCTTGGCCGAGGCTGCGGTTGCCACCCCGGCCGAGCCATGGCGCTGCGGCGGGACGTGGTTTGTCGGGCTGGATGCGCTGGACAACGATACCCGGGGGACGGTGGGGGCCACAGATTTCCCTTGGGACGAGGTTGGGCTGGCACCCACGGCCTTGCACCGCGCGCAGGTTTCGGTGGTGCGGCCGGGCTATCCGCAGCCGTCGCCCGACGAGACCGAGGCCGGCTTCCGTTTCCGGCTGAACCGCGATTCGGCGCATCTCGACGGGCTGATCGCCGAAGGGCCGGAAAAGCGCCGCCGCGTGGTCGAACCGCATCGCTGGATCATCGGGTTGCCGCTGAACGCCGCCGATGCGGGAGCATCGCCGCTGGTGGTGTGGGAAGGCAGCCACGAAATCATGCGGGCGGGGCTGCTGGCCGCGTTGCAGGGCGTGCCAGAGGCGGATTGGGGCGCCGTGGATATAACAGAGGCCTATCAGAAGGCGCGCAAGCGCGTCTTTGCCGAATGTGCCCGTGTAGAACTGCCCGGCGTGCCGGGCGAGGCGGTGGTGCTGCACCGGCTTTTGGTGCATGGCGTGGCCCCGTGGGCCAAAGGCGCGCGGGCGGCGGGCGAAGGGCGCATGGTCGCCTATTTTCGCCCTGTCATGGGCTCTGTGGGCGCGTGGCTGCTGGCGCCCTAGGGATGGTGGGTGCAGAGCACCCACCCTACGGGCGACGGGGCTAAGGCCAACGGGGAGCGGACGGTGAAACGGGAGATGGCGGGCCGCAGGGCCGCAATTGGCCCAGATGCCCTTCCGTATCACGCGACTTTCAGGATGCCGCAGGTGCGGCAATCAGCCCAGCCGCCCCATCCGTCCGCCACGGCGCTTGGCAAGGCGCGGGGCGCGCGAGGGGAGTTCGGCCATGATTGCCGTGCGTTCTGTTGCGGTCATGCGCGACCACGCCGAGATTTCGTCGATGCTGCGCAGGCAGCCCACGCAGATGCGTTCGGCCGGATGGATGGTGCAAAGCTTGACGCAAGGCGACTGCACCTCGTTCCTTTGCCAGACGTCATCCTTCACTGCTGCTCTCCTGCGGTGCGGCGTCGGCTGCCTTGCGGGCCATATGCCCCATGCGGTCCAACGCTCCTTGCAGGATATAGCCCGCGGCGACCTGATCGATCACCTCTTTGCGACGCTTTCGCGATGTATCCGCCTCGATCAGTGATCTTTCTGCCGCAACGGTCGACAGCCGTTCGTCCCAATAGGTGATCGGCAGGTCGGTCAGACGCGACAGGTTGCGGGCAAAGGCGCGGGTCGCCTGCACGCGGGGGCCTTCGGAGCCGTCCATGTTCAAGGGCAACCCGAGGATCAGGCCGTGGATGCCGCGCTGCGTGCAAAGCGCCAGCAACGCAGCCGCGTCGGCGGTGAATTTCACCCGGCGGATCACCTCGATCGGGGTGGCGACCGACCGGCGCAGGTCGGAGATCGCGACTCCGATGGTCTTTTCGCCAAAGTCCAGCCCCGCGATGGCGCGGTTGGGCGAAAGGACGGCCGCGAAACCGGCGATATCCTCGACGATCACGGGGTCAGACCCGCATTCAGGGCGGCTTCCTTGAGGAAACCTTGTTCGCTTTCCCGGCCCTCGAATTTCACCAGCGCCTCGGCATAGATCTTTTGCGCCTCGTCCTTGCGGTCTAGAACGCCAAGCGAGGTGATGAGCTTGGCCCAATCCTCGACCTCGCCGCCCTCGGCGGCAAGGCGTTCGGAGAGTTGCGCCACCATTCCCGTGATCATCTCTTGCCGCGCTTCGGGCGTCATGTCCCGGGCTGCGGCCACGGCACCGGCATCGGGGCCTTTGGCTTCAGGCAGGGTAAAGTTGATCCCCGCCCGCATCGCCACGTCTTCGATCTGGGCGCGGATCGGCGCGACCCATGGTGCATCGGCGGGGCTGTCGAGAAGCGGTTGCCACAATGCGAAGGTGCGGTCGAAGCGCCCCACCTGCGCGGCCATCAGCCCGTAGTAATAGCGGGCGGTGGGGTTTGCCGCGTCAAGCCGAAGCGCCTTTGTCAGTTCCGCCTCGGCTTCGGGCGACACGCGGCCATCGGCGGCCATGACCATCAGTTCGCCTAGCGCCGCATGGTCTTCGGCGGTGGCGCCGGTGCCTTTCAGAGTGACCAACCGCTCCATCGCCTGACGGGCGGCGGCCAGATTGCCCAGCCGTGCCTCGTTCGCGGCCAGAAGCTCCAGGCCCTGCCGGTCATCGGGGCGGGCTTTCACGGCGGCGCGCAGCTCGTCCATCAGCTTGGCGAAGGCGGGGTCGACCGGAGCGGGAGCAGCAGGGGCAGGGACGGCGGCTTCCATTTCGGCCTGCGGCGGGCGCTTGGCGCGCAGATCGTCGGACATGGCAAGGCGTGCGGCCAGCGGCAAGTCGGGATAGCCGGGCGCGCCGATCCGGTCGTAGACGACATAGGCCCCGGCAAGGATTGGCAGGGTCACGGCCAATGCCGCAAGTCTGCCGCTGCGGGCAGGGGCGGCCGAGGCTTGCGCGGTCCGGTCCGCACCGAGCAGGCGGCGCGAGATTTCGGTCCGAAGCCTATCAGCCTCGTCCGGGGCGAGGGTGCCGCGTGCAAGGTCGCTATCCACGGCGGAAAGCTGGTCGCGGTAGACTTGCAGATCGTAAGATGCGGCGGGTCCGACATCGGCGCGGGCGCGAAAGCCGGCCCGCAGCAGGCTTGCCGCTACCGCCAGACCTATCGCTGCGGCTGCAAGCCAGAATTGCCAGTTTTCCATATGCGACCCGTCCTGTCCGACCCGCGCCAACCGGGGTTCCGACGCCCATGTAATGCTTTCGGCACCGCTGAAAAAGCCTGCGATACGGGAAAGTGACGCATTTGGCGGCACCGCTGCGCTTTGTCGCGCATCTTGTCGCATTTTTCCCGATTGTGCCGCTTGCGGGGGTGGAGCATCGGGGGCATTTCCACGACAAGTGCGACAACACGACCGGCGCCACGGGGGACCGACCATGAAACGCTATTCCGTCTTTGCCATTGCCCGCGAAGCAATGCGCCATCACAGCGGATGGGAGCGCGCCTGGCGCAGTCCCGAGCCGAAGAAGCAATACGATGTCATCATCGTGGGCGCAGGCGGGCACGGGCTGGCCACGGCCTATTACCTTGGCAAGAACTTCGGCATCACCAATGTCGCGGTGATCGAGAAGGGCTGGCTTGGCGGCGGCAACACAGGTCGCAACACCACGATCATCCGGTCGAACTATCTGCAAGACCCGTCGGCTGCGATCTATGAAAAGGCCCGCAGCCTTTACGAGACGCTGAGCCAGGACCTGAACTACAACGTCATGTTCAGCCCGCGCGGCCTGCTGATGCTGGCGCAGACCCATCACGAAGTGCGCGGCTATCTGCGGACAGTTCACGCCAACGCGCTGCAAGGCGTGGAAACCCAGTGGATCGACGCGCAGCGCGTCAAGGAACTGGTGCCGATCATCAACATCGACGGGCCGCGCTATCCGGTTCTGGGGGCGCTGTATCAGGCGCGTGGCGGCACGGCGCGGCACGATGCGGTGGCATGGGGCTATGCGCGGGCCTGTTCCGACATGGGCATGGACATCATCCAGCAATGCGAGGTCAAGGGCGTGCGCTCGGAAGGCGGCAACGTCACCGGCGTCGACACGACCAAGGGCTTCATCGGCTGCAAGAAGCTGGGTATCGTGGTTGCGGGCCATTCGGGGCAGGTGGCCGAGATGGCTGGGTTCCGCCTGCCTGTCGAAGCGGTCGCCCTGCAGGCGCTGGTGTCCGAACCGATCAAGCCCTGCATGGATGTGGTCGTGATGGCCAACACCGTGCATGGCTACATGTCGCAATCGGACAAGGGCGAGATGGTGATCGGCGGCGGCACCGACGGGTTCAACAACTTTACCCAGCGCGGGTCTTTCCACCATATCGAGGAAACGCTGCGCGCGCTGATCGAGACCTTCCCGATGATCTCACGCCTGAAGATGCTGCGCCAATGGGGCGGGATCGTGGATATGACCGGCGACCGTTCGCCCATCATCTCTAAAACCCCGCTCGGCAACTGCTTCATGAACTGCGGCTGGGGCACCGGCGGGTTCAAGGCCATTCCGGGGTCGGGCTGGGCCATGGCCGAGTTGATGGCCAAGGGAGAGCCGGGGGCCTTGGCGAAAGATTTCAGCATGTGGCGCTTCAAGGAAGGCCAGTTCATCGACGAGTCGGTGGCGGCAGGGGTGGCGCATTGACGGGCCTGACGGAGAACCAAGATTTTTCTGCGAAAAATCTTGGCGTGGAACATGTGACGGAAGATTTTTCGGCGAAAAATCTTCGGGCGGGGAAAATTCTTCGGGAAGAATTTTCCGGTGCGGAAATTGCGAACGGGGTGACAAATGCTAATCCTTGAATGTCCCTATTGCGGCGTCAAAGCCGAAGAGACCGAGCTTTCGCCGGGCTACGAGGCGCACCTGAAACGCTTCGGTCCCGGGTCGTCCGACGAGGAATTCGAAAGCTACATGTTCGCCCGCAAGAACCCCAAGGGCGTGCATTTCGAGCGTTGGCGCCATGCCTATGGCTGCGGCAAGTGGTTCCTTGCTGCCCGCTGCACCGCCACGCTGGAAGTGTTCGGCACCTATCCCGCGCAATCATCCGAACCGCCCGCCGATCTGGTGGCAAAGATCAAGGCCAAGCGGCCTGACTGGAAGGGTTACAAATGAGCACCCGTCTTTCAAAAGGCGGCCGGTTGATCGACCGCTCCGCCGCAACCGATTTCTCGTTCAACGGCAAAAGGCTGAAAGGCTTCAAGGGCGATACGCTGGCGGCAGCTCTGCTGGCGAATGACCAGATGCTGGTCGGCCGGTCGTTCAAATACCACCGCCCGCGCGGCATCGTCGCTGCCGGACCGGAGGAACCCAATGCGCTGGTCAATCTGGGCAAGGGCGGGCGGTTCGAACCCAACCAGCGCGTCACCACGACCGAGCTGTTCGACGGGCTGGAAGCGACCAGCCAGAACCATTGGCCCAGCCTCGAATTCGATGTGGGCGTGGTGAACAACTATGTCGCCCGCTTCCTGCCCGCAGGCTTTTACTACAAGACCTTCATCCACCCGCGCCCCTTCTGGAAGCACGTGTTCGAGCCGATCATCCGGCAGTCGGCGGGTCTTGGCAAAGCGCCCAAGGATCGGGATGCGGACCGCTACGAACAGGCCTATGCGTTTTGCGACCTGCTGGTCGTAGGCGGGGGGATCGCCGGTTTGCAGGCGGCGCTGGTTGCGGGCCGTGCCGGTGCGCGGGTTCTGGTGCTGGAACAGACCGCGCATTGGGGGGCCGTGCGCCTGTCGATGCCGAGGTGATCGACGGCCAGCCTGCCGGTGACTGGGTGGCCGAAGCGGTCGCCACGCTTTCGGCCATGGAAAACGTGACGCTGAAAATCCGCACCGCAGGGTCTGGCGTCTATGACCACGGCTATGTTCTGGCCGACGAAAAGGTGGCCGACCATACGCCGGGCGACGGGCGGCCCAAGCACCGCCTGTGGCGCATCCGTGCGGCCAAGATCCTGACGGCGACGGGGGCGATCGAGCGGCCGCTGTCGTTCGCCGGAAACGATATTCCGGGCGTGATGCTTGCGGCTTCGGTGCGCGACTACGTGGTGAACTATGCCGTGTCGCCGGGGGATCGCACGGTCATCGTGACCAACAACGACGACGCTTACCGCACCGCGATTGCGCTGAAGGAAGCAGGTCTGTCGGTTCCTGCCATCATCGACGCGCGCGCATCGGTGACCGGCGAATTGCCTGCCAAGGCTCGTGCCCTCGGTATCCGCATCGAGGCGGGGCGCGGCATCGCCAAGGTGCTGGGGGCCAAGCGTGTCACCGGCGTCGCGATCTGTCTGCAAGCGGGCGAGGGCGCGGTGATCGACGAGATCGCTTGCGACGCCGTCGCCATGTCGGGCGGCTGGTCGCCGGTCGTCCACCTTTACAGCCATTGCGGCGGCAAGCTCGTGTGGGACACCACGCAGGCCCATTTCCGCCCCGATGCCACCAAGCCACCGATCAACCATGACGGCGGCGCGATGGTCTATGCCGCAGGCATCGCCAATGGCGCGATGACCACCGCCGCCGTTCTGGCAGATGCCGACGCGCAGGCGCAGGTCGCCTTGGCGACGCTTGGCATGAAGCCGAAGAAGGCCAAGCTGCCCGAAGTGGCCCCCGTTGTGGAGGCCGCGATGGAAGCGGTCTGGATCATGCCGCAGGGGGCAACCCAGGCGTTGAAATCCAAGATGTGGCTCGACTACCAGAACGACGTGAAGGTGTCGGACGTACAGCTTGCCGCCCGTGAGGGGTATGAATCCGTTGAACACACCAAGCGATACACCACGCTGGGCATGGCGACCGATCAGGGAAAACTGTCCAACATCAACGGCTTGGCGGTGCTGGCCGGTGCGTTGAACGAAGACATCCCGCAGGTCGGCACCACCACCTTCCGCCCGCCCTATACCCCCGTCACCCTCGGCGCGCTGGCGGGCGAGGCGCGGGGCGAGATATTCCAGCCCCTGCGCCGCACCCCGATGCATGGCTGGCATGAAGCGCAGGGCGCCTATTTCGAGCCCGTGGGCCTGTGGCGCCGCCCCTACACCTTTCCGCGCACCGGCGAGACCCATGCACAGGCGGTGCACCGCGAGGTGCTCAACACCCGCGCCAAGCTGGGCCTGCTCGATGCCTCGACCCTTGGCAAGATCATCGTCAAGGGGCCGGATGCGGGGCGCTTCCTCGACATGCTTTACACCGGTGTGATGAGCACGTTGCCCGTGGGCAAGTGCCGCTACGGGTTGATGTGCAACGAACAGGGCTTCCTGTCCGATGACGGCGTGGTTGCCCGCATCGACGAGGAAACCTGGCTGTGCCACACCACATCCGGAGGGGCCGACCGCATCCATGCGTGGATGGAGGATTGGCTGCAGTGCGAATGGTGGGACTGGAAGGTCTATACCGCCAATGTGACCGAGCAATATGCCCAGATCGCCGTGGTGGGACCGAATGCCCGCAAACTGCTGGAAAAGCTGGGCGGGATGGATGTGTCCAAGGAAGCCTTGCCCTTCATGGGCTGGGTTGACGGCACCTTGGGCGGTTTCCCCGTCCGCGCCTATCGCATCTCGTTTTCGGGCGAATTGTCCTACGAGATCGCGGTTCCGGCCAGCCACGGCCTTGCGTTCTGGGAGGCATGCCACACTGCGGGGGCCGAGTTCGGCGCCATGCCTTACGGCACCGAAGCCTTGCACATCATGCGGGCCGAAAAGGGCTTTATCATGATCGGGGATGAAACCGACGGCACGGTGATCCCGCAGGATCTGAACCTAGACTGGGCGATTTCCAAGAAGAAGGAAGACTTCCTTGGCAAGCGCGGCCAAAGCCGCACCTATCTTGCCAGCCCCGACCGTTGGAAACTGGTGGGCTTCGAGGCGCTGGACGGATCGGTCATTCCGGACGGGGCTTATGTGGTCGATGCAGGCTTGAACCCGAACGGGCAAAGGAATGTGCAGGGGCGCATCACCTCGACCTACATGTCGCCCACACTGAAAAAGGGCATTGCCATGGGGCTTTTGAAGCACGGCCCCAAGCGGATGGGCGAAGTGGTCGAATTCGGCACGTTCAAGGACGGGGTCAAGGGAACGCTGAAGGCGCGGGTGGTCGATCCGGTCTTCTTTGACAAGGACGGGGAGAAGCAGAATGTCTGAACCCACCAGCGCGCTCGGTGGCGCAACCTACGCCGGCTTTGCGAACGTCCGCGAGATCGGCCCCTTGGGGATGATCACGCTGCGGGCCAAGGATGTGGCGGGGCTGGCCGATGCGGTCAAATCGGTCACCGGCACCCCGCTTCCGGCAGTCCGCAAGATCGAGGTGGCGGGCGAGTGTGCCTGCGGCTGGATGAGCCCGGACGAATACCTGATCGTGCTGCCCTATGCGGGAGTTGCGGCGGCCATCGCTTCGCTCGATGCTGCGCTGAAAGGCCAGCACTTCCTTGCGGTCGACGTGTCGGATGCCCGCGCGGTGTTCCGCGTCGAAGGGGCCAAGGCGGCGCAGGCCTTGGCCAAACTGTCGCCCGTCGATTTCGCCACGCTGGAAAAGGGCGAATTGCGCCGCACCCGCGCTGCACAGGTCGCGGCGGCCTTCTGGCAGCAGGGTGACGGCTTTACGGTCGTCTGCTTCCGCTCGGTCGGGCGCTACGTCTTCGACCTGCTGGCAAGCTCGTCCATGCCGGGGTCGGAACTGGCCTAGACTGCCGCGAGGCACCGGTGACAGATCAAAGGGGCGGGCGCGAGCCGGCCCCTTTTTCTGCTCTCTCCCTGAAGTTGTTGACTATGCCGCTGCGAATGGGCGACGATTGCAGCGTTGGTGTTGCTATGGTGGTCCTTATGCGTACTGTTTTCTTCGGTCTGGCGCTGCCTTGTGCCGGAATTGCCTCTCCTGCCTCGGCCTCGGTGATCGAGTGCCAGATGGAGCAGATGGGCATGAACATGGGGTGGGTCGCACCGACGATCGCGCTCAACCAAGACGTTGGTGCAGCGACGGCAAAGGTCAGTGACGGAATTATCCTTTTCTTGGCCGGTGCGCCCGTCGATGCCAAGGTGGCGACCGACAATGCCAAGCGCACCACCTATGTCTGGGAGATCAAGACACAGGACGGATCGGGCCAGAACGGCAAACTCCTGTATCGCATGACCCTGATGAAGGCCGACCTTTCGGCGCGCATCAAGGTGATCCCGCAAGGCTACGGCAACAATTTCGATGCGGGTGGCCGCTGCAAGCCGCTAAAGGCCTGACTGCCGGGCCGCCCTGTCGCATCTTTGGCTTTCATGCTCGCCCAAATATCCTCGGGGGAGCCGCGGCACGCGGCGTGGGGGGCGGAAAGCCCCCCCTTCGCGCGGGGAAGGGCGCCGCAGGTGGGCGCGGGGCGCGATTTTTCGCAGAAAAATCGGGGTGGAGCAAAAGCGCCCGTGTAAGGGTTGACCTCGGGTCGACTTGCACCCTTATTGCAGAGCAAGAATTCCCGCCGAACAGGAGAACCCAAATGGCCTTCACCCTTCCCGATCTGCCCTATTCGCACGACGCTCTGGCACCGCTCGGCATGTCGCGCGAGACGCTGGAATACCACCACGACCTGCACCACAAGGCCTATGTCGACAACGGCAACAAGCTGGTCGCCGGGACCGAGTGGGAAGCGAAATCGCTGGAAGATGTGGTGCGCGGCACCTATCAGGCCGGTGCCGTGGCGCAGAATGGCATCTTTAACAATGCCTCGCAGCACTGGAACCACAACCTGTTCTGGGAAGTGATGGGTCCGGGCGAGAACAAGGCGATTCCGGGTGCGCTGGAAAAGGCGCTGACCGAATCCTTCGGGTCGGTCGCCAAGTTCAAGGAAGACTTCGCCGCTGCCGGTGCCGGGCAGTTCGGTTCGGGCTGGGCCTGGCTGGTCAAGGACGCGTCGGGTGCGCTCAAGGTCACCAAGACCGAGAACGGCGTGAACCCGCTGTGCTTCGGGCAGACCGCGCTTTTGGGCTGCGATGTGTGGGAACATTCCTATTACATCGACTTCCGCAACAAGCGGCCGGCCTATCTGACCAACTTCCTTGAAAAGCTGGTCAACTGGGAAGCCGTCGCAGCGCGTCTCTGACGGCGCTGCGCCTTCTTTCGAAGGATGAAAAGAAACCTTGTCACCCCTTGCGGGTGGCGAGGTTTTTTCTTTTACCGGGTCGCGTGTATTTCGAAAGTATAGGTGGCTAGAGCCTTTCGGGTGAACGCGGGCTTGCCCTCTTTACGCGGGCGCAAAAAACCTTCAAAAGCCTTCCAAGGCCTTCGGTAGCTTACCGGGGGTCGAGTGATTGTGTGGGTTTGTTGATGACGCGGTCAGTCCCCTCGGCTGTCGGGTTATCGTGCGACCGGGCCTGGTGATGTGTTAACCAGTAAGTTGTTTGGCCCGACGCCCGATCCCGGCTTGACCGTCACGCCTGGACGACCTTTACCGGCAGCAGCAACTGGTAGCCGTAATTGCGGACCGACCCGATGCTGCGCCCGTCAAATCCCGCTGCGGCGAGCTTCTTTCGCAGGCGCACCACCTTTAACTCTATGGCGACTTTGGACAATCCCGCGCCTTCGGGCAGGATTTCGTCAAATGCGGCAAGGCTGATGCGGCCGTTGGGGTCGGATGCGCAATAGGCCAGTACCGCCGCTTCGGCCGCCGTGATCGACACGCTGCCCGCCGGTCCGGTCACTTCCAGCTTGCGCGGCGACAGGGTCAGCACCGGCGGGGCGGTCGCGTTTCCTTCGGTCAGGCCGTCGCCTTCGGTCAGGCGTTGTGCTTGCAAGCGGCGGCCAAGCGCATTCAGCGCCCCGAGGATCTCGTCGACCGAACTTGGCTTGGTCAGGTAGATGTCGGCCCCGCTGTCGTAACCGCTGCGGCGCTGGTCCATGTCGTTGCGGGCCGTCAGCATGACGATACCGGCATCTCCCGCAGACCCGCGCAAGCGCCGTGCAAAACTGAGCCCGTCTTCGCCCGGAAGGTTGAGGTCGAGCAGGAAGATGTGCGGCCTGTCATCCGAGCGTTCGAAATCCTCGACGCTGGCATAGCCTGTCGCATCGAAACCGGCCGAGCGGAGGGCATTGACCAGAAGGCCGTTCAGGTCGGTGTTGTCTTCGACGATGGCGATGCGGAGGGGGACGGCGGTCATGGCAGGTTCCTTGACGGGACAGGGCGACGGTACAGGGTGACTGGGCAGGGTGGTCGGCAGGCGCATCGCGCAAGGTCATGGGGGCAGCGTCAGGGTGATGCAAAGCGAACCGGCCGCAGTCGTGACGTCAAGACCGGCCTGCATCGCGTCCGACAGCCGTAACGCGATTGCCGCTTCCGGCCCTTGCCAGCCGCGCGGCGCTGCATCTTGCTGCAACGGAACGTGCAGGTCGATGCGACACGCCCCCGTCTGTGCCACGCCCGTCTGTGCCATCCCCGTCTGTGGCGTTTGCGTAAGTTCTAGCGTGATGACCCGGCCTGTGCCAAGCGCCTGAACGGCGGCGAGCAGCACATTGCCGAGCAATGCCTCGAGGAGTGCGGGATCGGCGTAAACCTCGGCATCGGGGCTGTCGCCTTGCAGGTGCAGGCGGTCGGCGATGCCGAGGTCGTCGATCACGTGGTCCAGCGTTTCGAGCAGCGCGTTCGGGCGGGGATGCAACGGCCAGCGGTCCTGATCGAGCCAGACGAGGTGCTGCGCGCGCGTCAGCGCATGGTCGAGATCGCGCACCGCGTCGGCAAGCCTGGTCCGGTCGCCCGCCTCGGGCATGGCCGACAGGCCGACTTGCAGGACGGACAGGTGATTGCGGACCTCGTGCACCAGCATGTGCATGAAGCCGTCTTGTGTCCGGCTGTTCTTGTCGTGTGCGGATTGCGCCGATTGCGCGGCGGCAAGCGACAGGACGGCGTCGCGGGCGCGGCTTTGTTGCTGCAACGTGTCGATCACCAGCAGCGTCAGCGCAAGGAACAAGGAGGCCAGACCGTAGACCTCGACGAAGTGGCTGCTGGCGGACAAGGCGCCATCGATCCCGATGCGCGATGCGATGCGGAACGCCGCGATCGGCAGATGCACCGCATAGACGGCCCACAGGACATTCCGCAGCGGGCGGCTTTCGATCTGTGCGGTGCCAAGCAATACGAGCAACAGCCCAAGGAAGACCGCAGCGGTCACGTTCATGCCGCTTCCGGCCAGCCCCGTATCGCCCGCCGCCAGCGGCAAAGCCAGCATCGCCTGCGCGCAGATCACCAGATCGGCCGCCTTTAGTGCCATCCGGTTCGGACGGTGCTGGCGCAGGAAGTACCGCTGGAACAGCATCGACAGGAAAACCATCAGAAACGATGTGCCGGTCTGGACGCGGTCATGGAATGCAGGGTCCGGCCCGTCGAAAAGCAAAAGCCCGTAGCCGAGCGATTCCATGGAATAGATGAAATAGGTGATCAGGAAGGCCGCAAGGGCCAGCGACAGTTCCGACCTGCTGCGCCACAGCCGCAGCAAAGCAAGCAGCACGCCCATCGCCAGCAGTGCGAAATAGACCATATGCAGCGCGATCTGCCGGTTCAGCCGCTGATCGGCAAGGCTGACGGGTTCCGCGCCGAGACGAAAGACACCTGTCTTGCTAACGACGCGCAGGTAAATATCCTGCCCCGCAAGGGCGCGCGGAACGACGAAGCTGACCGGCACGCGCCGCGACTGGTGCAGGCCAAAGGGCAGCGTGTCGCCCGATTGCTGCATCTGCCAAGACCCGCGCGGCCCGCCCGGCAGATACAGCCACGCCTGATCGACCGAGCCTTGGCCAAGGTCGAGCAGCAGGTCCTGATGGGATTTTCCCAGCCGCAGGCGGTACCAATACGCCGCCCCGTCAGAGACGCCGCCAAGGGTAGACTGCGACGGGGTAAAGGGCTTGTCCCTGATCTCTGACACGGTCAGCCGGGCTGAAGGGTCTGTGTAATGTTCGACGCTTTCGATCAGTTCGGCGGGCGCGTCGGTGCGGTAAAGCGCCGCGACATAGGCCAGCAGCAGCAAAAGCCCGGCCCCGACAGCGACGATCCGCGCCGCTTTTCTAAGATGATCGCGGCCCGTCATGCGTTGGGTATCCACAAGCTGGCCGTTACCGTGGCGGCTGGATCGGGCCGGTCGGCTGGGTCGACAGGTCCGGTCAGGGCGATCTCGCCAGAAAGTGCGTGAACCGCGCCGCGGGCGATGAACAGGCCCAGTCCGGTGCCGCTTTTGCTGCGCGCCGACTCTCCACGGTAGAATTTCTCGAACACCCGGTCGGGCGCGAATGGCGTGCCGGTGGGGGCTGTGTTTTTTACCGTCACCAAAGCGCCGACCCGGTCATGCCGGACTGACGGGACGACGCCGACCGTCACCGGCGTCTGTGGCGCGCGATAGGCCAGCGCGTTCGACAGGATGTTGCGGGCCGCAAGGTCGAACAGCACCCGGTCCGACCAGAGCATCATCGGCATCAACTCGAACGTCCATGTGTCGGGCGGGGCCAGCGTGGCCGCCATCTCTTGCATTGCAAGGCCGGGGTCAAAGGCTTCGCGGGTCACGTTCCAATGCCCCGCCTCTGCCCGAAAGGCAAAGAGGCACCTTTCGATCACCGCTCCGAGCGCATCGACCGACCGTTCGACCCGCGCTGCGTCGGCGCCCACCTCGCCCCCGGCCAGGGCATGCCGCGTCCGGTCTGCCACGGTGCGGGCCAGACGGTCGATGGTCTTCACCAGTTCGAGCTGTGTGTCGCGGTAGCCGCGTGCCACGGCAAGTTCGGCCGAAATGCGGGCGAGCGACACTTCGCGTTCCAGCATCCGGTCATTCGCGGCGCGGTTCTTCAGCCACAGGATCGCAAGGACCAGTGTGGCGTTGACCAAGGCAAGCGCCTCGACGCTATAGGCGTAAAGGATCGCGCTATCGACCCAACCCAGCCGCGTGCCGATGTTGGCGACCAGAGCGGCAAGATAGGGCACATAGACATAATATAGCCGATGCCGGGGAATGGCCGCGTTGCCGCGCAGCGTCAGCAGCATGGCAACAAGCATCGGAACCATCGCCAGATACACGGCATAGGCCACGCGCAACCCGGTCAAACCCGGCGCGAACACGCTCAGGAACGGAACACTTGCCGATACAAGCAGCAGCACGAAATGGGCGTGCATCAGCAGGCGCGGCGGGTCATAATCGCGCAGGAAAAGGTAGTGGAACGAGACGATGCTGAACAGCGCCACGCCGCAAAACGCAGTGTAGATCGTATCGAGCCAGAACCCGCGTTGCAGGCCGATCACCAGTGGTCCGTAGCCTGAAATCCAGTAGATATAGGCTGCAAAGATCGTGCTCATCGCGACAAAGCTGAAAGCCGCCAGCGAATGGAGCGGTTCCAGCCGTGTGAAGGCCAGAAAGATGGCGATGAATTGCAGCGCCAAAAGGCCTGCGTAGAACGCCGCCGTCCTGACGGTTTCGCGCATGTCTATGCTTGCGGGAACCGAGGTGATGGCGATCGCGGCCGCCGAAGCGGTGGTGATGCGCGCGTAATAGGTCACCGGTCCCGGCAAGGGGTCGATGTCGAAACCATACCAGCCGATGGTCTGCGACGCAGCACCCGTCGGCGTGCCAAGCTCGCCATTGCGCGATACGTGCCAGCCCCCGTCGGGCATGGGGGTGTAAAGTTCGATCAGGTCGGTCGAAAGCGGACGGAACCGCAGGTTCTGCGGCGGCGGATCGCCCCTTGGAAAGGTGATGCGGACCCAATAGGCCGCCTTGGTGAAGCCACCGCCAAAGGACGAGGCCACGGGGCGGAACAGGTACTGCTGCACATCGTCGATGGTCCGCGTACGGTCAGGGTCGACCAGCACGCCATAGGTCGGCCCGTCGGCCTGCGCCCGCGCCGGGGTGCCATGCCACAAAAGCGCGACCGCGCACAGGATCACCGCAGACGCGCAGCCCAGCCAGCCAAAGCGCCTGTCGCGACTCCTGTTTTGCATTTCGCCTCGTGACCGGAACCCGATGCCGCAGACTAACCCGTGCGGCCGGCTTTGACACCCGCGTAGTTAACCCAAGTCGCTTCGGCCCGCCCGCGCTATCGGGACGGGCCGGACCTGTCTTAACGGATGCCTGCCGCTTCCAGCTTGGGCAAGACGGTGTCGCGGAAATAGGGGAATTCCTCGACGTAATCGACAAAGGACAGCGTGGTGCCGGCAAAGCCCGTGGCATGCAGTTTCAGGATGCCTGTCGCCACCTGATCGGGCGTGCCGACAAGGGGAAAGCCGCCGTGGCCCATGGCAAACAGATGCTTGATCTGCGCCAGAAGGTCATGCGGAAAGCTGTGGGCATGGGCAAATTGCAGGTTCACCAGATTGTCCACCGCTTCGGTATCGGCATTGTCGACGGCGGTGAATTTCAGGAACTCTTGCGCCTCGGCTTCGGTCGGGCGGCAGATGACATGGGCGAATGTCAGCACATTCACCTCGCGCCCCTTGGCACGGGCCTGCGCTTTCAGCTCTGCGATCTCGTCTTTCGAGCGATTCAGGTCGATGGCAGGGGTGAACAGGAAATTGGCGTTGTCGGTGGCGAATTCGCGCCCCTGCGGGCTGCCTGCGGCGTTGATGATCGGGACCGTGCCGCGCATCGGCTTGGGGTCGCCCTTTATCTTGTGGGCCTTGAAATACTTGCCCTGCCAGTCGAAATGCTGGTCGGAGGTCCAGAGCTTCTGGACAAGGTCGAACCATTCCTGCGCATAGGCGTAGCGGCTTTCGTGGTCATCGGGCAGGGTCAGGCCAAGTGCTTCGTATTCCGGCTTGTTCCAGCCTGCGACGATGTTCAGCCCCGCCCGCCCGTGGCCGATCTGGTCGATGGTGGCGATCTGCTTGGCCACCACCGCCGGATGGTTCGCCGCCGTGTGGATCGTGGCGAAGATGGCGATGTTCTTTGTCGCGGCCAGCAGGCCCGCCGCCCATGTCATGGTTTCCAGCACGCCGCCGTGAAAATCGGTCTCGCCGCCGTAGCCGATCCAGCGGGCGATGGGCAGCATGAAGTCGATCCCCGCCTCGTCCAGCATCTTGGCGAGTTTGAGGTTGTTGTCCCATGAATTGTTCCAGCGCCCTGCGATCTTGGTCGGGGTCATACCGGACGAGCAGTTGGACGAGAACGTGCCAAGGCGAAAGCGGTCGCCCGACAGCATCGGGTGGTTTGGCATTGCGGATATCCCTGTTGGTGGAAGTTTGGTTATATTTTATGTTTGAAAGTCTATCGTAAAATCCATTTGCGTCAACGGTCCGCTGCGGTGACAGTCGCGTGGCACAAGGAGCGACGGGCATGGCGGCGAAAAGCGTTGAAACTCAATCCGATGCGGCCGTGCCGGGGATCGACTGGCACTGGCATCTCGCGGCAAGTGCGGTCGAGGTGGACACGACCGAACTGGAATTCGCGCTGATGCGGACGTTCGAGGGATTCGGTCGCTGGCAGTCGGAATGTCTGGCTTCGGTCTGTGACCTCGCGGCGACGGGGCCGGAGAATGCGCTTTTGCACATCATCCGCATGAACGAGCGGCCCAAGACGATAAAGGATCTGGCGCGGCTGACGAACCGCGACGATGTGCCCAACATCCAGTATTCGCTGCGAAAGCTGATCGGCGCGGGGCTTGTGCTGCGGCGCGGGGCAGGGCGGTCGGGTGTGACCTACGAGGTGACGGAAACCGGGCGGCAGGTGACGGAAGATTACGGCGCGCTCCGGCGGCGGCTGTTGATACAGGCGGTCGGCAACGTGCCCGGCTTTGCCGACCGTCTGGCCGAGGCGACGCGCACGCTGAACCTGCTGTCGGGCATATACGAGGAAATCGCCCGCGTCGCGGCCACGCATCGCCGCAGCTAGCCGCGCCTTCCCCTTTCGGTGCGCGCCAAGGATGCGGCCAATCCTTCGGATATTCCCTGTGCCGGAATATTACCCAAGGGAAAAATATTTGACACATAATATGTCCCCGCTCTAGCCTTATGTCCGCAAGGCAAAGCGTTTGCCGGTGGGGTGTGTCGGACATGACGAACAGAACGGAGACAGCAGTGAAGAAGCGGGTGGCGATCATCGGGGCCGGACCATCGGGTCTGGCACAGTTGCGGGCTTTCCAGTCGGCGGCGGCCAAGGGGGCCGAAATTCCCGAAATCGTGTGTTTCGAAAAGCAGGCGAACTGGGGCGGTTTGTGGAATTACACGTGGCGCACGGGACTTGATGAACACGGCGAACCCGTGCACGGGTCGATGTATCGCTACCTGTGGTCGAACGGGCCGAAAGAGGGGCTGGAATTCGCGGATTATTCCTTCGAGGAGCATTTCGGCAAGCAGATCGCCAGCTACCCGCCCCGCGCGGTGCTGTTCGACTATATCCAGGGCCGCGTCGAAAAGGCCGGTGTGCGCGACTGGATCCGGTTCTGCACTCCGGTCCGTTTCGTCAAATACGACGAGGCTTCGGGAAAGTTTACAGTCACCGCGCATGATCTGAAAAAAGACAGCATGTATGACGAGGTGTTTGACAACGTCATCGTCTGTTCGGGCCATTTCTCGACGCCGAACGTGCCGGAATACCCCGGTTTCGCGCAATTCGGTGGCCGCGTGCTGCACGCGCATGATTTCCGCGACGCGATGGAGTTCAACGGCAAGGACATCTTGATCCTCGGATCGTCCTATTCGGCGGAAGACATCGGGTCGCAGTGCTGGAAATACGGCGCGAAATCGATCACCGTCGCCTATCGCAACGCGCCGATGGGCTTTAACTGGCCCGACAACTGGAAAGAGGTTCCGGCGCTTGTGCGGGTGGACGAGACCACCGCCTATTTCAGCGATGGCACCAGCAAAAAGGTCGATGCGATCATCCTGTGCACCGGCTACAAGCACCACTTCCCCTATCTGCCCGACGATCTGCGCCTGAAAACCGCGAACCGTCTGGCCGCCGCCGACCTGTATAAAGGCGTGGCGTGGGTGCATAACCCCAAGCTGTTTTACGTCGGCATGCAGGACCAGTGGTTCACCTTTAACATGTTCGACGCGCAGGCCTGGTGGGTGCGCGATGCGATCATGGGGCGGATCGAGATCCCCAAGGACAAGGCCGTGCTGCTGGCCGATGTCGCCCGCCGCGTGGCCGAGGAAGACGCAGGCGCAGACGCGCATGACGCGATCCATTACCAGGGCGACTACGTCAAGGAGTTGATCGCCGAGACGGATTACCCGTCCTTTGATGTCGACGGCGCCTGCGAGGCTTTCTTCGAGTGGAAGGAACACAAGAAGAAGGGCATCATGACCTTCCGCGACAACGCCTACCGGTCGGTCATCACCGGCACCATGGCGCCGGTGCACCACACCCCGTGGAAGGATGCGCTGGAAGACAGCATGGAAGCCTACCTGAAAAACTGAACCGTCAGCCTGTGCAGGACAGACCATTTTGCGGGCCGCACCTTCGGGGCGGCCCGCTTTCTTTTGCGATTCGTCGCTAGCGCGATCTAAATTCCAGTCGAATCGACCCGTTGAACAGCAGGGCGACGTGCGGTCCTGCCCGCTTTCTTGGCAAGTTCGGCGCGATTTCAAGGGCCTTGGTGAAAAATTTTGCCCCTTGGTGAAAAAACGCTTTGCCGTTGGAAACTCCTCGCACAATCTGGCGCGGGGAAGCGTTCCGGGAAACCGTGGACCCGCCAATACAAAACCGTCCCGTCCGACCGGAGGGGGCAAGCACCGCAGACCTGAAGACCGGATGCAACCGGCCAGACAACTGCGGGCCAACAGGGAACAAGGGAGTTCAATATATGTCATCCGAACCGAACGCCGGTGGGTTGCACCGCGCGCTTGACTGGAAGGGCGCCTTCTGGGTCGCCGCAGGTGTGCCGCCGCTCGTGCTGTTCTCGCTCGGCGGGATCGCGGGCGTGGCGGGTCAGGCCGCCTTTGCCGTCTGGATCATCTCGATGTGCATGGGTTTTGTGCAGTCCTTTACCTATGCCGAAATGGCGGGGATGTTCGGCAATAAATCGGGCGGAACGTCAGTCTATGGCGCGACCGCATGGCTGCGCTATTCCAAGCTGATCGCGCCCTTGTCGGTGTGGTGCAACTGGTTTGCATGGTCGCCCGTGCTGTCCTTGGGCTGTGCCATCGCGGCGGGCTATATCCTGAACGCCTTGTTCCCGATTCCGGCGGCGGAAAGCCAGCTCGTGCTCGACTGGGTTGCGGCCAATCTGGCGAATTATACCGCCGAGACGGCTTCGGTCGTCGATTACATCGCGGCCAATGCCGGCACCGCTCCGGCTGACGCCATCACGGCCGTTGCCACGGCTGACGCCGTGACCGCACTCACCCCCGCCTTCCGCGTGTGGGAGGCTTTTGCGATCAACGTCCCCGGTCTGGGAACGCTGCACATCAACTCGACCTTCGTGATCGGCGTGATCATGATGTCGATCATCTTCGCGATCCAGCACAAGGGCATCGCCTCGACCGCTTCGGCGCAAAAGGTGCTGGCGATCGTGGTGCTGGTGCCGCTTCTGCTCGTCGGGATCGTGCCGATCTTCACCGGCCAGATCGACTATATGAACGTCACCGACATCGTGCCGCCGACCGCCGCCTATTCGGGCGTGAACGGCGCGTGGGACATCGGCGGCTGGACGCTGTTTCTGGGCGGTCTTTATATCGCCGCGTGGTCGACCTATGGGTTCGAGACCGCCGTCTGCTACACGCGGGAACTCAAAGATCCCAAGACCGACACGTTCAAGGCGATCTTCTACTCGGGCCTTTTGTGCGTGGTGTTCTTCTTCCTTATCCCCTTCTCGTTCCAGGGGGTTCTGGGCCACGAGGGCATGCTGGCCACCGGCATCGTCGACGGCACCGGCATCGCCGAGGCGCTGGGGGGCATGCTCGGGTCGAACAAGATCGTCATCCAGATCTTCGTCGTCCTGATGATCGCCGCCCTGTTCCTTGCGATCATGACCGCGATGGCCGGATCGTCGCGCACGCTCTACCAAGGGTCGCGCGATGGCTGGTTGCCGAAATACCTGTCCAAGGTGAACGACAACGGCGCACCGACCGGCGCGATGTGGACCGACTTCGGCTTCAACGTCATCCTTCTGGCGCTGGCCTCGGACGTGGGCGGGTATTTCTACGTTCTGGCGATCTCGAACGTGGGCTACATCCTGTTCAACTTCCTCAACCTTAACGCAGGCTGGATCCACCGTATCGACAGCCCGCATATGGAACGCCCTTGGAAGGCGCCGACCGCGCTGATCTGGTTCAACGGCGGTCTGTCCTTCGTCAACGCGCTGTTCCTTGGCGCAGGGGCCAAGGTCTGGGGCTATTCCAACGCGCTCTGGTCGGGGCTGATCTTCGCGGCACTGATCATTCCGGTGTTCATCTGGCGGCACTATGTCGTCGACAAGGGCCATTTCCCGAAAGAGGCGATGGAGGATCTGGGCCTGACCGATCACGGCGACCTCGGCCCGCGCCGCGCCGGGATCTGGCCCTATGTCGCGCTGGTCGCCGGGGCCTGCGTGGTGCTCTGGGCCAACTGGTTCTTCGTGCTTCCGGGCTGAACCTTTTGCAAACGGACCGGAAAGGGCGGCCTCTGGCCGCCCTTTTCCATGGCCGAAGACGGGGGGCTTTCCGCCCCCGCAGGGCCGCGTGCCGCGTCCCTTCCCCCCGAGGATATTTGGACCAGCATGAAAGCCAGCCTGTCTTTTTTCGCTTTCATGCTGGCCCGAATATCCCCGGGTGAGGTCCGGAGAGGGCAGGCAGCCCTCTCCGGCGGGAGGGGCAGGGCGCAGGCGGGAATCACATTTTCCCCGCGGGCGGCGGCTTTGCCGAAATCGCGGGTAGCGATAGCGCAACCAGCGACGGGAACCTGTCATGCAGCGGCAAAAATTTTCCCTCTAAGGAAAAAGTTTTGCACAAGAATGTTGATTTCTGTCCGGCTTCGGGAAACACTCCGGTCCAAAGAGAACCTGAACAGGGGGGATGGACATGACGAATTCTTGGCGTTTTTCGACGCTTGGCGACCGGCACCGCGCTTTGGGGTCGAACCTCGAGGACTGGTCCGGCATGGGCACGGCCTGGAGCTATGACGGTGATCCGGACGCCGAATATATGGCGATCCGCACCAAGGCGGGGTTGATGGATGTGTCGGGCCTGAAAAAGGTGCATATCACCGGACCCGCAGCCAGCCATGTGATCGAACGCGCCACCACGCGGAACATCGAAAAGCTGATGCCGGGCCGGTCGGTCTATGCGACCATGCTGAACGATGCGGGCAAGTTCGTCGACGATTGCGTGATCTACCGCACGGGGCCGAACGCTTTCATGGTCGTGCACGGATCAGGCGGCGCGCATGAACAACTGACCATGGCCGCGACGGGCCGCGATGTCTCGATCCGCTTCGACGACAACCTGCACGACCTGTCGCTGCAGGGGCCGCTTGCGGTGGATTACCTTGAAAAGCACGTGCCGGGCATCCGCCAATTGCCCTATTTCGCGCAAATGCAGACCAGCCTGTTCGGCAAGCCCGCGATGATTTCGCGCACCGGCTATACCGGCGAGCGGGGGTATGAGCTATTCGTGCGGGGCCAAGATGCGCCGATGATCTGGGACCGCATTCTGGAAGAGGGCAAGTCGATGGGGATCATCCCTTGCCGCTTTACCACGCTCGACATGCTGCGGACGGAAAGCTACCTGCTGTTCTTCCCCTTCGACAATTCGGAAATGTACCCGTTCGAGAATGAAGGCCCCGGCGATACGCTGTGGGAGTTGGGGCTCGATTTCACTGTGTCGCCCGGCAAGACGGGGTTCCGTGGCGCGGAAGAGCATTACCGGCTCAAGGGCCGCGAACGCTTCAAGATCTGGGGGCTGAAGCTGGAAGGCACCAACGTGCCGGGCAACGGCGCGCCGGTGTTCCAGAACGGGCAAAAGGTCGGTGTGGTGACGCAAGCGATGTATTCGCCGCTGAACAAGCACAACATCGCCATCGCCCGCCTGCCGGTCGATTGCGCGAATAACGGGACCAAGCTGGTGGTCAACTGCGCCACCCATGGCGAGATCCCTGCCACCACCCATTCGATGCCCTTCTATGACGTCGAGAAAAAGCGCCGTACCGCCAAGGACTGAGCGTAGGGTGCGCGGTCTCCGCGCACCTTTCCCCGCTTACCAAAGATGCGCCGTAAAGGCGCATCCTACGGATTGACCAGATGACCAAAACCTTCTTCGAACCCTCGATCCGCAGCCGCCCCGTCTATGGCGAATTGACCCCGCGCGCGGGCAAGGCGCATCTTTTCGTCGCCGATGGCGAAGGGGCGGGGGCGGTGTGCGATCTGTTCGCCAAGGCGGGCGCCGGGGCGGCCGACCTGATGGCGCGGTCGCATATCATCTATATGCCGGGGCCGTTCGGTGCGGATATGACGCCTGCGTTGCAGGCGCTTGGCGCCGCGCAGTTCCGCCGTTGCCCCAGTTGGGGTGCGGCGCAGTCGCGGGTGCGAAAGGTGCTGGCCGATGCCCATATGGGCCTGCAAATCTATCTGGCGGGCACCGAAACCCTGATCGGGCTGGCGCAGCGCGAGGCGATGGAGGCGGGCCTGCCCTTTGAGGCGGTGCAGACCGAACATCGCGGCTCGCTTTCGCGCCGCGTGCAATGCGTGCATTGCAAGGGCGTGACCGAGAACGTCACCACCGACCCCTTCGTGTGCAGCCATTGCGGGTTGAACCTGTTCGTGCGCGACCATTACTCGCGCCGTCTGGCGGCGTTTCAGGGGGTTTGTATCGATGCGGAAGAGCCGGGCAACGTGCCTCCGGCGGTGGAGCGGTTCAAATGACGGTCGGCACCCCGAAACTCGACGTGACCGTGGCCGAGGTGGTCGAGGTGAACCCGCTGATCAAGCGCTTCCGCTTCGTGCGCGCAGACGGGGGCGTGATGCCGCCGTTTTCGGGTGGCGCGCATGTCGTCGTTGAAATGGACGATCACGGCACGCGGCGGATGAACCCCTATTCGCTGATGTCGGACCCTTCGGACCGGTCCGGTTACAGCATTTCGGTGCGGCGTGACGATGTGGGGCGGGGCGGGTCGCTGTTCTTGCACAACCACGTGCGGGCCGGCATGCGGATGCAGATCAGCCATCCGGTGAACCTGTTTCCTGTCGATGCGCGGGCGAAAAAGCACCTGTTTCTGGCAGGTGGCATCGGGATCACGCCCTTCATCGGCATGATGGCCCAGTTGCAGCGTCAAGGGCAGCGGTTCGAGTTGCACTACGCCGTGCGAAGCCCCGCGCTGGGGGCCTATTGCGATCATCTGACCGCCACCTATGGCGAGCGGGTGCATGTCTATTACGACGAGGCGGGGCAGGTGGTCGAACTGGACAATCTGCTTTCCGGTCAACCGCTTGGCACGCATCTTTACATCTGCGGCCCCAAGGGGATGATCGCATGGGCCCATGCGCGGGCCGAAGCGGCGGGTTGGCCGAAAAACACCGTCCATTCCGAAGAATTCCTTGCCCCTCCCGTAGGCAATCCGTTCGAGGTGCAGTTCGCCCGTTCCGGCAAGACCGTCACCGTCGGGGCGGCGCAATCCATCCTCGAGGCGATGGAGATGGCGGGGGTGGATGCGCCCTACCTTTGCCGTGGCGGGGCCTGCGGGCAATGCGAGACGGTGGTGCTGGCCTGCGACGGGCATATCCACCATCACGACCACTGGCTGTCGGACGAAGACAAAGCCAGCAACACCAAAATCATGCCATGCGTGTCCCGCTTCGAGGGCCGCGCCCTCGTGCTCGACCGCTAACCGGAGGCCGTCATGGGCTTGGACTTCAACGACGAAACCTTCCGCAACGATTTTACCTTCAAGAACTCGCCCCGTGCGATCCGGCGGTTTCCGTTCCCCTTTGACCGGGACGATTACATGTATTCGGTCAATATGGAGCCGCATGTGCCGGGGCGTCCGGGGTCGGTGTTCGAACATATGTTCGATGTCGATGAACATTACGTGGCCGAGATGCGCGACCGCGCACAGGTGCTGGCCGACGATCCGCTGCGTTGCCAGTCTTTGCCGCATATGACGCTGGCGGGCTGGGACTTGCTGGAACTGATCATGGAGAGCAAGGCGCGGGACTATCCGCAGTGGTTCGAGTTGCACAAGAACGGCAACCATTGGCACTGGATCAACCGCCCCTTGCAGATCGAACAGAAGTTCACCTTTCTGGACGAGACCACGCTGCCTTGCGGGCCGATGGAGTACATTACCCGCCAGGCGCAGGGCGATTTCACGCTGCAAGACCAGCGCGACGACAACCTGTGGATCGAGGCGGGAATGGTCACGACCCAAGCCGACTGGTCGCTCGATTTCGATATCGGGATGAGCTTTCACGAATGGCATGCGCCGGTGCCGAAAGCGCATCAGATGGGCGTGTTCGACCGTGCGCTGAAGTTCCTGCTGAAACTGCAACACGGTGCCCCTGTGCGGCGCTTCAACTGGACGATGACGGTCGATCCGTTGCTGGATACCAGCCCCGAGAATTACCATATCTGGGGGCCGACCAAGACCACGCTGACGCGCGAGAATATCGGGCATCGCCAGCATTTGCGGGTTGAATTGCAGACGCTGCACCGGCTGCCGCGGTCGAACGCCATCGCCTTTCCGATCCGTTGTTATCTGATCAAGTTCGAAGAGCTGGTGACGGTGCCGAAATGGGCGCGCCGCCTGCACCGCGTGGTGCGCGACATCGACCCCGAACTTGCGACCTACAAGGGTTTCATCCGGAACCGTGAGCTGATGGTAGAATACCTGTCGCAATTCGACGATGGCGCGCCCACGTCTGCGGGCTGGTGGCCCGACGCATGACCGCCGCTTAGGGGAAAACAGATGCTCGACTATCCAAAGGTGAACCCAGGCCCGCCGCGGCCGAGCCGGATTTTGACCCCTGCGGGGCTTTTGCCGCAGACGGGGGCGGAGCGCTACGAGGTGCAGGGGGCGGGGGCGATCCTGCTGCCGCTGTCGGCGGGCGACCGTTTCACGCTGGTCAATGCCGAAGGCGGGCAGGTGGCCGAGTTGGTGGCCGCCGACAAGCAGGGGCGGATCGACGCGGGGATCATCGCGGCTGCATCCAATTCCGATGCGCGGGGGCTGAAGGCGCTTTTGGCGTCGGGCACCGGCAGCGGGCTTGGCGGTTTGCGGCTGGGGATCGAACGGCGGGGGATCGACCTTGCCAAGGCCGGCGCGGTGACGCTGTTCGGGGCCGAAACCCCTGCCGGAACCGAGGAAAGTTTCACCGTCACCCGCGACGGCGTGCTGATCGTCGCAGCACCCGGCCAGATGGACCCTGACGGGCAGGATACGGCGACGCCGCTCGTGCTGAAAATCACTCGCGCCACGCTGAAACTGGCAGGCCAGTTCGACCTGCCCGACCCCTTGGCCGACCCCGTGCTTGACCTGCGCGTCAAATCGGCCACCGCCGAGGCCTATTTCGTCAAGGCGGGCGATTACATCCAGGTGATCGACGTCGATGGCCGCCAATGCACCGATTTCCAGTGCTTTGCGGCGCGAAAGCTGGACAAGGGGATCGAGCATGCGCTTGACGTGACGACCTCGCGTACGCTGATGGGCCATGCCTATTCCATGCCCGGCCTGCATTCGAAGTATTACGATCAGGACATGCTGCCGCTGGTCGAGGTGGTGCAGGATACCGTGGGCCGCCACGACGCTTTCGCCATGGCCTGTGCGGCGAAATATTACGACGACATCGGCTATCCCGGCCACGCCAACTGTTCGGACAATTTCAACGGCGCCCTCACCCCGCATGGGGTTGCCGCGCGCCCCGGCTGGATGGCGGTGAACCTGTTCTTCAACACCGGCATCGACGCGCATGGCGTGATGTATTCCGACGAGCCATGGTCCCGCCCCGGCGATTATGTGCTGTTCCGCGCGCTGACCGATCTGGTCTGCGTCAACTCGGCCTGCCCGGACGACACCTCGCCCTCGAACGGCTGGTATCTGTCCGACATCCACGTCCGCACCTATTCGGGCGCGGAAACTTTCAGCCGCGCGATTGCCCACCGCGCCACGCCCAATTCGGAGCCGAAGATGAGCAAGGACACGGCATTTGCCGCACGCACGGGCGCGTTGACCCGCAACGTGGTGGAATACAAGGGCTACTGGCTGCCGCAGGAGTATTCGTCGCATGGCGCGATCGAGGAATACTGGGCATGCCGCGAAAAGGCCGTGGTGCTGGACCTGTCACCGCTCAGGAAATTCGAGGTGACGGGGCCGGATGCCGAAGCTTTGATGCAATACACGCTGACCCGCGATGTTAAAAAACTGTCGGTAGGGCAGGTGGTCTATTCGGCCATGTGCTACGAACACGGCGGGATGATCGACGACGGCACGCTGTTCCGTCTGGGGCGCGACAATTTCCGCTGGATCGGCGGCGATGATTACGGCGGCATCTGGCTGCGCGAACAGGCCGAAAAGCTGGAGTTGAAGGTCATGGTGCGGTCTTCGACCGACCAGTTGCACAACCTTGCCGTCCAAGGCCCGAACAGCCGCGAGATCCTGCGGCGGATGATCTGGACCGCGCCGCATCAGCCGACGGTCGAGGAGTTGGGCTGGTTCCGCTTCACCGTGGCGCGTATTGGCGGACCGGAGGGCGCTCCGGTCGTGGTGTCACGCACCGGCTATACCGGCGAGTTGGGCTACGAGGTGTTCTGCCACCCCAAGGATGGCACGGCGGTTTACGATGCGGTCTGGGAACATGGCCGCGATCTGGGGCTGAAACCGATGGGGCTTGCCGCGCTGGATATGGTGCGGATCGAGGCGGGGCTGATCTTTGCGGGCTATGATTTTTCCGACCAGACCGACCCGTTCGAGGCTGGCATAGGCTTTACCGTGCCGCTGAAGTCGAAGACCGACGATTTCATCGGCCGCGACGCGCTGATCCGCCGCAAGGAAAACCCGCGCTGGAAATTCGTGGGGCTGGATATCGACGCGGCCGTGAACGTGGGCCACGGCGATTGCATCCACATCGGTCGCGCGCAGGTGGGCGAAGTGACATCGTCGATGCGCTCGCCCATCTTGGGGAAGAACATCGCGCTGGCGCGGGTCGATGTGGCCCATGCCGAGGCGGGAACGGCGGTCGAGGTTGGCAAGCTCGACGGCCACCAGAAGCGGCTTCCGGCCGTGGTCGTGCCCCTGTCGCATTACGACCCGAAGAAGACGCGACCGCAGTCGTAGGGGGCTAGCGTTCGACCTCGCCGCCTGCGGCGCACCAGTCGGCGAAACCGCCGATGTTGTGGGCGGCGTAGCCAAGTGACGCAAGCAGATCCGCCGCCCGTCCGGCGCGGGCCCCCGCGGCGCAATAGACCGCGACGGGCTTTGCCGGATCGAGCAGCGGGTCATGGTCCGGTGCCTGCCGGTTGGCCCGCAGCGGAATCATGGCCAGCGGAATATGCACCGCCCCCTTGGCAAGGCCGCTGGCCTGCACTTCGGCCAATTCGCGCACGTCGAGCAGGGTGATCTGTCCGGCATCCGCGAGCTCGCGGGCTTCGGCAGGGGTCAGCGGGGGCATCATGGCGCGTCCTTTGCGATGTTCGTGGCGGCTGTCGCCATATATATTCTTTCTATTGAATATGTAAACCCCGACCGGCGACATCGGCCCGCCAAAGCCCTGCGAGCTGCCGAAGCACTGCATCAGGCATCGGCGGCACTTCCGGCGCGGCGTGCTGCGCGCTGCCGCCAAAAAGCAGTGCCGCACCTATCGCCGTGCCGGTTTGCGACGGAGAGGTGACGACGGCGCGCCCCGTGGCCGTCGCCAGCATGGCGGTATACCAGCGGTTCCGGGCGAAAGGCCCCTCGACCAGCACCGGCCCCTTTGCACCGGTCATCGACAGGCATTCGGCGGTCATCAGCGCGAGGTAATGGCCGATCGCCACCTCGCACACGTTGGCATTTTGCGGCTCGGCGGGTCGCCATTCGGCCAGCGCCTTGGGAAATGGCCCGCTGCCCTGCTGCACCGAAGGCAAAAGCCGCACCCCTGCGCCAAGCACCGCCGCAAGATCGGCATCGGTCGCGGCGGAAGGCTGGCGCAACGTCTCATACTCGCGCCCTCCCATGAAACGGGCCGAGGGCACGGGCTGGCCAAAGGCGTTCACGTTGACCAAGGTATCGCGGGCCGGATCAAGCGGGACAGCATCGCCCCCGACCGCCATGGAAATCACCCATGTGCCGGTCGAGACCACCGAAAACGGCGCGGGCCGGTCGATCAGGTGCGGCAAAAGCGAGGCGTTGCTGTCATGTATTCCCGTGGCCACCCGCGTCGTCAGGGGCAGGCCGGTCGCCTGCGCCACCCCGCGCGTGATGGTGCCGAGGATTTCGCCCGAGGCCCGCGTGGGGGCGAGTTTGCCCGACAGCCCCAAACGGTCGACCAAGGGCGAAAAGCATCCCGCAAACGGGTTCCATAGGTCGGTATGGCAGCCGATGCTGGTGACATCACTCGCCACCTCGCCGGTCAGCCGAAAACCCCAGTATTGCGGATAGGTCACGATATGCGCGGTGCGGTCGTGCAAGGCAGGGTCGGTTGCGAATTGCCAGTGAAGCTGCGCGCCAAGGTTCAGCCCCATCGGCAGGCGGGGCGATCCGGTCACGTCAAAATCGGGCCGCAAGGCGTTGTATTCCTGCGCGAATGTGTCTGGTCCGCTATGTTCGTAATCGAGCACCGGGGCGGCCAGCGACCCGTCTGTTGCCAGCAGCGCCGCCGCCGCGCCATGGGTGGTGACCGAAATCGCGTCGATGCCGTGGCTTGCGTGAAAATCGCGCAAACCTGCCAGCAGGAACTGCCAATGCCCCTCGGTGTCGAAATGCGGATAGGGCGGGCCGGCCAGCACGCTGTTGGGGCGCGTGACCACCGCGATCTCGCGCCGCGCTTCCAGATCGACCAGCGCCAGCTTGGCATTGGTCTTGCCGATGTCGATGACGGCGATGCGGGTCATGGCATGTGAAAGACGGTTTGCAGCGGCATGGCCAGCGGCTCGTTCTTTGTGTTGGTCAACATGATATCGGCCATATGCGCCCACCAGCGCTGCATCACCGGTGATTTGGGCAGATCGTCCATCGAATGGTCGTCGGTCCGCCAGAGCACGCCGAAAAGGATCAGCGTATCAGGGTCGAGGTGGATCGAATAATCGCTGATCCCCGCCTCGCGCAGCAAGGCCACCAGTTCGGGCCAGATCTCGTCATGGCGCTTGCGGTATTCGGCCTCGCACCCCGGATAGAGGCGCATGGTAAAGGCGTATTTCTGCATCATGTCCCCCTGCGGCGCAGCAGGCGCGGAATGGCGATGACTGCGATAAGCAGCAGGCCAAGGAAGATCGACATCACGATCCCCGGCACGTTGAGCAGGCCGAAGCCGAATGTGACAAGCCCCATGATGATCGCGGCGAGCACCACGCCCGCGATCGTGCCCGACCCGCCAAGGATGCTGACCCCGCCAAGCACGACCATGGTGACCACCTCAAGCTCCATCCCCGTGGCGATGGAGGGGCGGGTGGAGCCAAGCCGCGAGGTCAGGCAGACGGCGGCGATGCCCGATGTCAGGCCGGTGAGCAGGAACAGGATGAAGCGCACGCGGTCCACGCGGATGCCCGAAAACAGCGCGGCGGTGGGGTTGTTGCCGATGGCATAGACCGACCGGCCAAAATTGGTGCGGTGCAGCAGGATGTAGAAGGCCAGCGCCAGCACGGCGAACAGCACCAGTTCGAAGCTGAACACCCACCAGACATAGCCTTGGCCGAACCACGCAAAATGCTCGGGGTAGCCGGTAAAGGCCTGATCGCCCAGCACGATATAGCTGATGCCGCGAAACAGGCTCATGGTGCCGATGGTGACGACGATGGATGGCAGCCCAAGCCGTGCGACAAACACCCCGTTCAGCGCCCCGCACAGCACCCCCGTAGCAATGCCCACCGCCACCAGCGCGGGCGTGCCGAAACCGGCGGTCATCGCCACGCCCATCGCGGTCGACGCAAGTGCTATGATGGATGCGACCGACAGGTCGATCTCGCCCGCGATCACCAGCATGGCCATGGCGAATGCGATCATCGCCTTTTCGGTAAAGTTGAAGGTCGCGTCCGACAGGTTCCACGCATTCAGGAAATAGGGTGACGCAAAGGCGTTGGCGATGAACACCGCCACGGCGACGACGATCAACAGCGCCTCCCACGACCGCAGCGCGCGGGACAGGGGCGAGGTCAGCCGGTCTGGGATAAGGCGGGGGTGAGGGTGTCACTCATGCGCGGGCCTCGGCGGATCTGAGGATGATGCGGCCACGGGCGCGGCCCTGGCGGGCGTTGAAGGCGACGGCGATGATGATCGCGCTGCCCGAGATGGCAAGTTGCCAGAAGGGCGAGATGCCGACCACGGGCAGGGCGTTCTTGATGACGCCAAGGAACAGCGCGCCCAGCACGCAGCCAAGGATCGTGCCAGCGCCCCCCGCGATGGCGACCCCGCCGATCACGCAGGCGGCGACCACGTCAAGCTCGAACCCGCCCGCGATGTCGACGTAAGCCACGGCGTAGCGGGCGACCCAAAGGTATCCGGTCAGCCCCGCCAGCGCCCCCGACAGCACAAAGGCCACGGCCTGCGTGCGGCCCACATCGATGCCGGTATAGACGGCCGCATGGGGGTTGCCGCCCACGGCATAGAAACTGCGCCCCAAGGCGGTGCGGTTCACCAGCACGGCGCCCCCCGCGATGACGGCGATGGCGATCCATGACATCACATGCAGCCCGAGGATTTCGGTGCGCGGCAGGTCTTTGAAACCGGCGGTCATCTGGTGGGCGTTGATCCATTTTCCTTCGGAAATCAGAAAGATGATGCCGCGATAGATGGTCATGGTGCCAAGCGTGACCACGATGGGGGGAATGTCGACCTTCCACACAAGCAGGCCGTTGACTGCGCCCAAGGCAGCACCAAGCACGATTGCCGCCAGCAGGATCAGCGGCAAGGGCAGGCCCGCCCCGTTCAGCATGGCCGCGACCATGCCGCACAGCGCCAGCGTGGCCGCCACCGACAGGTCGATGCATTTCGTCAGGATCACGATCATCTGCCCGATGGCCAGAATGATCAGCGGCGAGGTGTCGTTGAACACGCCTGCCAGATTGCGCGGCGCGACAAAGGCCGGAAAGCGCGTGGCGATGACCGCGACCAGCAACAGGATGGCAAGGGCGAGCAATATCTCGCGCGATTTGAGAAAACGTGTCATGCGGCCTCGGCTATGCCCGCAGCGGCGCGGACCAATCTTTCGGGGGTCATCTCGGGGCCTTTCAACTCGGCGGCGATGCGGCCTTCGCGCATGACGATCACGCGGTCCGACATGCCGAGGATTTCGGGGATTTCGCTGGAAACCATGATCACGGCCAACCCTTCGGCGGCAAGCTCGGCCATGAATTCATGCACCGCCGCCTTCGATCCGATGTCGATGCCCTTGGTCGGTTCATCCAGAATGATCACCCGCGGCTTGGTCGCCAGCCATTTCGCGATCACCACCTTTTGCTGGTTCCCGCCCGACAGCAGCCCCACATCCTGATCGAGGCTGGCGGCCCGCAGATCGAGCCTGCGCGTATAGTCACGCGCCAGCTTGAATTCCTGCGCCAGCCGCAGAAAACCGCTGCGTGACGTGCGCGACAGCGAGGGCAGGGTGATGTTCTGATAGATCGGCAAGCCTTTGACCGCGCCCTGCTTGCCCCTGTCTTCTGGGACATAGACGATCCCTTGGGCAATCGCCTCGGCGGTCGAGCGGATCACGGCGATGCCGTCACCGATGCGGCAGGCCCCTTTGGAGGGTTTGGTGATGCCGAACAGCGCCTGCATCACCTCGGACCTGCCAGCCCCGACAAGGCCGTAAAAGCCAAGGATTTCGCCGCGATGCAGGGTAAAGCCGATGTCTTCGAATTCTGTCGGGTGGCTGTAGCCCGATACGGTCAGCACGGGTGCGCCGATGTTATGGGCGCGGTGCGGGAAGATCTGGTCGACCGACCGGCCCACCATCATCTGCACCAACTGCCCTTCGGTCACATCCTCCATGCGCCCCGCGCCGATGAAAGCCCCGTCGCGGAACACGGTGTAGCGGTCGGCGATGCGGAAGATTTCATCGAACTTGTGGCTGATGAACAAGATCGCCTTGCCCTCGGCCTTCAGCCGTTCGACCAGTTCGTAAAGCTCGTGGATTTCCTTGTGGCTCAGCGCGGCGGTCGGTTCGTCCATGATGACCACGCGGGCATCGATGGACAGCGCACGCGCAATGGCGACAAGGTGTTTCGAGGCGATGCCCAACTCGCGCAGGGTCAGGCGCGGGTCGAGGTCGGCGCCGATGCGTGCCAGCAGGGCGCGGGCCTCGGCCTCCATCTTGGCCCAGTCGATCAGGCCAAAGCGGTTGAGTGGCGCGTGGCCGATGAAGATGTTCTCGGCCACGGTCAATTCGTCGAACAGCACGGTTTCCTGATGGATCGCGGTCACGCCCAGACGCGCTGCGGCATCGGCGGTGGGAAAGCTGACGGGCGCGCCGTCGATCTCGATCCGCCCGCCGTCGGGCTGGTAGATGCCGGTCAGCACCTTGACGATGGTCGATTTGCCCGCGCCATTCTCGCCGATCAGCGCCGTTACTTGCCCCGCGTAAAGGTCAAGCTGCACCTCCGACAGTGCACGCACGCCCGGAAAGCTTTTCGATATGCCGGAAAGGCGCAGCACGAGCTGCGGTGGGGTGGGGGCGGTCATGGGGAATTCCTGCGAAGAAAAGGGCTCCGGGCCGCGCGGGAGCGCAGCGGCCCGGAGGGGTGCCGATCAGAAGATCGACTTGAACTCTTCGATGTTCGACTTGTCGTAGGTGAAGGGGTCCGACATGGCCGCTTCGTTGTTGTCGTCAAGCGTTGCCGCACCCATCCGGCCCATCGGGATCGATGCGCCCGGTTCAGCCTTGGCACCGTTCGAGATGTTGTAGGCCAGCATGGTCGCCGCATAGCCCAGATCGATCGGGTTCCAGATCGCGAAGGAGACCGTGGCACCGGATTCGACGGCACCGGCCATTTCCGACGGCAGGCCAAGGCCCGTCACGTTGATCGAACCGATCTTGCCGGCATCGGTCACGGCTTGGCTTGCGGCAAGGATGCCCACGGTCGTCGGCGCGATGATCGCTTTCAGGTTCGGGTAGGTCTGGATCAGGCCTTGGGCTTCACGGTAGGATTTGTCGGCAAGGTCATCGCCATAGACGGTGGCGACAAGGTTCACGCCCGGATAGTTCGGCAGCACCTTGGTGGCCTCTTCGATCCAGATGTTCTGGTTGGTCGAGGTTGACGTCGCCGACAGGATCGCCACGTCACCGCCATCGGGCATGTGATCGGCGGCGAGCTTGATGATCGTATTGCCGATCAGCGCGGAAGATGACGGGTTCAGGTGCATCTGGCGGCCGTCCTTGGCCACGCCCGAATCCCACGAAATCACGGTGATGCCACGCTCCATCGCCTTTTTCAGCGCAGGCGCCACGGCGTCGGGGTCGTTGGCCGAAATGGCGATGGCGTCCACGCCTTGGGCGATGAGGCTGTTGATCACCTCGATCTGGCCTTCGGCGGTGGTGTCGGTCGGGCCGGTGTAGATGATCTCTACATCGCCGAGTTCCTTGGCCGCTTCTTCCGCGCCCTTGTTGGCAGCCTCGAAGAAGCCGATGCCAAGCGCCTTGACCACCAGCGCGATGCGCTTGGTTTCGGCGTGGGCTCCGTTGGCGATCAGTGCGGTGGCGAGTGCCGCCGTCGTCAGTGCCTTGCGAAGTATGCTCATGTGTTCCTCCCTGAGCGTTTCAGTCTTTTTTGCGGTCGCGCCCTTATGCCTCCTGCGCGGCCATATTCCTGTCCGAGGCGCCAACCTGCGCCACGATCAGCCGTACATCCGCCGCTTCGAGCATGCTCGCGTCACGGTCGGAAATTCCTTCGTCGGTGATGACGGTGTGGATGCGTGCCAGCGGGCACAAAAGCATGCTCGACCGCTTGGCGAATTTCGTGCTGTCGGCCAGCACGACCAGCTCGTCCGCCTGACCGATCAGCTTTTGCTCGGCCTGTATCAGCAGGGGGTCGCCCTCCATCAGGCCCAGGGGGCCAAGGCCGCGACATCCCATGAACATGCGCCGCGCCCAGAAATGCGACGAGCCGTCATTGTCGAAGGGCGACAGGATGATGTTCTGTTCGCGGTAGATCGCGCCTGCGGGCAGCAGGACGGTGTTCTTGGAATGCTTGAGCAGATGTTCCGCAATGGGAAAGCTGTTGGTGAACACCTGCAAGCGCTTGGCCGTCAGCGGGTGCACCATCTGGAATGTGGTCGTTCCGCCGTTGATGATGATGGGCGAGCCATCGTCGCACAGGTCGACCGCCGCGCGGGCGATGGCGCGCTTTTCCGCGCTGCGGATGCCTTCGTCCATGCTGAAGGGGCGGGCGTTGATGCCGACGAAATTCGGCGGCGCTATGGATTCGGCCCCGCCCCGCACGCGGCGCAGTTTCTTCTGGACATGCATCGTCGCGATATCGCGCCGCACCGTGGCTTCGGACGCGCCAGTCAGCGTGACCAGATCGGCCACGGTCGCCACGGGGCGTTCCTGCACGGCGGACAGGATGATTCTGTGCCTTTCGCTTTCGTGCATTGTGTCCTCCTTGGCTGTCACGCTGCCGTCTATTCCAATCACTGTCAATCATTTTCAGTCACAGCAATCATTTTGCAGCTGCAGCATGATTGAATATGATCGTTTTTGATTGACAACGCGCAGCTGTGGTCACAAACCTTGACCAAAGCGCGGGGCATTGCCGCGCCCAAGGAGGATGCCAATGACCACTGCCGTCGCCGCCAACCGGCTGATGAACCTATGGGATGACGCCCGTGCCGCAGGGATGACCGAGCCTGAAAAGCTGCTCTACCGGTCCAATCTGCTCGGGTCCGACAAGCGGATCACCAATTACGGCGGCGGCAATACATCGGCCAAGGTGATGGAAACCGACCCGCTGACCGGCCAGCCGGTCGAGGTCTTGTGGGTCAAGGGGTCGGGCGGCGATGTCGGGTCCATTAAGATGGACGGTTTCGCCACGCTTTACATGGAAAAGCTGCGGGCGCTGAAGGGCATCTATCGCGGGGTCGCGATGGAGGATGACATGGTGGGCCTGCTGCCGCATTGCACGTTCAACCTGAATGCACGGGCGGCGAGTATCGACACGCCGCTGCACGCCTATGTTCCGAAACAGCACGTCGACCACATGCACCCCGATGCGATCATCGCGATTGCCGCGTCAAGGAACAGCCGCGACCTGACGCAGGCCATTTTCGGCGATGATATCGGCTGGCTGCCGTGGAAGCGCCCCGGTTTCGAGCTTGGGTTGTGGCTGGAAAAGTTCTGTCTGGATAATCCCGATGCCAAGGGCGTGGTGCTCGAATCGCATGGCTTGTTCACTTGGGATGACGATGCGAAAGCCTGCTACGCGCTGACGCTGGAAATCATTCAAAAGGCGATGGACTGGTTCGCCGTGGAAACCGCTGGCAAGACCATTTTCGGCGGCGCTGCCGCGCAATCGCTGCAAGCGGATGCCCGACGCGCGGTTGCCGCCCGCCTGATGCCCGCGATCCGTGGCATGGTCAGCGCCGACCACCGCATGGTCGGCCATTTCGACGACCAACCCGCCGTGCTGGAATTCGTCAACTCGGCCAAGCTTAAACCGCTGGCGGCCCTTGGCACGTCTTGCCCCGACCATTTCCTGCGGACCAAGATTTGCCCGCTGGTCGTGGGCTTCGATCCGGCGAAACCGGATGTGGACGCCACGCTTGCGGCACTGGCAGGGCAGGTGGCCGAATACCGCCAAGGCTATGCCGCCTATTACGAACGGTGCAAACACCCCGACAGCCCGCCGCTGCGCGACCCGAACGCGGTGGTCTATCTGGTGCCCGGTGTGGGGATGCTGACATTCGCCAAGGACAAGGCCACGGCGCGGATTTCGGGCGAGTTCTACGTCAACGCGATCAACGTGATGCGCGGCGCGGATACGGTTTCCGAATATTGCGGGCTGCCCGAACAGGAAGCCTTCGATATCGAATACTGGCTGCTGGAAGAAGCAAAGCTGTCGCGGATGCCCAAGCCCAAATCGCTGGCGGGCCGCGTGGCATTCGTCACGGGGGGCGCGGGCGGGATCGGGTCGGCCTGCGCGGAACGCTACCTGCGCGAGGGCGCTTGCGTCATGCTGGCCGATATCGACGAGGCGGCGCTGAAAGCCACGGCCGAAAACCTGTCGAGCCGCCACGGGCGCGACGTGGTGCGGACGGTGGTGATGAACGTGACCGACGAGGCGGCGGTGCTGGCGGCCTATGCCCATACGGCGGTGGAATTCGGGGGCTTGGACATTCTGGTGTCGAACGCCGGTATCGCCTCGTCCGCGCCGATCGAGGAAACCTCGCTGGCGCTGTGGAACAAGAACATGGATATCCTTTCGACGGGATATTTCCTTGTCAGCCGCGAGGCGTTCAAGACGTTCCGCGCGCAAGGTATCGGCGGGGCGGTGGTGTTTGTGGCGTCAAAGAACGGCCTTGCCGCCAGCCCGAACGCATCGGCCTATTGCACGGCCAAGGCCGCCGAAATCCATCTGGCGCGCTGCCTTGCGCTGGAAGGGGCCGAAGCGGGCATCCGCGTGAACGTGGTCAACCCCGATGCGGTCCTGAAAGGGTCGAAGATCTGGTCGGGCGAATGGCTTGACCAGCGGGCCAGCACCTACAAGACCGACAAGGACGGGCTGGAAGAGATGTATCGCCAGCGGTCGATGCTGAAGCGGTCTGTCCTGCCCGAAGACATTGCGGAAGCGGCCTATTTCCTCGCCTCGGACCTGTCGGCCAAATCTACGGGCAATATCCTGAACGTGGACGCGGGCAACGTCCAAGCCTTCACACGGTGACATGACATGATCGACGCGAACATCATCGAAGCTGAAAACGCAATCTGTATCAATGCCTTGCAATCCGATTATGATGCATTGGGTGAGCAGTTGTCCCGCCGTGGCATCGACATCTCGGCCATCAAGGCCAAGGTCGCAGGCTACGGTGTGGCGGTGCCAAGCTGGGGCGTCGGCACCGGCGGCACCCGCTTTGCCCGCTTTCCGGGGGAAGGCGAGCCGCGCCATATCTTCGACAAGCTGGAAGACTGCGGCGTGATCCAGAGCCTGACGCGGGCCACCCCTGCGGTGTCGTTGCATATCCCGTGGGACAAGGCCCCCGCTGCCGACCTGCTGGGCAAGGCGACCGAGTTGGGACTGCGTTTTGATGCGATGAATTCGAACACCTTTCAGGACCAGCCGGGGCAGACGCACAGCTACAAGTTCGGCTCGCTGTCGCACGCCGACCGCGCCACGCGCCAGCAGGCGGTGGACCACAACATCGAGTGTATCGAGATCGGGCGCGCGCTGGGGTCAAAGGCGCTGACGGTCTGGATCGGGGATGGGTCGAACTTTCCGGGCCAGACCGATTTCACGCGGCAGTTCGAACGCTACCTCGATGCGATGAAGGCGGTTTACGCCGCCCTTCCCGACGATTGGCGCGTGTTTTCGGAACACAAGATGTTCGAGCCCGCCTTTTATTCGACGGTGGTGCAGGATTGGGGCACCAACTATCTGATCGCCAAGGAATTGGGCGACAAGGCGATGTGTCTGGTCGACCTTGGCCACCACGCGCCCAACGTCAATATCGAGATGATCGTGGCCCGCCTGATCCAGTTCGGCAAGCTGGGGGGATTCCATTTCAACGATTCCAAATACGGCGACGACGATCTGGATACCGGCAGCATCGATCCCTACCGCCTGTTTCTGGTCTTCAACGAACTGGTCGGGGCCGAGGGCAAGGCAGGCTTTGCCCCCGCCCATATGCTTGATCAAAGCCACAACGTCACCGATCCCATCGAAAGCCTGATGGTTTCGGCGATGGAGGTGCAGCGTGCCTATGCTGCGGCGCTGCTGGTCGACCGTGGGGCGCTAGCGGGGTATCAGGACGCGAACGATGCGCTGATGGCGACAACGACGCTGAAGCACGGCTTCCGCACCGATGTGGAACCGATCCTTGCCATGGCGCGGCTGGAAGCGGGCGGCGCGATAGACCCTGTCGCCACCTACCGCGCCAGCGGCTACCGCGCCCGCGTGGCGGCGGTGCGCCCCAAGGTCACGGGCGGCGGCGGCGGGATCGTCTGACTCCGCCAAGGCGGGGGGCAATCTGCCCCCCGACGCGCGCCAAGGCGCGCCCCCCCCTTCGTATTTCCGCCACGACGAACGCGTTTAAGGGCATGCCGCTACAACTGGCACGAAGTTTGCCGTTTCCCTTGGCAAGGACAAAGGGGCGCGGCATGGATACGGCAACCACGATTGGCTTTTTCGGCGGAATTCTCGCCGTGGTGGGCACGATGCTTTCGGGCGGGCACATCATGCCCTTCGTGTCGATGCACGGCTTTACCATCGTATTCGTCGGCGGCTTCTTCGCTGTGATGTATACGGCGCCGATGGAAGTGTTCCTCGGCTCGTTCAAGGCGATGGCCACGGCGTTCAAGAAACACAACACCGATATTGGTGCCCTTGCTGTCACTATGTCGGAACTTGCGACCATTGCCCGAAAGGACGGGCTGATGGCGCTGGAAGGCAAGGAGATGCCGCACAAATTCCTCGAACGCGGCATGCAGATGCTGATCGACGGGGCCGACGAGCAGAAACTTTCCAAGCAACTGGCCAACGAGATTGCCGCGATGAAGGTCCGCCATTCCGCCAAGCAGGATGTGTGCAAGGCTTGGGTCGAGCTTGGCCCCGCTTACGGCATGATCGGCACGCTGATCGGTCTGGTCGAGATGATGGGCAACATGTCCGACCCCACGACCGTGGGCAAGGGCATGGCGACCGCGCTGGTCGGCACGATGTACGGCGCAATCGCCGCAAACGTCTTTTTCGGCCCGATGGCCACCAAGTTGAAGAACAACACAACGCGCGAAGTCGCCTATTGCGAGGCCGCCATCGAAGGTCTGCGGGGCATCGCCCGCGCCGAGGCGCCGCGCGTCATCCTCGACGGTCTGGCCGCGCGCCTGCCGCCCGCCGAGCGCGCCAAGCTGGCGGCGGCCGCGTAATGGCCAAGGCTCCTGCAAAGGCGGCGCATGGCCATGCGGCGCATGGCCACGACGACGACCACGGCCACGGCGGCGGCGGCGACCATGACGATCACGGCGGCGGGGGCCATTGCCCTCCGCCCTGGATCATCACATTTGCCGATATGGCCGTCTTGCTGATGGCGTTTTTCGTCATCATGCTGATGACGGCGACTACGGACACACCGAAGTTCAACGCCTTCGCATCGGTGATGCGCCAGACCTTTGGCCGCGTGCCGCTTGACCCAAATGACGCCGACAAGGGTGGCACCTCGATCATCGATTTGCATTTCGGCCCGCAATCGGGTGAACAGACCAATGATCCACCCGCCACCACGCCGCAATCGGGCGACCCGAGCATTCCCGACAGCGGCAAGGCCGAGGGCACCGGCAATCCGGGCGGTGCGTCGGGTGAGGGCGCGGTCGATGCGGCGGCCAAGGCTTTGGCGCAGGCGATGCAGGATGCGGTCGCAAAGGGTGCGCTGACGGTGGAAAGCGATGCCGGATCGGTCACGGTGCGCCTGCCTGCGGGGGCGAGCAAAGAGGATGCCGCAAAGATCGCGCAGGCTCTGGCCGACGGCGCTGCTGCGGCAGGTGCGGCAGCAGGTGCCCCCGCCGAGGGCGCCGAAACCGGCGCGCCCGCCACGGGCGACCAGTCGGGCGGCGTGGCAGTCGGTGATGCAAGCGGCGGCGCACCGGCCAACGGTGCGGGCGTGGGCATGATCCGCGCGAAGATGGCGGCGGTCAAGCTGGGCATGGCGCTCGAAGAACAGATGGCCGACGGCGATGTGCAGGTCGAACAGCGCGACGGCGCGGTCGTGGTCACGGTTGGCGCAGGGGGGGCGTTCACGTCGGGTTCGGCGGATATGACCTCCGAGGCGCAGGCGATCATCGCCAAACTTGAAGAGATGTCGGTCAAGGCCAAGCGGATCGTGGTCACCGGACATACCGACAACGTGCCGCTGTCGGGGTCGACCTACCGCGACAACTGGGATCTCGCCTCGGCCCGTGCGGCCAGCGTGGTGCGCGAGATCATCGAAAGCGGCGTTGTGCCCGATGCCGAGGTGGTGGCCGTCAGCAAGGGCGACACCGCCCCCGTCGCCGACAACGCGACCGAGGAAGGCCGCCAGAAGAACCGGCGGATCGAGATCGAGATCGAATTCGACGAGGAGTGAGACAATGAGCCGAGCCACCTGCCTGACCTGCCGTATGATCCGCCGCTTCGTGCTCGCCTTTGGCGCGGGTGTTCTGGTGATGTGGCAGGTCACCGGCCAATTGCCCGCCCAAAGCGCCGACAACGGCATGTGGCGCGGCTTCATGTTCGTCGCGATGTTCTTTCTGATCGCCGGCGTCTTCTTTCGCATGCGCGAGATGAAGAACCGGATGCGCCGCCGCGCCTAGCGCATCACGAAAGGGTCGGGGATCGGCGCGTCCGAGGTGCGTAGCCACACGGTCTTGACCGTGGTGTAATCCAGCGCCGCGGCCAACCCGCCCTCGCGGCCGTGGCCCGACAGGCCCGACCCGCCGAAGGGCGCGATGGGCGATACGGCGCGATAGGTGTTGACCCAGACCACCCCCGCCCGCAGCCCGCGGATCATCCGGTGCGCCCGCGTCAGCGAGGCCGTGAACACGCCCGAGGCAAGCCCGTATTGCGTGGCGTTGGCGATTTCCAGCGCCTCGTCCTCGGTCTCGAAGGCCACCACCGACAGGACCGGACCGAAAAGTTCCTGCGTGACCGAAGCCGCATCGGGAACCGAGCTGCAATCGAGGATCGTGGGCGGGTAGTAAAAACCCGCGCCTTCTGGCGTTTGCCCGCCCGTCACCAGCCTTGCCCCCGCCGTCAGGCTTTCGGCCACCAGCCGTTCGATCCGGTCGCGCTGCCGCAGGGTGCAGAGCGGGCCGACTTCGGTGGTCATCTCGTCCGGGGCTGCGATGCGGATGGCCTCGGCCTTGGCTTTCAGCTTCGCAAGGAAGGCGTCCTTGACGCTGGATTGCACCAGAAGCCGCGATCCCGCGACACAGCTTTGGCCTGTGGCTGCGAATATCCCCGACACTTGCGCGTTGGCCGCACTGTCCAGATCGGCGTCGTCGAACACGATAAAGGGCGATTTGCCACCCAGTTCGAGCGAGGTCGAGGCGAGGTTTTCCGCCGATCCCCGCACCACCGCCCGCGCCGTTTCCGGCCCGCCGGTAAAGGCGATATGGTCAACCAAGGGGTGCCGCGTCAGTACCGCGCCACAGGTCGGTCCAAAGCCGGTGATCACGTTGAACACGCCTGCGGGAAACCCTGCCTCATGCACCAGCCGCGCGAATTCCAGCATGGGGGCAGGGCCGTCTTCCGAGGCTTTGAGCACCACCGTGCAGCCCGCCGCCAGCGCAGGGCCGATCTTGACCGCCGAGAGGAAAAGCTGGCTGTTCCATGGAACGATCGCGGCCACCACGCCAACGGGTTCGCGCCGCGTCCAGACCTCCATGTCGGGCTTGTCGATGGGCAGATGCGCGCCTTCGATCTTGTCGGCAAGCCCTGCGTAATAGCGGAAGTAATCCGCGACATAGGCGATCTGCGCCGATGTCTCGCGGATGATCTTGCCGGTGTCGCGGGTTTCCAGCGCGGCCAGTCGAGGGGCGGCGGCCTGCACCAGATCCGCCAGCTTCATCAACAGCTTGCCCCGCGCAGTTGCCGTAAGCTTCGGCCAAGGCCCGCTGCGAAACGCCCGATGCGCGGCGGTGACGGCCGCGTTCACCTCGGCCTCGCGCGCTTCGGGCATCTCGGCCCATGGCGTGCCCGTGGCCGGATCGAGGCTTTGGAACGTCGCCGCCCCGTCGCGGAACTGTCCGTCGATGTAAAGCTGGAAGCGGTCCAAGGTCTGTCCTTCAGGCAAAGGCGGGCATCACGTCCGCGATGAAGCGTTCGAGCGAGGCGCGTTTGCGCGCGAAACTCATCCCGCTGTCGATCCAGAGCGAGAATTCGTCATAGCCCAGACTTTCGATCTTTTTCAGCCGCTCCACCACCTCGGGCGCTTGGCCGATCAGCAGGTTGTCGCGCATCACTTTGGGCGAATAGACCGGATGGGCCGCCATTTCCTCGGGCGTGATCTCGGCGATCATGCCCTGATGGATGGGCCGCTTGTTCACAAACCACGCGCCGAAATAGTTGTAGAACGCATTCAGCTCATCTGCCGCCAGATCGGCATCGGCGGCGCTTTCCGCGACATAGCCGTGTTGCAGGATCATGATCTTGGGGCGCTCCACCTCGGGGTGGTTGGCCACGGCGGCGTTGAAACGCTCCATCAGGCTGACCACCTCGTCATGGGCCATATGCAGCGGCGTGACCTGCACGTTGCAACCTTGACCCACGGCGAAATCATGGCTGTTCGGATCGCGCGCGGCGACCCAGATCGGCAGGTTCTTTTGCAGCGGTTTCGGGGCCGAGGTGGTGGCCGGAAATTGCCAATACTGGCCTTCGTGCGCGTAATCTCCCTCCCACAAGCCTTTGATCGCGGGGATCAGTTCCCGCATCCGCCCGCCCGCGTTCCATGCGTCGAGCCCGGGCATCACGCGTTCATATTCATAGCTATAGGCCCCCGCGCGATGCCAAGATCAAGCCGCCCGTCCATGATGATATCGGCCATCGCGGCCTCGCCCGCCAGCTTGATCGGATGCCAGAAGGGCGCGATCACCGTGCCGGTGCCAAGACGCACGTTTTTCGTGCGCCGCGCCAGATCGACAAGGTTGAGCAGCGGGTTCGGCGCGATGGTGAAAGACATGCCATGATGTTCGCCCGTCCAGATCGCATGCATGCCCCCTTCGTCGGCGATGCGGCAGAGTTCCAGCATTTCCTGATAGAGCCGCGGTTCGGGATCGGCGGGGCTGACCCGTTCCATATGGACGAAAAGCGAGAATTTCATGGCGTTTTGCCCTTTGCGACCAAGGCGACCTGACCCGAATTCTGGTCGCCGAAATAGATGCCGTAATTGCCGACGCGGGATTCCTCGGCCAGACGTTCCAGAAGCACGCGCATAGCCGGATCGGTGACGTCTTCCAGTGCCTTTGGGTCCAGATCGACATAGCTTCCGGTTGCCGCAACGCCACCCGTGGCGGGGCAGAGAAAGCTGATATGCTGATGGCCCCGCGCCACGTCTTCGTAGACCGAATAGATGAAACCGGGTGCTGCCTCGACTCCCGTTGCTGCGATCAGCCCTGCGAGTGTGGCCGAAACCCCGTCGCGTCCGACGCGGGCGGTGGGCAGGGTCAAGCCGCCGGTGCCGTCATCGGCCAGCAGCACCTGCCCGCCCTGTTCGATCACGGCAGACACCACCACTTCCGGCCCCGTCGCAAGACGTGTCGCGGTGTCGGCGGGGGTGAAATAGCTGCCGCGATAATAGCCCAGACCCGGGGCAGGGGTCGCCGCAAAGCCCAGCACGCGACCGATCAGGATGGCGTGGTCGCCCGCCTCGATGCAGTGGTGCAGCGCGCAGTCGAACCACGCCGAGACATTGCCGATCAGCGGCGAGCCGTTGTCGCTGTCCTTCCAGTAGACGCTGGCGAAACGGTCCTCGACCGGGCGGGCGAAGGTGTTCGATATGTCCTTTTGCCCTTCGGACAGGATGTTCACGGCAAAGCCGCCCGCGCCGGTAAAGGCCGCGTAATTGGCCGAGGACCGCGCGATCGACACCAGCAGAAGCGGCGGGTCGAGCGAGACCGACGAAAAGGAATTGGCCGTAAAGCCAAGCGGTTGGCCCGCCGCATCGCGGCAGGTCACGACCGTGACGCCGGTCATGAAGCTGCCAAAGGCATCGCGCAGGGCGCGGCGGTCGAATTGTGGTGTGTCCGTCATGCCCTTACCCCGTCGCGTTCGATCATCAAGGGCGTTTTCAGCCAAGTCTGCAACGCCGCCGTCACCTGATCGGCCGCTGTCAGGTTCACCATGTGGCGGTGCCCCCTGATCACAACGGCGCGGCCCCTCGGGGCGGATGCGGCCATGGTGCAGGTCATGTCGGCGGTGGAATTGGCGTCGTTGTCTCCGGTCAGCACCAGCGCGGGGCAGGTGATGCGGTGCCAGTCGTCGGCATAGACATCGTCGCCACGGGCAAAGGCCCCGTAAGCTGCGGCGTAGCCTTGCGGATCGACGGCGTGCAGCCAGCCCGCCACCTGCGCCCGGATCGCGGCATCGGCAGGGCCGAACCAGCGCGACAGCGGCGCATCCGCATCGTAAGCGCCCCTCGCGATGTCTTCGGCCCGCGCCTCGACCGCCGCCCGCGCCTCGGGCGTGCGGCGGTGCACGCCGTTCAGCACCGCGACGCGGCGGATCAGTTCGGGGCAGTCGACCGCCAGCCCCGTGGCGATCAGCGCCCCCATCGAATGGCCCGCCACGTTCACGCAGCCTAGCGCCAAGGCCTCGATCACCCGCGCGGCCCAGGCGACATAGTCCTTTAGCCCCGCACCGGCGGGCAGCAGCGACGATCCGCCATGACCCGGCATGTCGATGGCGATCACGCGCCAGTTTTGCGACAGGTCTGCAATCTGCGGGGCCCATGCCCGCGCATTCATGCCCACCCCGTGGATCAGCACCAAGGGTTCGCCCTGACCCAAATCCATCGCGGTGACGGTTGCCCCGTCAGACAGCCGCAGGGTTCGATGCGTCATTGCCCAGATCCTTGAGGTCTTGGTAACGGTCGCCGATGCGGTGGTGCGGACGGCCCCCGATCGAAGCGCCGAGCGCCACCACGATCTCGTCGGCGGCGGGCGCATCGGGAATGGCGAAATGCACTGTCAGGTAATGGCTGCGGCGGCCTTCGTCGTTCTTGTCCATCAGCGGGATCATCACAGGCGTGTTCGCGCCGCCCCGTATGTTGGTGAAGGCGAGATAGGTCTTTGCCCCCACCGCCTGCCGGTAGTGGTTGCCAAAGCGCAGCGTGTGGATCAGGGCGGATGCATGTTCCACCTCGCCATCCAGACCCACGATTGATGCCTTGCCGTAGCCTTCGATCCTGTCACCGCCCCCTGCCGCTTCAAGGATCATCCCCGTCAACAGCGCACCGAGTTCGGGGGCGACATCATGGATTTCCGGCTTCAGATTCTCGACAAAGCCACGCCCGGCCCAAGGGTTCTTGACCACCGCAGCGGCGGCGATCAGCTTCAGCGGCACGGGCGCTGCACGGCCCCCTTCGATCAGGGTGGTTTCGACGTGAAGCAGCGTCTTGCGGATTTGGGCGGGCATCGGAACCTCTGCGATCTTGCTTGTGCCTATCTTGGTATACCATAAGACCATATGTCAATCATTCATTGCAAGACCACCGCCGAACCGCTAGCTTCGCGCCATGGAAGATGTGCGCGACCTTCGCATAAACGAAATGCCGCAACGCTTGCGCGAGGTGGTGCTTGACCGCATGCGCGCGGCGATCATCGCAGGGCGCTTCAAAGGCGGCGAACGGCTGGTGGAACGCACGCTTTGCGACCAGTTGGGCGTGTCACGGTCGGTGGTGCGCGAGGTGATCCGCATCCTTGAGGCCGAGGGTCTGGTGGAAAGCGCGGGCCACAAGGGGCCGGTCGTGGCCACGCTCGACCGCGATCAGGCGCGGCAGATCTACGACATCAGGCTTTTGCTGGAATCGGGGGCTGCGGCAGCCTGCGCGCGGGTGGCGGATGACCGTGTGACGGCCGATCTGCGCGCCTCGCTTTCCGCGTTGCAAGCCGCTCAGACAGGCGGCGAGCTTGCGCTGTTTGACGCCACCACGCGGTTTTACGAGGTGATCTTTCGCGCCGCAGGCCACCATATCGCATGGGAGATCGTGCAGCGTCTGAATGGCCGGATCAGTCGCCTGCGGGCGCTGACGCTGGCAACGACCGACCGCCACGTGTCGGGTCAGGCCCGCATGGTGCGGATTGCCGATGCGATCATCGCCGGCGATGCCGAAGCCGCCGCGCAAGCCGTGCGCGACCATCTGACCGAAGCGGCCAGCATCGCGCGCCGCCTGCTGCCGGAGGTGTGATGCCCGCCTATTGGATCGCCCATGTCACCGTGACCGACCCTGACCGCTACAGCGGCTACCAGTCCCTTGCCCCCGCCGCCTTTGCCGCGCATGGCGCAAGGTTTCTGGCGAGGGGAGGCGAGGCCGACTGTCTTGAAGGGCCATCCTTCGACCGCCATGTGGTGATCGAATTTCCCACGCTTGAGGCCGCCCGCGCCTGCTATGCCAGTGCAGAGTATCGCGCAGCGAGGTCGGCCCGCGACGGGGCATGCCACGCCATGGTCGTGATCGTCGAAGGATTGTAACCGCACGTTGCGCCGCCAACGAATTTTCTGCGAAAATTCAGGCGACCGTATCGGGTTCAGCCCTGATTTTTCGCAGAAAAATCGTTGGGCTCAATGCGCCTCGACCGGTTCTTCCGCCACCTGTGCCATCTCGCGCCGCGAGATCAGCGTATAAAAGGCCGGCACGACGAAAAGCGTGAAGATCGTCCCCACCGTGATCCCCGAAAAGATCACCAGCCCCACCGAATAGCGCGCCGCGGCCCCCGCGCCGCTGGCGACGATCAAGGGGATCACCCCCAGCGCCATGGCCGCCGTGGTCATCAGGATCGGGCGCAGACGCACCTTGGCCGCAGCCACGATCGCATCGCGCCGCGAAAGCCCGCGTTCGCGCCGTGCCTGATTGGCGAATTCCACCAGCAGGATGCCGTGCTTGGTGATCAGACCGATCAGCGTGATCAGCCCTACCTGCGTGTAGATGTTCAAGGTGCCAAGCCCGAGGTTCAGCGGAATGATCGCTCCAAAGATCGACAGGGGCACCGACATCAGGATGATCAGCGGGTCGCGGAAGCTCTCGAATTGCGCGGCCAGCACCAGATAGATCACCACGATGGCCAGCGCAAAGGCCAGCATGATCGTATTGCCTTCGGTCACTTCCAGCCGCGACTGGCCGGAATAATCGATGAAGAACCCGTCGGGCAGCAGGGGCTGCGCCGCGTCTACCAGCGTCTGCAAGCCGTCGCCTGTCGACACACCCGGAATGGGCAGCGCCGAGAGGGTGGTGGAATTGAGCTGGTTGAACTGCTCGATGGCCGAGGGAGCCACACCCGTCGACACCGTGATCACCGCCGAAAGCGGCACCATGGCCCCCGTGGTCGAGCGCACATAGAAATCGCCTAAGCGTTCGGGGTTGTTGCGGTATTCTTCGGGCACCTGCAAGATCACGTCATAGCTGTTGCTGTCACGGTCGAACTGCGCGACGGCCCCGCCGCCCACCAGCAGGCCCAGCGTGCGCCCGATGTCGGATGCGGGCAGGTTCAGTGCCGCCGCGCGGTCACGGTCGATCTTTACCGTGATCTGCGGCGCGTTATAGGCCAGCGAGTTCTGCACGATGATGAACTTGCCCGAAGCCTGCGCCTTGGCCTTGATTTCCTCGGCCACCTCGAAGATGCGCTCCGAAGGGCCGGTCGATTGCAGGATCATGCTGATCGGCAAGCCACCGCCCGCACCGGGCAGCGAGGGCGGGGCGAAGACAAACGCCTGCACCCCCGCGATGGGCGCGATGCGGCCTTGCAGGTCGGCCTGAATCTCGGCCTGCGAGCGGTCGCGTTCCGACCAGTCCTTGAACGCCCAAAGCGCGATGCCGGAATTGGTCGCCCCGCCGAAGCCGACGATGGAAAAGTTGGCCGAAAGCTCTGGCAAATCCTTGGTCAGGTCGCGCATCTGGTCGATATAGGTGCGGGTATAGGCCGAAGTCGCATAGGGCGGCGCGTTCACGAACGAGAACAGCGCGCCCGAATCCTCTTCCGGCGCCAGTTCGGACGAGGTTTTCACGAAGAGATACCCGGTCAGCGACACCAGCACCGCCACCATCAGGAATGTCACGGGCCGGTAGTCGAGCGATGATGACACCCGCCGTTCATACCAGTTTGCCAGCCGGTCGAAGGCGCGGTCGACCACGATCTGGAAGCGCGAATGGTTGCCCGCAGTCAGCACCCGCGCGGCCATCATCGGCGTGATCGTCAGCGCGACCACGCCCGAGATGATGACAGCCCCCGCCAGCGTGACGGCAAATTCGCGAAACAGCGATCCGGTCAACCCGCCGGTAAAGGCAAGGGGCGCAAAGACCGCCGCAAGCGTTACGGTCATGGCCACGACCGCGCCGAAGATTTCCTTCATCGACAGGAACGCCGCCTGCATCGGGCGAAACCCTTCCTCGATGTGGCGGTGCACGTTTTCCACCACGACGATGGCGTCATCGACCACCAGACCGATGGCGAGCACCATGGCGAGCAGCGACAGAAGGTTGATCGAATAGCCGAACAGGAACAGCACGAACAAAACGCCCGTCAGCGACAGCGGGATGGTCACGATGGGCATCAGCACCGACCGGAACGACCCGAGGAACAACAGGATAATGACCACCACGATCGCCACGGCTTCGGCGATGGTCTTGAACACCTCGTCGATCGACGCCGAAATCTGCTCGGTGCTGTCATACATCATTGTCAGTTGCATGCCGTCCGGCAGGCTGGTCTGGATCGCGGGCAATTCGTCGATCACGGCTGCCGACATATCCAGCGGGTTCGCCCCCGGAGTGGGATAGATGCCGATGAAGGTGCCGGGCTGACCGTTGAAGTTCACGATGGTGTCGGACGATTTCGCCGCCAGTTCCACCCGTGCCACATCGCCCAGACGCACCACCTCGTCGCCGCTCGCCCGCACGGGCAGGGCGGCAAAGGCCTCGGGCGTTTGCAATGTGGACTCCAGCGTGATCGCGGTGGCCACGTATTCGTTCTGCGTCTTGCCGGGGGCCGACAGGAAGTTGGAGGAATTGATCGCCCCCAGAATCTCGGCCGCCGTCACGCCACGGCTTGCCAGTTTGACCGGATCGATCCAGACCCGCATCGCATAATTCGCGGCACCCACCACCTCGATCTGGGCGACACCGGGAATCGTCGACATGCGCGGGCGGATCACCCGTTCGATGTATTCGGTGATCTGTTCCGACGTCATGTTCGGGTTCTGCATCGCCAGATACATCGTGGCGAAGGTCATCCCCGTGCCCTTGACGATGGTCGGGTCCTCGGCTTCCGCGGGCAGTTGGCTTCGCACCTGCTGCACCTTCGACATCACCTCGGTTAGCGCCACATCGGGGTTGGCCCCGAGCCGCATGTTCACCGTGACGGTCGAGGATGACGGGCGCGAGGACGAGGTGACGTAATCCACGTTCTCGGTCGTCGCCACCGCCGCCGCGATGGGCGAGGTGATGAAGCCCTGTATCAGCTCGGGCGCAGCACCGGGATAGATGGTCGAGATGGTGATGACCGTCTCGTCCACCTTGGGGTATTGCCGGATCGACAGCCCGTTCAGCCCCTGAAAGCCCAGAAGCAGGATCAACAGGCCCAGCACCGTCGACAGGACGGGCCGCTTGATGAAAATGTCGGACGGGCTCATTCGCTCGCCTCCACTGCGGCACCGCTGGCGGATGCGGCGGGGTTCACCGAATTGTCCACCGCTGCCGGTTGCCCGTTCGACAGCCGGTTCTGCCCCGCCGTCACCACCTGATCGCCCGCCTTCACGCCAGAGGCGATTTCGACCAGCCCGCCCGAACGGCGACCGGTCTGCACAAAGACCTGGCCCACCTCGAGCGCCGGTTCGGCCCCCTCGGCTGTGCCTTCCTTGGGGCGTACGACATAGACGTAATCGCCGTAAAGGCTGGCGCTGACCGTTGTCTGGGGCAGGGCTATCACACCCGTCTCGGCGGGCAGTTCGACAAGGATTCGCACGAACTGGCCGGGCGTCAGCTTGCCACCCGGATTGGCGACCGACCCGCGCAGTGCCACAAGCCGCGTCGCCGGATCGACCCGCGGGTCGATGCCGGTCAGTGCGCCGTCAAAGGCTTCGTCCAGCCCTTCGATCCGGACGGTGATCTTCTGGCCCAGCTTCAGCTTCGGCAGGTCCTGTTCGGGCAGGTTGAAATCGACCCGCATGCTCGAGATATCCTGCAAGGTCGCAACCACGGTTCCGGGCGTCACATATTGGCCCAGATCGACCCGCGCGATGCCGATGGTGCCCGCGAAGGGTGCTGTGACCACGCGCTGCGCGAGCACAGCTTCGGCCCGCGCAAGCTGCGCCTTGGCGGCTTGGGCTGCGGCTTCGGTCTCGTCGCGCGACGCGCTGGTCGCCGCTCCGCGCTGCGACAATTCCCGCGTGCGGGTCAGGTTGGTTTCTGCCAGTTCCGACTGCGTGCGTGCGGCTTCGACATCGGCGCGTTCCACCACATCGTCAAGCCGCAGCAATTCGGCCCCTGCGGCCACGTCGCTGTTGGCGGTAAAGCTGATCTTGTTGATCACGCCTGCGGTTTCTGTGGTCAGTTCCACCCCTTGCGCCGCGTTCACCGTGCCGATCGCCTCGATCACCGGGGTCCATGTCACGGGCTTTGCCTCGATGGTGGACACGGTGGCCGTCTGCTGGGGCATATTGGCGAAGATCTGTGCGATCATCTTGTCGCGGAACAGGTTGAAGCCGACAAGTCCGCCGCCGATCAGGGCGAGAAGAACGACAGCGATGATCAGGCGCTTGATCATTGGGGCAGACCTTATGTGGTAAATGCAATGACTTGATTGCATTTACACTTAACGCCGCAATGTCAAGGAATGGTCCGGCTTTGAACTACTCTTTCGTATAGGATGCTTAGCTTGCGGGCACGATCCGCTGCACGGTGCTCATGCCATTCCTGCCGGAAAAGCCGGGGGTCAGAAACCGCAAGGGCAGGGTGACGGTGATCTGGCGGTAGGGTTTGGCACCCAAGGTGATATCGGTCAGCCGCAGCGTCATGCGATCGTAGCGCAGGGCGGGAAAGCCCGCCTCGATCCGGGCTGTCACCTGCGCCTCGGTCGCGGCCTTGTCCAGAAACACCACACGGGCGGCGGCATCGGCGGCATGGGCCAGACGGCTTTGCGCGTCGATGTTGCGGCCAAAATCGATCAGCGCCATGCAGAAGATCACGAAGATCAGGCTGACGATTGCGAATTCGACCGCCGCAGCCCCGCTTTCGTCGCGGCCAAAACGGTGCAGGCGGGTCATCGCACCTCGACCTGCAAGACGGGGGCCAGATCGAAGCGCGCAAACAGGATGCCCTGATAGGTCTTGGTCGCGCTGATCCGGTAATAGGCGTTGGTGGGCAGGCTGCCCGTGCAGATCGTGCTGCAAGCCGTTGCCGTGGCGGGTGAGCCGGGGCAGGCGCAAAACCGCGCGGCGTCGAGTGTCACGCTTTTGTCCGTTCCGGCAAGGGTCGTGAAATCGGGCGATGCCGCAGCCTGCATCGCGGCTAGTACGGCGGGCGCGCCCGCATCCGCCATCGCCGGTTGCGCGCCCGACCGCAGAACATGATCGATCGCCGCGCGTTCCTTAAGCGCATTGCCCAGATCGATTGACGCCAGAAGCATCATCAGAAGCGTTGGCGCGATCAGCGCGAATTCGATCACCGCCACGCCCGAGATGTCTTGCCGGAACCGGCGCAGTGCAGCAAACACCGGCCTATCCCCTGCGAAACAGCCGCGCCAGAAGCGGCTTTCCTGCGGGCTTTGCCGCAGCAAGGGGGCCGGACAGGGCGCGGACAAGCGGGCGAAGGCCCCGCGACACCGCCTTGCCCGCGGGGGTGGACACCAGCACCTTGCCGCGGTTGGTGGCCTGGGCAAAGGCCTTTGGGTCAAAGGGCAGCGTCGCCGCAAGCGTGATCCCCAGCGTGCGGGCGAAATCCTTGGCCGTGATCTCTTGCCGCCGCGCCATTCCGAGACGGTTCAGCACCACCATCGGCGCAGGCTCGTCCGGTCGCAGCGCGGCGATCAGGTCCAAGAGTTTGCGCGTGTTCCGCAGCCCCGCCAGATCGGGCATGGTGGTCAAAACCACATGGTCGGCAGAGATGACCGCGTGGCGTGTGACGTTGCAGCCAAAGGGCGGCAGGTCCAGCACCACGGGTTGGCCGCCCGTGCGGACCAGATCGGTCAGATGGTCCAGCACCGCGGGCGCGGGATCGGCCGCCAGCGCGGCCGCGTCGCTTGCCGTAAGCACCCGCAGATGCGTGTCGTAACCGTCGAACAGCCCGTCGAGCAATTGTGCGTCAAGACCGGTTCCTGCCGCCAGCGCCTCGGCGATGCCGTGCGTCCCGTCAAGCGCCAAGGACAGCCCCGCCGTCCCGAAATCAAGGTCGAGGTCGAGCAGACTGGCCACCCCCTGGCGCGATTGGCCCATCATCCAGCCAAGGCCGAGCGCGACGCTCGACGATCCGGTCCCGCCGCTGGTGCCCAGACAGGCCGTCACCGCCCCCTTCGCCACAGCACCGGGGGCGGCGGTAATGTCCGAGAGACAGCGCAGCACCTGATCGGCCCGCACCGGGCGGGGCAGATAGTCGGAAACCCCCTGCCGCAGCAGGGCACGGTACAGCGCGATGTCATTGCTGCCGCCGATCACCAGCAGCCGCGTTTCCGGCTCGCACAGTTCGGCCAGCGCGTCGATCTGCGCGAGCAGCGGCTCCATCGCGGCATCGGTTTCGATCACCAGAAGCTGCGGCGCGCCACCGGCACCGCAGGCCGACATCGCAGCAGCCATCCCGCCATTCTGCACCGTCATCGCAACCCGCGCCATCAGGCGGCTGGCCTGCACCTGCCGCAGCGCCGAGGCGGATTCGGGCGTTAGCGTGAAGGCCGCAAGCGTCAGCGCAGGCAAGGGCGCAAACAGAGCGGTGTCGAACTTGATGAAATCGTTGGAAAAAAGCGTCATTATGGCTTCCCGGTATCATAGTGCCACGACATCACTCGACCTGATAGCTTTGCGACACGCCGCCGCGCGTCACGCGGATGGTGCGCGATGTGGCGGCACCCTCGGCTTGCGGGGCAGGGGCGGCGGGCGCGCTGACCGGATCGAGGGCGACGATCGTTTCGTCCTCGGCTGCGCGCAGGATCAGCGACAGGCGGCCTGCCGCTTCGGCCCCGACGATCCGTTCGGCATCTGCGGGCGACAGTTCCAGCGTGGCGGTCTTGCCAACGACGGCATTTCGTTGTGCATCGTCGCCGGTCTGGTCGATGGCCAGAACCCGCACGTTCTGCAGGATGGTGCGTACGCTGACCCCGTTCTCGCAGGTACCTGCCGCATCGCAGGCCAGCGCCAGAAGTACATCGACGCGGTTGTTGGGCAGGATGAAGCCGCCCGCCGTGCGATCGGCCGAGACCGGGATCGCCACGGCCCGCATGCCGGGGGTCAGCACGCCCGACAGAAAGCCGCTGTTTGTGTGGCCGACCTGATCCTCGATCACCGGCGTGCCCGCCCTGAGCGGCACGCGCAGCACGGTTCCCGCCAGTTCGGCCGCCGCCGCAGGCCGCGACGAATAGCGGATAAACGCGTCATTCGCCGCCGCGGAGGGCCAGACCTGCCAGCGCATATCCTCGGGCTTCAGTGCAGCCCCTGCGGGCAGATCGGTCGCGGCGACCAGAACATCCACCGTCGCCATGACCGGCGCGCCCGTGTCGCTGTCGGCATTCGCCTCGGTCGGCTGCACGACATTGACCAGATAGGCCGCCGTGCCCCCCGCACCGAGTGCAAGGACCAGAAGGATCAGGCGCAGCATGGCAGCCTCCACGAATCCAAAAGCGGGCACATCACGCCAATTATCACGGGGCGCATCACAGGGCCCCCGCCCAGAACGTCGCCGGAAACACCGTCATCGTCCCGAGCAGGATCGCCAGCGCATAGGGTATCTCTGTCCGTACCAGCGGCAGGATGCGGGCCAGCCGTCCGGTTCCTTGCAGCGGGCGGGCCAAAGCGCGTGGGAGCAGCCGCAGCGTCACCAGCGCGAGGGCGATGGCAGCCCCTGCCAGCATCGTCGCCATGAGGAAGGGCACGACTTGCCCCGCGCCGATCCACAGCGCGGAAACGGTCATCAGCTTGCTGTCGCCTCCGCCAAGCCAGCCGACCGCGTAAAGCGCGACCGTTGCAAAGAACACCATCGCCGCCGCCCCGAGGCTGAGCGTCATGTCGCGCGGCGCAAGCCCCGCCAGCGGGGCAAGCAGACCCCAGCCCAGAAGCAGCGCCGCGACCAGCCCGTTCGGAATGGTCAGGGTCCGCAGGTCGCGATGGGCCGCGTAAAGCAGGGCCGACAGGAAGAACACCGAAGCCAGCATCGCGGTGACAGCGTCAGTCGACAGGCCGTTCGGTTGCCAAAGGCGGATCACGTCCATCGTCGGGGTCCTTGCGCGGGAAAGGGTCTGTCTGGTCGCTGTGCGGGGCGCCTTGGTCGCCCCGCACGGCATCGGATAGGCTTACCTCGTCAGGTTTAGCCGGTCGCCCCGCCCAAGGCGTTGGCGATCGACTCGAAGGTGCCGGTCAGGTTCGATCCCATCGTCGTGATGGCGGTGATGATGACGACCGAAACGAGGGCGGCAATCAGGCCGTATTCGATCGCGGTCGCGCCGGATTCGGTTTTGATAAAGCGCGTAATCAGGGTTTTCATGGTCCGTCTCCTGGTTGGTCGGGGCTACGGGCCGGGGGGTCCGGTCCTTCCAGGGCGGGGCAGGCTTGGCCGTTGCGCCCTGGTGGGTGAACCATCGTCGGTTGCGGCCTGTCGCGCCATTCGGGCGGGTGCTTTAGGCCACCGTCGCGGCTGCCATAGGCCATTTGGCCTAAGTGCCTGCGCTGCAGCGGATCAAATGTGCCGCAGATGCGCCGTCAGTATCGGCAGGGCGGCGCGGACGGCCCTTGCCTCGCAGGCCAGCGCATGATGCGCGCCCGCCAAGTCGCCGCCTGCATCCAGCGCCTGCTCCAGACCGGCAGCAGCCTCGGCCAGCGCGGCCAGCCCGAGTTGCCCCGCCTCGGATACCAGCCGGTGGGCGTTCCGGCGCATATCAGGCGACGCAGGGTCCGCGTCGATCCAGCCAAGGCCCCCGGCCATCGCCGAAAGCCGTTCAGCGGCCCAATCGCACCCCAGCAACCCTGCCAGCGCATCCAGCCCGGCCACATCTGCCGACCCCGGCTGCACAGCCCTTGCAGGCCCCGCCCCGATCAACGCCGCCCCGATCAACGCCGCCCCGATCAACGCCGCCACGCTGCGCGACAGGGCGTCGATGGCAAAGGGCTTGGCCAGATGCGTGTCCGCTCCGGCGGCCCGCATGGCCGCGACCTGCCGGTCGAGCGCATTGGCCGACAGCGCAAGGATCGGCACCCGTCCCATCGGCGCGGGCAGGGCGCGGATGGCGGCAGTGGCGGCGATGCCGTCCATGCGCGGCATCTGCATGTCCATTATCACCAGATCGAACCCGCCCGCCTGCGCCGCCGCAACACCTTCGATCCCGTCGAAGGCCGCCGTGCAGACGATTCCGTCGCGGCGCAACACGGCCTCGATCAGATGCTGGTTCTGGCGGCTGTCTTCGACCACCAGAACCCGCGCGCCCTGCCGCAAGGGCGGCTCTGCCCTGCGCGGCGTCGGGGCGGCAGCCGCCGCCGCCTTGGCCAGCGGCAGGGTGACGCGAAAGGTCGAACCTGCTCCGGGCGCGCTTTCCACCGTGATGCGCCCCCCCATCCGTTCCGCCAACCCTGCGCTTATGGCCAGCCCCGGCCCCGATCCGGCATGGGCACGCATCAGCGAACTGTCGATCTGGCTAAACCGCTTGAACAGGTTCGGCATGTCGCTTGCCGCGATCCCGATGCCGGTATCGCTGACCGCGATCTGAAGCCAGTCGCCCTGCCGTGCGACATCGACCACGACCCGACCCGATGGTGTGAATTTCACCGCGTTGTTGGTCAGGTTCAGCACGACTTGCATCAAACGCGCTTCGTCCGCGACCAGAACGCGCGGCACATCGGGCGCGACATGCGCGATAAGCGCCAACCCCTTGGCCCCCGCCACGGGGCGCACCATACCCAGCACGGGGTCGATCATCGCCGCCACGTCGAACGGGGCGTCAAGCAGATCGATCCGCCCCGCCTCTATCTTGGACAGATCGAGCATGTCTTCGATCAGCCTGCCCAGAACGCAATTGGCATCGCGCAGTCGGTCAAGCTGGTCGCGCTGGGCGTCGTCCAGCGGGCCGGCGGCCAGAAGATCGCTATAGCCGCGGATCGCGGTCAAGGGGGTTCGGATCTCGTGGCTGATGCTGGCAAGGAAATCGGATTTCGCCGCATTCGCAGCCTCGGCCCCGGCCTTGGCGCGGCGCAATTCGGCCTCGGTCCGGTCGCGGGCCGAAAGATAGGCCAGCATCCGCAGCACCACGGTAAAGAGCAACACGACGATGGACGCGAGCAGAAGCGACAGCACCTGCGAAAGCCAGGCACTCGCCTTGCCCCAAAGCGCGATGCCGGAGCCAAGTTGCTGCGCGCCCTTGGCGGCCAGCGCCGAAGCCGCGTCCGACTGCTCGGCCAGCGGTGCCCCGACCGGCAGATCGCTCGCTGCCGCCTGCGCCGCCTCGGTTGCGCGTGCAAGGCTGGCCCGTGTTTCGTCGCTGTCATCCAAAGCGACAGCGCCAAGAGCCTGCGAAAGCGCGAAAAGCGCCTGCTGCCCTGCCGCCGCCGCGTCGATGCTGTGCTCGATGGTCGCGGAAAGCTCGCCGAAGCGGAACAGTTCCAGCGCGGCCGAGGTGGTGATCAACCCCACCGCCGACAGGGCCACGATCACAAGGCGCAGCCCGGTCAGCCGCAGCCCGCCAAGCAGGGCCTGCCGCATGTCACACGCCCAGCAATCGCGTTCCGGCCACGGCGGCAGCGGACCGGTTGGCCACGCCCAGTTTGGAAAACAGCGCCGCCATATGCACCTTGACCGTTCCGGCCCCGAGGTTCAGTTCGCGGGCGATCTCTTTGTTCGACTTGCCGTGCACCAGCATTTCCAGCACACGGCTCTGGCGCGGAGACACGGCAGGGGCAGGGGCAGGGGCAGGGGCCACGGCGGGCTTTGCTGCCCGATCCCGCTCTGTCGCAGCCGCGATTTCGGGGCCGATGTCGGCCAACAGGCGCGGCACATAGATCCGCCCGTCAAGGATCTGGCCAAGGGCTTGCGACAATTCCTGCACGCCCGATGCCTTGCACATATAGCCATGCGCCCCCGACGACAGCGTTTCCAGTATATCCTCGCGGCGGCGCGAGGCCGATACGACCGCGACCTTGGCGACATGGCCACAGGTTTCGCGCAGGTGGTGCAAAAGCGCGGGCCCCGACATTCCGGGCATGTTCAGATCGAAAAGCGCGATGGTCACATGATCCTCGTCCCCGATCGCGGCCATCGCAGCCTCAAAGCTGCCGGTCTGGATCACGCGGGCTATGGCGCAGTCCCGGATCAGGATGGCGGCCAGCGCGATGCGGAAGAACTCGTCGTCATCCGCGACCACGGCGACCCGTTCGGCGGGCGCGGCACCGGCAAGCGCACCCGGATGCAGGGCTTGTGTCGCTGCTATATGACCGCGTTCCATTCTGGCTCCCCTTCAACTTTCGACCCGAGCGGCGCGATCAGACCCGCTTGCGCTTGGGATCGAAATTATCAGGCTGCGTTTTTTTTAGTCCCGTAAAGGAGTTCTTCGCCGAACCAATCCCGACAGCAGACAGGGGCATCCATAGGTTGGCGCGGCGCTATAGCCCTATCGACGGGGTGTTGCGGCCCGCCTTTCGGTCAGGTCGCGATTTCGCCGCATTTCGCCGAGCCTCCGCCACAATGCATCGCTTTTTGCGCCGGTTGTTTCGCAACCTGCATCGCCGATTCGTCCGGTTCCGCCGGATTAGGCCATCAGGCCGAATGGCCGGCCCGCAGGACTTGCGGCACAAGCGGCATCACGGGCGCAGTCTTGCGCGCCAGAAGCGTCGAGGCCCCCATGTTCGGAAAACGCCAGCGTCAGGCCGAAGTGCCCCCCTCTGTGCCGCAGCCCGCCGCGCGCATCGCCCCCCGCGTTGCCGCGCGACCGCCGCAGCCTGACCCCGCCCCGCTGCTGCGCGCTCAGGAATTCGAAAGCCTGCGCCGCGCCGTGTTCGCCGCGCTGATCGACACCATCGACATGAAGCGCATCGGCCAAGAGGATAACGACGTGGCCCGCCGCGAGATCGGCTTTCTGGTCGCCGATATTCTGGCCGCCAAGAAGGCGGTGATGACGGCAGCCGAACAGGATGTGCTGCTGACCGATCTTTTGAACGACATCCTCGGCTTCGGCCCGCTCGAACCCTTGCTCGCCCGCGATGACATTGCCGACATCATGGTGAACGGCTGTCGCCCGATCATGATCGAGGTGAAAGGCAAGCTTGTCGAAACCGAGATCCGTTTCCGCGACGAAACCCAGCTTCTCAACATCTGCCAGCGCATCGTTTCGCAGGTGGGCCGCCGTGTAGACGAATCCTCGCCCATCTGCGACGCGCGCCTGGCCGATGGCAGCCGCGTCAACGTCATCGCCCCGCCTTTGTCGATAGACGGCACCACGCTGACCATCCGCAAATTCAAGAAAGACAAGCTGACGCTCGACCAGTTGGTGACATTCGGATCGATCACCGCCGAGGGGGCGGAGCTTTTGCGTATCATCGGCCGCGTGCGCTGCAACGTGCTTATCTCGGGCGGAACGGGGTCGGGCAAGACCACGCTGCTGAATTGCATGACATTTGCCATCGACAGGACCGAACGCATCGTCACCTGCGAGGACGCCGCCGAATTGCAACTGCAACAGCCCCATGTCGTGCGGCTGGAGACCCGCCCCAAGAATCTGGAAGGCGAGGGCGAGGTCACGATGCGCGATCTGGTCAAGAACTGCCTGCGGATGCGCCCCGAACGCATCATCGTGGGCGAGGTGCGCGGCGCCGAGGCGATAGACCTGTTGCAGGCGATGAACACCGGCCATGACGGGTCGATGGGCACGGTCCACGCCAATTCCCCGCGCGAGGCGTTGCAGCGTCTGGAAACCATGATCACCATGGGCGGATCTACCCTGCCGCCCCGCACCCTGCGCGAGATGATCGCAGGGTCGGTCGATGTGGTGGTGCAAGCCTCGCGCATGCGCGACGGCAGCCGCAAGATTACCCACATCACCGAAGTGCTGGGGATGGAGGGCGAGGTGATCATCACGCAGGACCTTTTCCTCTATGATATCGAAGGCGAGGACGCGCAGGGCCATATCCTTGGCCGCCACCGCACCACTGGCGTCGGCCGTCCCGGTTTCTGGGACCGCGCGCGCTATTTCGGCGAAGCGAGGAACCTGACCGCCGCCATTGAGGCCGCCGAAAGAGCGCCGGGGGCGCGGGCATGAGCGTGCTCCAGATCGCCGTCTTCTGCTTTATCTCGGTCAGCCTGTTCGCGCTGATCTTCGGCTGGACCACACCCTCTGACGCCACCCGCCTGCGCGAGAGGATGGACCGGCTGGGCGGGCGTAACGATGCCGAGTCGCTGGACAGTCTGTCGCTCGAGGACCAGCGCAGGAAGCGCCGCGTGCGCGAGTCGCTGCGCGAACTGCGCGCCCGCGAGATCGGCCGGGCGCGGCGGCGGGCGAAGCCCACGCTGACGGGGCGGCTGCGTCAGGCGGGGCTGGACTGGACCCGCAAATCCTATGTCACAGGCTCGGCTGCCGTCTCCGTGCTTGCCGTCGTTGCGGCTTTGCTGGTGCTGCGCCTGTCTGTCCTGCCCGCGCTGGGCTTTGGCGTCGCGGCGGGGCTGGTGCTGCCGCATCTCTACGTCAGCCACAAGCGGGCGCAGCGGTTCAAGAAGTTCTCGGCCGACTTTCCCAACGCGATAGACATCATCGTGCGCGGCGTGCGGTCAGGGATGGCGCTGGCGGACGGGCTGAAAACCATCGCCGCCGAAATGGACGAACCCGTCCGCAGCGAATTTGCCACCGTGGTGCGTGACCAGACACTCGGCGTGCCGCTGGATGAAGCGGTGCAACGCCTTGCCGACCGGATGCCGCTTTCGGAAACCTCCTTCTTTGCCATCGTCATCGGCATCCAGTCCAAAACCGGCGGCAACCTGTCCGAGGCGCTTTCGAACCTGTCCAAGGTGGTGCGCGGGCGCAAACACATCGCCGCCAAGATCCGCGCGATGAGTTCGGAAGCCATTTCCTCCGCCGCGATCATCGGCTCGATGCCGCCCTTGGTGATGGGCGTGCTGTTCCTCGTCAGCCCGGATTACCTGTCGGTGCTGTTCACCACGGGCATGGGCAACCTGATCCTTGGCGGATCGCTGGTCTGGATGGGGATCGGCTGCATGGTCATGCGCGGCATGATCCGTTTCGATTACTGAACGTAAAGGGAACCGCGCCTATGCTTGCCGCCCTTACCGCTAACCCCGCCCCGCTGCTGGCGTTTGTCGCGGTCAGTTCCGCCGCCTTGGCGCTTCTGATGCCCTATCTGCGGCGCGACACGCTGGCCTTGCGGCTGGCGATGGTGGCGACCGAAGCCGAGGCCCTGCGCCGGGGCACGCGCGGCGAGACCCGCGAGTTGCGGGGCTTTGCCGCGCTGTTTGACGCGCTGTCGCGCCGCTTCGATCTGTTGCGCCGCCTGCCGGGCAGCGAGGCGGCGGCCAAGCTGCAAATGGCGGGCATGCGCGGGCCATCGGCACTGGCGACCTATCTGGGGATGCGGTTTCTGGGCGCCGTCGCGCTGGGCCCGCTGACGTTTCTTTACCTGCGTATGGTCATCAAGATCGACCAACCCTTGCCCGTCATCGCCCTGATGGGGCTGGGCGGCAGCCTGTTCGGCTTTCTGCTTCCCGCGATCCTGCTGCAAAACCGCGTCATCAAGCGCCAGCAATCCATCCAGCGGGCCTGGCCCAACGCGCTGGACCTTTTGCTGATATGCGTCGAATCCGGCATGGGGATAGATCAGGCGCTGCGAAAGGTCGCCGACGAGATCGGCATGGACAGCGTCGATCTTGCCGAAGAACTGACCCTGACCGTCTCGGAACTGTCCTACCTGCCCGACCGCCGCATGGCTTATGAGAACCTCGCCGCGCGGACGGGGCTGGAAACCGTCCGCTCGGTCATCGCCTCGCTCAAACAGGCCGAACGGCACGGCACCTCGCTTGGCGCGTCGCTCAGGGTGCTGGCGCAGGAAAACCGCGACCTGCGGCTACAGGCGGCGGAAAAGAAGGCGGCGTCCTTGCCACCCAAGCTGACCGTGCCGATGATCCTGTTCTTTCTGCCGGTGCTGTTTGCGGTGATCATCTCGCCCGCGATCATGCAAGTCATGGCGCTTTGACCGATGCGCGCCTGCCTTTACCGCATCCTGCAAGCCCTGCGTGCCTATCGCCGCGACCGGCGTGGCGCGGTCGTGATCCTGGCGGCGATCCTGTTTCCCGTGGTGATCGGCGGGCTCGGCCTTTGGGTCGAAACCGGCTATTGGTACGGGATGCAGCGCCGCGTCCAACACATCGCCGATGTGTCGGCCCATGCCGCCGGTGTACGCATCCGCGCCGGTGACACCAAGGCCGAAGCCACCGCCGCCGCCCGCTACATCGCCACGCAATCGGGCTTTCCGGCGGCAGGCAGCCTGACCGTCAACATCCCCCCCGCAAGCGGTGCGAGACAGGGCAACCCCGACGCCATCGAGGTCATCCTGACCGAAAGCCACAGCCGCTGGTTCACCGCCCTTTTCGCGAGCGGCGAGGTTGCCCTGCGCGGTCGCGCCGTCACCGTGATCGAGGGGAACGCCACCGCCTGCCTGCTGGCCCTGTCGGGCAGTGCCAACGCGGCGGTGTCGGTGACAGGCTCGACCAACGTGTCGCTGACCGGTTGCGACATCGCGTCGAACTCGGTCTCGGCCACAGCGTTTTCGATGGGCGGCCTCGGCTCGTCGCTGACCACCGGCTGCGTCAACGCAGTCGGCGGCGCGATACCCAACGCAAGCCTTACGCTCACCACCTGTGCTGCGGTCAGAACCAACGCCCCGCGCGCCCGCGACCCCTATGCCAGCCTCGCCGAACCCGCCATAATCGGCGCCTGCAACGGCAAGAACGTCGGCAACAACAAGACCCCGACCACCTTGACGCCCACCGATGTCCACCCGATTGGCGGCGGGCTGAAATCGATGCGCTTCTGTTCCGGCTTCGACCTGCGCGGCGAGGTCACGCTGATGCCCGGCCTTTACATCATCGAAGGCGGCGGCCTTTCGGTGAACGGTGGCAACATCACCTCGACCACGGCCGCAAAGCTGAGCGGGGCAGGGGTCACCTTCTACCTTGCCAATTCGACCGCCGATCTGAAACTCAACGGCAACGTCACGCTGAACCTTGCAGCCCCGACATCTGGCCCCTTTTCGGGTGTGTTGTTCTTCGGTTCGCGCAGCGCCACCACGGCCAGCAACGTGATCAACGGCTCGTCCGCCTCGGTCATGCAGGGCGCAATCTATACGCCGGCCTCTGCCGTACAGTTCTCAGGCAATTCGGCTGGCAGCAACGGTTGCACGCAAGTCATCGCCTCGACCATCACCCTGACCGGAAATTCTGCCCTGAAAGCCACCTGCGCCAGTGCCGGAACCCGCGCGCTATGGGCGTCCGAAACCGTGCGCCTGACCGAATAGCCAAGCTATCGCTTGAAGCGCGGGACGGGTTCTGCCAAGGGATCAGCAAAGGCGACATGGGGGCAATCATGGCCAGCGGCATCGAGATCATACCCGAACTTTGCGTGCGCGACACCGCCGCCGCACGGGCCATGCTGACCGGCATCTTCGGCTTTGCAGGACAGGGCGATCTGCTGGCCCTCGGCGAGCAGCGCATCGCGCTTGTGCAGGGCGCGGGCGACATCGGCCACGGCGGCATCGACCATCTGGCCCTTGCGGTGTCAGATGTGCCCGCAGCCCTTTCGGCGCTTCAGGCCAGGGGCGCCGTGCTGGAAGAAACCACCCCGAACGGCCCCGGCCATATCGCCGAATTCTGGGACGCCGGCATCGCCTATGTCTTCCTGCGCGGTCCCGAAGGCGCGCGGATCGAGCTGTGCTCGCGCCTTCCCGCCGACACTCGCACGGGCCTGCCAAGCCATGACCATATCGGCATCCCCTGCACCGACATCGCGGCAAGCGTGGGCTTTTTCAGCGGTCTCGGTTTTGCCACGGTCCATTCGGTCAGCCTGCACCGCCCCGATGGCGTAACCGAGGTCCGCTTCCTTTCGGCAGGCCGCTCGGTCGTCGAGCTCTATGAGCCGCCCGCCTTGCGCGGTGCGAAAAACCCGTTCACTGCCAACAGCTTCTGGCGCGGTCTTCGCCTGATCGGGTCTGGCCTCGCCGCGGGCGAGCGGACCGGACCGGACGGCTTGCGCCTGACGCTCATCTGACCAGCGCGGGCATGTCCTGCCAGTGATCGAATGCCGCCCGATGCGCCAGATCGGCGACCGGCGTGCTGCGGTAGCCCCCGCTGAACAGCAGCAAGGGCACCCCCGCCCGATGCGCGGTTTCGGCATCGACCTCGCTGTCGCCCACGAACAGCACCGGTCCGCCGCCGATCTGCTGGATGGCAAGCGCAAGCGGGGCGGGGTCTGGTTTGCGGACGGCCAAGGTGTCGCCGCCCACGATGACCGAAAACCGCCCGCTCCAGCCCAGATGCGCCAGCAGTGCCCGCGTCGGCCCCTCGGGCTTGTTGGTGCACAGGCCAAGCGGCAGATCGGCCAGCGCATCCAGCGCGGCCTCGACCCCGTCATAGGGGCGCGTCAGCCCCCCCGGATCATGCTCGTAACGCGCGATGAACCGGCTGCACAGATCGGCGTGGCGCGTCGCAGGCAGGCCCGTCGCGGCAATGACCCGTGTTATCAGCACCGCAACGCCGCCGCCGATGAAACTCCGCACCGTGGCAAAGGCCAAAGGGGCAACACCCTCGGCCGCCAGAAGTTCATTCACGCCCGAATGGATATCTGGCGCCGAATCCACCAGCGTGCCGTCCAGATCGAAGATCACCGCGTCAACCATTCAGCGGCCCGTCAATCTGTTGCCAAGACGTGCCAGCCGTGACGGAGGACCACCCCCCGCCTCGGCCCGGTCGGCGGCGGCGTAAAGCGCATACATGCCCCGCACCCCGACCCAGCGCAGCGGCTCCGGCTCCCATTTCCGCACACGGCGGTTGACCCATGGCAGAGCGGTAAGCTCTGTCTCGCCCCCCAGCACCAGATCGCGCAGCGTGCGCCCCGACAGGTTCGAGGTCGAAACCCCGACCCCGACATAGCCCCCGCCCAACCGATGCGCGTGGCCGGATCGAAGCCCACCGTGGCGCACCAGTCGCGCGGCACGCCGAGCACCCCGCACCAGCCATGGTCGATCCGCGCTCCCCGCGCTGCAGGGAAATGCCGGTGCAAGATCGCTGTCAATCGCCGCACGGTCTCGGCATCCGGTGTGCCGTTCTCGTCGATCGCCGACCCGAAACGATAGGGCACCCCCCGCGCCCCAACGGTGATCCGCCCTTCGCGTGTGCGCTGGCAATAGCAATAGGCATTGGCGAAATCGCCAAGGATTTCATGCCCCTGCCAGCCGATCTTTGACCACACATCGTCGCCCAGCGGTTCCGTCACGATCTGGGCAGAATTCATCGGCAACCACTCGCGCCGCAGGCCGGGCAGCGTGGCGGTGAAGCCCTCGGTGCAGCGCAGGATGGTGCGGGCCTCGATCCGCCCTTTGTCGGTCAGCACCTCGCCCGCACCGAATTCGGTAACGCCCGTGCCCTCGACGATCCGCACCCCCATCGCCTGAACCACCCGCGCGAGGCCCCGCACCAGCTTGGCCGGTTGCACGCGGGCCACGCCTTCCACCAGCATCGCCCCCAGCGTTCCGGGAATGTCCACGCGCGAGCGTGACTGTCCCGCCCCGATCATATGCGCCCGCAGCTCGCCCCAATGCCGCCGATGCGCCACCTCGGCCTCGGCCCGCGCAAGTTGCGCGGGCGTGGTCGCCACCATCAGCTCGTCGGTGCGCAGGATGTCGGCGTCGATCGCTTCGGCCTCGGCAACGCGGATCACCTCGTCCACCGTGCCGTTCATCGCCTGAACCATGGCCCGAACGGCGCTTTCCGAAGACTGCGCGAGGTATTTTTCGTGGCTCCAGGCAAAGCCGCCCGACAGCCAGCCGCCATTGCGCCCCGAAGCGCCAAAGCCCGCGAATTCCCTTTCCACCACCAGAATGTCCAGCGATGGATCGGCCTGTTTCAGGTAATAGGCGGCCCAAAGCCCCGTATAGCCCGCGCCGATGATGCAGACATCGCAAGCCGTATCGCCTGCCAGCGCGGGGCGGCGGTCGGGCAGGCCTATATCGGCATACCAGAAGGAAACATCACCAAGGCGGGCGGGCTGAGTCATGCCGTCAGCCTATCGGTCGTTTGCGGCCTGTCACGGGCAAAAGCGACACAGCGCGTCGCAGCCGATTTCTGACGCAGAAATCGCGACGAAATCTGACGCAGATTTCGGCGCAGGCCCCGCCCGGTCGCATCAAGGGCGACCGCGTGGGGCCATGGCCGGAAAATGCGTCATTTTCCGACGCGGAATTTGCGTCAAATTCCGCTTTCGCGTCAGAAGAACGCCTGAAGCCCCGTGATCGCCCGCCCGAGGATCAGCGCATGCACGTCATGCGTGCCCTCGTAGGTGTTCACGGTTTCGAGGTTCACCATATGCCGCATGATCTGGTAATCTTCTTGAATCCCGTTGCCGCCATGCATATCCCGCGCCCAGCGCGCCGCATCCAGCGCCTTGCCGCAGTTGTTGCGCTTGATGATCGAGATCATCTCGGGCGCTGCATTCGCCTCGTCCAAAAGCCGCCCCACGCGCAGGCTCGCTTGCAGGCCCAGCGAAATTTCGGTCAGCATATTGGCCAGCTTCAACTGGTAAAGCTGGGTCTGCGCGATGGGCTTGCCGAACTGTTTGCGGTCCAGCCCATACTGGCGGGCGGCATGCATGCAGAACTCGGCCGCCCCCATCACACCCCACGAAATACCATATCGAGCGCGGTTCAAGCAGCCGAACGGGCCCTTCAGCCCCTCGACATTCGGCAAAAGCGCATCTTCGCCGACTTCGACATCCTTCATCACGATCTCGCCGGTGATGCTGGCGCGAAGCGACAGCTTGCCCCCCACTTTCGGCGCGGAAAGCCCCTTCATGCCCTTTTCCAGCACGAAGCCCTTGATCTTGCCGCCATGCGCTTCCGACTTGGCCCAGACCACGAAGACATCGGCGATCGGCGCGTTGGAGATCCACATCTTCGCGCCGTTCAGCACATAGCCGTTCGCGGTTTTCCTCGCGACGGTCTTCATCCCCGCAGGGTCAGACCCTGCGTCAGGCTCGGTCAGGCCGAAGCAGCCGATCCATTCGCCACTTGCCAGTTTCGGCAGGAATTTCTGCCGCTGGGCCTCGGTGCCGTAAGCATAGATCGGATACATCACAAGGCTCGATTGCACCGACATCATGCTGCGATAGCCGCTGTCGACCCGCTCGACCTCGCGCGCGATCAACCCGTATGCCACGTAAGACGCGCCAAGCCCGCCGTATTCTTCCGGCACCGTCACGCCCAGCAGCCCCATTTCGCCCATCTCGCGGAAGATCGCCGGATCGGTCGTCTCGTCACGGTAGGCCGCGATCACGCGCGGTTGCAGCTTTTCCTGCGCGTAAGCCCGCGCCCCGTCGCGCAGCATCCGCTCTTCTTCCGTCAGCTGGTCGTCCAGCCGGAAGGGGTCTTCCCAGTCGAACCGCCCCAGATCGGGCGCGTCCTTGGCTTTCAGCACGGGGGAATCAAGGCTCATGGCGGCGGCTCCTGAAATGGTGTTCTGTCGTTGTATGCGCGCGGACTTCGTGAGAAGATAGCGAAAGATAATCGATAGATGTTGAGAAAAACGCAATGTATGCGCGGCGGAACCTGCCATCGCTCTCGGGCCTGCTTGCGTTGGAAGCCGTGGCCCGCCTTGGCACCGCCACTGCGGCGGCGGCCGAGCTGAACCTGACGGCGGGCGCGATCAGCCGCGCGCTGAAAGAGGTCGAAGCCACCCTTGGCCAAACGCTGCTCTTGCGGGACCGTCAGCGCCTGCGCCTGACCCCTGCGGGGTCGGAATACGTCAGTCAGGCCCGCCATGCGCTCGACACGCTCGGCGGTGCGGCCGAGCGTTTGCGGTCCAGCGCGGGCGGTGCGCTCTCGCTCGCCATCCTGCCCGCTTTCGGGATGCACTGGCTTGCCCCGCGCCTGCCGCTGTTTCGCGCGATGCATCCCGAGGTCGCGTTGTCGCTTTCGACCCGGCTTCGCCCCTTCGACCTTTCCGCCGAAGGCTTCGATGCCGCCATCCACTACGGTCGCGCCGATTGGCCCGCAGCCGGACACCTGCGCCTGATGCAGGAACAGGTGCTTCCCGTCTGCGCCCCCGGCTTCCTGCCAACCCCGCCCCGCGCGCCCGCAGACATCCTGTCGCACGCCCTTTTGATGATCGAAAGCCGCACCGGCGACTGGGGCCGCTGGTTCGCTGCCCAAGGCATCGCAGGACAACGCCCCGCGGGCATGATGTTCGACCAGTTCGCCACCATGCAGCAGGCCGCCATCCACGGCCTCGGCATCGCGCTGTTGCCGACCTTTCTGATCGCCGACGACCTGACCGCAGGCCGCCTGATCGCCGCATGGGGCAGCCCGACCCCGTCGAACGGCGCCTATTGGCTGGTCTGGGCAAAAGACCGCCCGATGCGCCCGCCGTTGCAGGCCTTTCACGACTGGATCGCGGGGATGGTAGGCCCGGAGGGACGGGTGACTGACTGACCATACTTGCCTTTAATGCGTTGATCTATATGCGGTCTTGGTGCAGTGTGCCTCACAATATGCCACACAATTGGATGAGATACCGTGAGAACCAAGAACCACCATCTTCTCAACAGAAAGGGCAACTGGACGTTCAAGATACGCATTCCCTCGGACCTTGCTCAATCCTACACCGACCGTAGATCAGGATTTCTCGAAGAGTCCCTTAAAACGAGTGACGTTGAGCAAGCACGGGTGATGCGCGACCAACGACTTAAGCGTTACGATCGGCTTTGGACCGAGATGCGGCTGAAGAACGGTAAGGACGTTATTGGTTCATTCACAGCTCATGAGAGTCAAACACCCGATCAGATCGAAGCGACCATCGACCACCTTGCCACTCAACTTGATGACATGGCTATGAAGCGTAGCGCAGGGGGCCACTTCGATGACCTTGATGACGCACGGGAAGAGGTGATTGAGAGCGTTGAAGGGGCCGCGCTGTGGCGCAAGATTCAGGTGCTGCGCGGTGACCTGACTCCTCTCGCCCCACTCTGTGAAGCCTGGCTGGCCACCAAGGGGAAGAAGAGCGCAAAGACGCTGTCCGACTACCGCCTTGCCTTGCGCTTGTTGGTCGATGAGTTCCCCCACAGAGAGAGCGTGACATGGGCGAAGGCCCGTAATTTCCTTGCCCGGCTGATGGGCGAGAAGGCAAAGGGGACGGTTGAGAAGTACACCATCGCTTACAAGGGCGTCTGGGAACACAACGGATGGGCCACAGAGGCTTCTATGTGGTCCGTGAAGAACATGGACAGCGCAATTCCGACTCTCAAAGTTCGGTCGTATACCGATGACCAGTTCGTGAAACTGATGGACGGTATAAGGGCCAAAGGGAAACGGAAACTGTGGCTGGCGGTCAAGATCGCCGCGTACAGTGGTGCATCGCTCAGCGGTATCGTCGGTATGGAACTGAGGGATTGGGACACGGATCGTCCCAGCCTCTTCCTCCCTGAGACCAAGAAGGAATGGAGGTCTAGGTCCATCCCTTGCCACCCAGCAATTATAGCGGATGTCGAGGAATGGGTTGGGGGAAGACTCGCCAATCAGACGATCACCAACCAGTTCTCGGAGATGAAGACCGAACTAGGTTTCGGCAAGGAACATCACTTCCACTCCTTCCGCCACTCGGTCGCCAATCGGCTTGAGAACGCGAGGGTTAGTAGCCGAGAGGTCAAGCGGTTGATGGGTCACCTGATCGGGAACATCACCTTCGACACGTACAGCGCCGAAGGCTTGGGCTATGAGGTGTTGAACGAAGTGGTCAGGGCAATCCGTTGGCCAGAGGTGACCTACTGATCGCCCATGACCCTGTACACGCTGGCACGGCCCATCCCAAGGCGCTGGGCGATCTCTGACGCTCCTACGCCTTCTGCCCTGAGGCGCTTGACCTCTTCCGCTTGCGCCCGTGCCGTGGGCTTACGGCCCTTGTACTTGCCCTCTGCCTTGGCCTTGGCGATGCCCTCGCGCTGACGCTCCAGCATGATCGACCGTTCAAACTCAGCCACACCGCCAAGGATGGTCAGCATCAGCTTGCCCGTGGGTGTTGCGGTATCGATCCCCATCCCAAGGATGCGAAGGCTTGCCCCCTTGGTGGTGATACGCTCCAGCACCTCGAACAGATGAGCAACGGAGCGGGCGAGGCGGTCCAGCTTGGTAACCACCAACACATCCCCTTCGCGCAGGAAGTCCAAGGCTTCTGCCAGCTTCACACGGTTGACCACATCCACAGAGGAGACCTGTTCCACGAACAGCTTATCAGACCCTGCCTCGGTCAATTCCCGTTGTTGTGCCTCAAGCCCTGCCGTCTGGTCAGTGGTCGAAGTCCTTGCGTAGCCGATGATCAATGCCGCCTCCTGTCTCACATGAATCTAAGACGTTGTGGCGTGACTGTCTCGAAATGTCAAACACCATTTCAGTGAGACGCATTTGCGCCGACATGAGACATCCCACAGGACCAAGCCCAATGAGACAGAACAGCCAAGGATGACCCAGTGAGACTAGCCTTACCGTCCTACATCGGCCTTCTTCGCTGATAGCAGGGAAAGGTAGTACCGCCTATGCGCCCGCTGCTTCAGCGCAATGGGGCTGTAGCCGATGAGAAAGCCAATCACACAAGCCAAGGTCCAGTAGCGACCGACGATAAGACCCTCCGTGTCAATTCCCATCACCATCAACAGGACGAAGGCAGCGAACCAAACGACAGCCAAGCCCGCAATACCCGTGACCACAGGATTCTGGTTTGGATAAGGCGATGCAATATCGGCAAGGCGCTTTACCTCGGCCAGCTCCTCATCGGTCAGTCTTCGCTGTGAACCACTCATGTTCGCCCCGTTTCGATAATCAACAGGTATGACGTAGCGGTACGAACGAGATGTGTAAACGAACGAAAGGTGACCACCCACGGGGGGGTACTGCGCGGTATGCTATATCTGATTTGCCTTCTCGGATTCTGACCACCAACATCCGGGATCGATTCTGCGCGGCCATAAGCGGCCCAAAGACAGGGTGTCGTGGGCTGGGCTAGCGCAGGGTGGCCAAATCTCCTAGACGCGCTGTAAGGCGGCTTCTGGGGCCTCTACGGGGATGCTGTGCGCTGGGCTTGCGGATCGCGGGCAGAACATCGGGGTCACCCAATCCTGAAAGGTGCGGGCCTAAGGCTTGTCGATCATCACCACACGGTCACAAGGCGACGAAGCAAAAAAGCCCCAACGCCTGTGGAGGGCGCTGAGGCTAGGGCAGACAAGGATGGGAAGCTGACCAGTTCGACCAACAGGGACCGACTGACCACGACCACCAGCAACGGTGATTGGGGATGACCATCATCAAGGACAGAGCCTAGGAGCCATCATGTGCTTCTCCTCATGCTTCCCGTGGGAGAAGACACTGGAAGCATGAGGGGATCACATGGTCATCCTAGGTCATGACCTAAGAGTACTCTTATTGATGATGATTATGGTAGGTATGGCTTAGGGGAGGTCAGAGATCATCCAGATCATCCCCTGTGGTCATCACAGGTCATCATCTGATCATCCTCTGGGCCTCTCTCCCCCTATCAACTTATTGGGGGTAAATGTGGGTCTGGTCCGCACATGCCCGACCAAGGCTTTACACTGCTGGGCGCTGGGCATGGAAAAGGGGGGTACCAGATCAAACCTGACACCGCCCCATCTCACGCCCTGGGGCTTGCCTCAGGTGTGCTTTGTGACCTGCCAAGGATCGACCACAAGACCACACGCACGGGACAGGCAAAGCTCGCCAAGCAGGGGCAAGCGGACATAAAGCCCACCCTCCAGCGCCACCGTCACCCGATACCGACCACGACCGACATTCAACAGCATCCCTGTCCCTCCTGAGTTGGATGGAAGCAAAAGACACTATCCCGTCCATCAGGACAAATAACGAATAATTTCAATTACTTGTGGGTAAATTGCACATGTGGCGCTGGGCGGGCGAGTCGGCCTAAGGGCGATCAGTCTTGCCACACATTTTGCCACACATTTTGCCTTGAAACGTGACGGCGCTCGGAGGCTAAGGTATTGATTTCACGGTAAAAATAAATTGTGGTAGGCCCGGAGGGACTCGAACCCCCAACCAAGGCGTTATGAGCGCCCTGCTCTAACCGTTGAGCTACAGGCCCACGCAGGATTGGTTACGCAAGAGCGGCGGCAGGGTCAAGCCTCGTGCCCGCTTGCGAAGAGGGACGGATTGCGAAGAAGGGCGCAATGGTCTAAGCGGCCCCCCATCAGCGTGCATCCTGCAAGGAGTGATCCATGACGAACGGCCTTACCTATGCTCAGGCAGGTGTGGACATCGACGCAGGCAACGCGCTGGTCGAACGGATCAAACCGGCGGCCAAGCGCACGGCGCGGTCGGGCAGCATGTCGGGCCTTGGCGGGTTCGGCGCGCTTTTCGACCTTAGGGCCGCCGGCTACAGCGATCCGATCCTTGTCGCGGCAACCGACGGGGTGGGCACCAAACTGCGCATCGCCATAGACACCGGCAATGTCGACACGATCGGCATCGACCTTGTGGCGATGTGCGTGAACGATCTGGTCTGCCAAGGGGCCGAGCCGCTGCTCTTTCTCGACTATTTCGCCACCGGCAAGCTCGATGTCGATCAGGCCACCCGCATCATCAACGGCATCGCTGCGGGCTGCGAGGCATCGGGCTGCGCCTTGATCGGCGGCGAGACCGCCGAAATGCCGGGCATGTATCACAAGGGCGACTTCGACCTTGCCGGTTTCGCCGTCGGCGCGATGGAGCGCGGCGCCGACCTGCCTGCAGGGGTTGTCGAAGGTGACGTGCTGCTGGGCCTTGCTTCGGACGGGGTGCATTCCAACGGTTACAGCTTCGTCCGCAAGGTCGTCGAACTGTCGGGCCTGTCATGGGATGCGGCATCCCCCTTTGGTGACGGCACCCTGGGCGAGGCACTGCTTGCCCCGACCCGCCTTTACGTCAAACAGGCGCTTGCCGCGATCAGGGCAGGCGGCGTGCATGCGCTGGCCCATATCACCGGCGGCGGGCTGACCGAAAACCCGCCCCGCGTGCTGCCTGATGGCCTCGCCTGCGAGATCGACCTGACGGCTTGGACCCTGCCGCCTGTGTTCCGCTGGCTCGCTACCACTGCGAATATCGCGGAATCAGAGATGCTCAAATCCTTCAACTGCGGCATCGGCATGATGCTGGTGGTTTCTGCCGACCGCGCCGAAGACCTGACCGCGCTGCTGCGTGACGCGGGCGAGACCGTCGTCACCCTCGGTCGCGTGGTCGAAGGCGAAGGCGTGATTTACAAAGGCCAGCTGGTGTGAAAGCCCGCGTCGCCATCCTGATTTCCGGTGGCGGCTCGAACATGCTGGCGCTGCTGGCCGACATGGCGCAGGGCGACCATCCCGCCACGCCGGTTCTGGTGGCCTCGAACGACCCGCTGGCGGGCGGTCTGGCAAAGGCTGCAAGCCTCGGCGTGCCGACCGCCGCTGTCAGCCACCGCGGGCTTGCGCGTGATGCGTTCGAGGCGTCCCTGCTTGAGCCGATCCTCGCCGCCAAACCCGACATCCTGCTGCTCGCCGGTTTCATGCGCGTCCTGACCCCCGGTTTCGTTCACCGCTTCGCAGGCCGGATGCTGAACATCCACCCCTCGCTCTTGCCGAAATACCCCGGCTTGCACACCCATCAACGCGCCATCGATGCAGGTGACACCCAAGCGGGCTGCACCGTGCACCTCGTCACCCCCGTGCTCGACGATGGCCCGATCCTCGGTCAGGCCTGCGTCCCCATCCTTGCGGGCGACACCGCAGGCACCCTCGCCGCCCGCGTTCTGGTGCAGGAACACCGCCTTTACCCCGCCGTCCTGCGCCGCTTTGCCACGGGCGACCGGACCCCGCTCCTTGCCTGAGCCCCGTTCACCCTTGGCTGAAATACTCCACGGGGGTGCGGGGGTGTGAAACCCCCGCTTCGCGCGATCAGCCTTCGGCCCGACCCCGCACAGACCAAACCCTTTTAATTTCCCCACGAATCGTTATAGCGGAACCTGCGGGATGACCCCGTGCCCCCTTTGGCCCGATCGGAAGGCATATGCGCACCATCACCACGACCGAAGACCTCGCCGCCTTCTGCGAAGCTGCGAAGACGCAGCCCTACGTCACCATCGACACAGAGTTCCTGCGCGAGCGGACCTATTGGTCCAAGCTGTGCCTGATCCAGATGGCGCTTCCGGGCAAGGACGGCGATGCCGTGCTGGTCGACCCGATCGAGGGCGACAAGATGTCGATGGAACCGCTTTACGACCTGTTTCGTCACCGCGCGACGGTCAAGGTGTTCCACGCCGCACGGCAAGACCTCGAAATCTTCTTCGTCGAAGGCAATGTCTTTCCCGAACCGCTGTTCGACACGCAGGTCGCTGCGATGGTCTGCGGTTTCGGCGAACAGGTCGGCTACGAGACCTTGGTTAAGAAAATCGCCCGCGAAAACCTCGACAAGACCTCGCGCTTTACCGATTGGTCGCGCCGCCCGCTGACCACGGCGCAGGCAGAATATGCGCTGGCCGACGTGACCCACCTGCGCGAAATCTACGAATGGCTTTCCGCCCAGTTGGCCAAGAACGGCCGCACCAAATGGGTCGACGAGGAATTGGGCATCCTGACCGATCCCGCCACCTATACCGTCCACCCCGAAGAGGCATGGCTGCGCGTGAAAACCCGCACCACCTCGGGCCGCTTCCTTGCCATCGTCAAGGCGCTTGCCCGTTTCCGCGAGGATTACGCCCAGAAACACAACGTCCCGCGCAGCCGCGTGATGAAGGATGACGCGCTTCTGGAACTCGCCTCGACCCGGCCCACGACAACCGAAGAACTCGGCCGCTCGCGGCTTTTGCTGCGCGAAGGCAGGAAGCCCGAAATCGCCGACGGTATACTTGCCGCCGTGAAAGAGGGACTCGAGATGAAGCCCGAAGACATGCCCAAACCAGATCTCAGCCGCGACCAGTTGCAGGTCAATCCCGCTTTGGCCGACCTGTTGCGCGTGCTTTTGAAGGCGAAATCCGAACAGCTTGGCGTCGCGGCAAAGCTGATCGCCAACGCGTCGGACCTCGATGCCATTGCGGCGGGCGAACGTCAGGTCGAAGCGCTTTCGGGCTGGCGGGCCGAGGCGTTCGGCGATGACGCGATGCGACTTTGCCGTGGTGAAATCGCACTGTCTGCCAAAGGCACCGAAGTCAGGGTCGTCCGGCTTTAGCGCCGTGACGACCGCGCATTCGTGGCACCTTGCACCACGATCTCGCGCACGCCGTCCAGTTTTTGCGGTGAAATCGACACAGCAACGGTCACTTCGCGTGATTGCGGCGTGCCGACCGGCGTGTCGGTGACCGGCGCGAAGACGCGGAAATCATAGACCAGAACCCCGTTCTCGTCCAAAGGCCGCGCCACCAGTTCCGCGTTCCACCAGCCTTGGGTCGGCATCCGCCCCGTGGCGCGGATCAAGGCCCCCGCCGAATAGGGCAAAACCTGCATATCGATCACTTCCGCCGCCAGATCGCGGGTTTCGGCCTTTTCGGCCGTCAGCACGATGGATTCGCGCGGTTCCGACTTTGTGAACCAGTTGAACGGGTTCAACTTCGATTTCGCGACAAAGCCGCATCCGGTCAGCGAAAGCGCCAGCATCGCGGCAAGCAAAACTCGTGTCATCGCGCATCCCCTGTTCGTTGCCCATTGGGTAGCCCATTGGCGGCGCTTTGAAAAGCACCTCAAGCGGCCTTGCCCAAAAGCAGAACGACAGGGCAGGGCGCAGGGCTGGACCTTTGCCCCCCCGAAGACTAGGTAAAGCGCCGTATCAAAGGGATCTGCCATGGCAACCGAAGCCTTCAACGACCTTGCCGAAACCTTCGAATTCCTCGACGACTGGGAAGACCGTTACCGCCATGTCATCGAACTGGGCAAAGCCTTTCCCCCGATGGAAGACGCGCTGAAGGTGCCCGCAACCAAGGTGCAGGGCTGCGCCAGCCAAGTCTGGATCCAGCCGATGATCGACGGCGGTCGCTACGATTTTCAGGGCGACAGCGACGCGATGATTGTCAAGGGCCTGATCGCGGTGCTTCACACCCTTTATGCAGGCGTTCCGGTGGCCGATATCGCCCGCATCGACGCCCCCGCCGAACTCGCCCGACTGGGGCTGACCGACCATCTGTCGGCGCAACGCTCGAACGGCCTGCGGTCGATGGTCGAACGCATCCAGAAAACCGCCGCCGAAGCGCAGGCCCGCTAGACCCGCTGCACCATCACATCGGGATAAAAGGCGAGATATCCCTTTATCCCCTCGGCCCCGGGTTTGGGGTTTTCGTAAGACCAGACCACGTCTTGCAGCCGCCCCTCGGGGGTTGCGACCGAATAATAGCTGGCCACCCCCTTGTGCGGGCAAGTGGTCTGCCGGTCGCTCGGGTCCAGAAAGGCCATCGCCATATCCTCGCGCGGGACATAGATCACCGGCGCGCGGCCGCCTTCGAGCAATTCGACCGCCCGCGACGTCTCGCCAAGGATCGCACCCTTGGCCCGTATCGTATAGCTGCCCGCTGCCGGACGGATCGTGATCGTGGTCATGGCAGGCCCCCCCGTTGGCCACCCCGTTGGCCCAAGCCACCAGTCTGCGGACGCATCCCCCGTCTGGCAAGCCCTAGATCGGCGCGCAGGCTGCCTTGAGCCACTCCAGCGCGGCTGGACTTACCCTCGGCCCGATTTTGGCCAGAACCTCGGCGTGATAGGCGTTCAGCCAGTCACGGTCGCCCCGCGACAATTCGCCCACCACGATCAACCGCCGGTCCAGCGGCGCAAAGGTCAGCGTCTCGAAGCACAACTGATCGCGCATGTCGCCGAAAGGCGGCGCCGTGTCGACCACCACCAGGTTCTCCAGCCGGATGCCGAAAGCCCCCTCGCGGTAATAGCCCGGCTCGTTCGACAGGATCATGCCCACTTCAAGCGGCACCTCGGAAATCCGGCTCAGGCGCTGCGGGCCTTCATGCACCGACAGGAACGCGCCCACACCATGCCCCGTGCCATGGTCGAAATCCTGCCCGGCCAGCCACAGGTGATAGCGCGCGAACCCGTCCAGATCGCGCCCCGCCAGCCCCTTGGGCCAACGCGCCCGCGAAATCGCGATCATCCCCTGCAAGACGCGGGTATAGCACTCCTGCGCCTCGGCTCCCGGGTCGCCCACCGCAACCGTGCGGGTGATGTCGGTCGTTCCGTCGGGGAATTGCGCGCCCGAATCGACCAGCAGCAACTCGTCGCGCCTGACCGGACGGTTGGTCTCGGAGGTCACGCGGTAATGCATGATCGCGCCGTTCGGCCCCGCCCCGCAGATCGTGTCGAAGCTGATGTCATGCAGCGCGTTTGTCGCGCGGCGATAGCCTTCGAGCGCGGTCACGACGTCGATCTCGGTCAGCCGGCCCTTTGGCGCCTCATGGTCGAGCCAGGCCAGAAACTCGACCACCGCTGCCCCGTCGCGCAGATGCGCCTCGCGCATTCCCGAAATCTCGGCGGCGTTCTTGCGCGCCTTTGGCCAGCGGCAGGGATCGTCGCCCCAGACCACCCGCGCCCCCGTCAAAAGCTGCGACACCGCCAAGGGGGCGGTCGCCTTGTCCACCCGCACCGCGCCTGTCAGATCGGCCAGCGTCGCTTTGAACGCTTCGGGCGGCAGGATCGTCACCGCCGCATCCAGCGCCGCCGCTGCCGCCGGGGTGATCTTGGCCGGATCGGTGAACAGCCGCACCCCGCCATCCGCATCCAGAAGCGCAAATCCCTGCAGCACCGGATTGCGCGGCACATCCGCGCCCCGCAGGTTCAACAGCCAGCAAATCGAGTCCGGCAGCGTGATCACCGCAAAATCCTGCCCCGCCTCGCGCAGCATCGCCCCGAGCCGCGCGCGCTTGGCAACACTTGTCTCGCCCGCCAGACCTATCGGATGGGCAAAGGCCTTGCCGACCGGTGCTGCGGGTTGGTCAGGCCAGATCGCATCGACGAAATTCGCGACAGGACGCAGGGTTACGCCATGATCCTGCAATGCTGTCTCAAGCCGCTCCACCTCGTCGGCGGTATGCAGCCACGGGTCGAACCCGATCACGCCAGATGCCAGATGCGCCTTGATCCAGTCGCCGGGCTTCACCTCGGGCCATGGCACAGGAGTGAACACCGACACATCCACCTGCGCCTTGACCTGCACGCGGTACCGCCCGTCGATGAACACCCCCGCCACGTCGGGCAGCACCACGGCAAAGCCCGCAGATCCGGTAAACCCCGTCAGCCAAGACAATCGCTCGTCCCGCGGCGCTACATATTCGCCCTGATGCGCGTCGGCCCGTGGCACCAGAAACCCCGCCACCCCGGCCTCGGCCAGCACATCGCGCAAAGCCGCCAGCCGCGCCAGGCCCTTCGACGGGTCAGAGGTCGTCTCGAAGCTCTGGAACATCCCGTACCCTCATTTTCTGTCTGAAAAATATCCTCAGGGGGTGAGCCGAAGGCGAGGGGGCGGAACGCCCCCTATCCCGCCCGCCGCTGCGGCGCGTTGCCCGCCTTGGCGCGCTTTTTCGGGTCGCTCTCGAACAGGCTGGCAAGCTGCTCGGTCATCGCGCCTGCCAATTGCTCGACATCGGTGATCGTCACCGCCCGCTGGTAATAGCGCGTCACGTCATGCCCGATGCCGATGGCGATCAACTCCACCTGCCGCCGCCGTTCCACCATCGCGATCACGTCACGCAGGTGCTTTTCCAGAAAATTCGCGGCATTGACCGACAGCGTGCTGTCATCGACCGGCGCGCCGTCGGAAATCACCATCAGGATCTTGCGCGCCTCGGGCCGGTTCGCCATGCGGCGATGCGCCCATTCCAGCGCCTCGCCGTCGATGTTCTCTTTCAGCAGCCCCTCTTTCATCATCAGCCCGAGGTTCGGCCTTGCCCGCCGCCACGGCGCATCGGCGCTCTTGTAGATGATATGGCGCAGATCGTTCAGCCGCCCCGGCCCCTGCGGCCGCCCCTGCGCCAGCCACCGCTCGCGCGACTGCCCGCCCTTCCACGCCCGCGTGGTGAAGCCGAGGATTTCCACCTTGACCGAACACCGCTCAAGCGTGCGTGCCAGCACATCGGCACAGATCGCGGCAATGCTGATCGGCCGCCCGCGCATCGAGCCGGAATTGTCCAGAAGCAGCGTCACGCAAGTGTCGCGGAATTCGGTATCCTTTTCCTGCTTGAAGCTCAGCGGCGTCGTCGGGTTCGCCACCACCCGCGCCAGACGCCCGGCATCCAGCGTGCCCTCTTCCAGATCGAACAACCAAGACCGATTCTGCTGGGCCTGCAAACGGCGCTGCAACTTGTTGGCCAAGCGCGAAACCGCGCCCTTCAAAGGCTCCAACTGCTGGTCAAGATAGGCCCGCAACCGTTCAAGCTCCGCCGGTTCCGCCAATTCCTCGGCGCGGATTTCCTCATCGAAATCTGTAGTATAGACGCTGTAGTTCGGGTCGGCATCGGAATAGGGCGCAGGCGGTGGTGGCTCGAGCGGGGCTTCGCCTTCGGGCAATTCCGCCTCGTCGCCTTGTTCCATATCGGCGCTGTCTTCCATCGTGACTTGCGCTTGGCTTTGGTCCTGCTGCTCTTCCTGCGACCGCTCGGGCGCGGCCTCGGACTCGTCGCTTTCCTGCTCTTCCTCACCCGCCGAGTCCGGCGCGTCCTGATCCTCTTCGGCCTCGCCTTCCTGATCGTCGGGATCGTTTTGATCGGGGTCGTCGCCCAACTGGTCTCCATAGCCGAGGTCGGAGATCACCTGCCGCGCCAGCCGCGCAAAGGCCGCCTGATCGTTCAGCACATGGTCGATGTTCTCCAGCGTGCCGCTTGCCTGTTCCTCGATGAAGCCACGCCACAGGTCCATCACATTGGACGCACCCTTGGGCAGGTCGCGCCCCGTCGCCAGATGCCGCACCAGATAGCCCGCAGCAACGGGCAAGGGCGCATCCTGTGCCGATGTGATCTGTGAATACCCCTTGCGATCCGCCTCGTGTGCGATCTTGGCGTCGATGTTCACCGCCGTGCCGGGCATGGCCCGCGCGCCCACTGCCTCGCAGCGCGCCGTCTCCATCGCGTCGTAGATTTCGCGCGCAAGGTTCCCTGTCGGCGCGTAGCGGTTCGACACCGCGTCGTTGTGATATTTCCGGCGCAGCGCAAATGCATCGGCGGTGCCCCGCGCAAGCATCACCTCGTCACGGGTCATCCGGCGGCTCACCTGCGGCAGGCGCACGCCTTCGGCGTTCATCCCCGGAGGGTCGACCGAGTAGCTGACCGTCATGTCGGGATCATCCGCCATGGTCTTGGTCGCCTCGGCCAAGGCTTTTTTGAACGGATCGGCGGGGTTGTTGTCTTGCGGCTTCATGGGTTCACATTTGCACCGCGACAGGGTGGCGGCAAGAGGGACAGGGGCGTCATCCCCGCGTCAGCGGGGATCTCCTCGGGCGCAGTCGAACGGTCCCCGCCTGCGCGGGAAGGCCGCCTTACTTCATCGCCATGCTGGCCGCACTCTCGGGCAATTCCTCGCCAAAGCAGCGCTGGAAGAATTCGGCCACGGTCTGGCGCTCAAGCTCGTCGCATTTGTTCAGGAACGAAAGCCGGAAGGCATAGCCCACATTGCGGAAGATCTCGGCGTTCTGCGCCCAGTTCAGCACCGTGCGCGGGCTCATCACCGTGGACAGATCGCCGTTCATAAAGGCCGTGCGCGTCAGGTCGGCCACCGTGACCATCTGGTTTATGATCTTGCGGCCCTTGTCGGTGTTGTAATGCGCGTTCTTGGCCAGCACGATCGCGGCTTCGGCATCATGGCTCAGATAGTTCAGCGTGGCGACCAAGGACCAGCGGTCCATCTGCGCCTGGTTGATCTGCTGGGTGCCATGGTAAAGCCCCGTGGTATCGCCCAAGCCAACCGTGTTCGCCGTCGCAAACAGCCGGAACGACGGATGCGGTGTGATGATCTCGTTCTGGTCCAGAAGCGTCAGCTTGCCATCATGTTCCAGCACGCGCTGGATCACGAACATCACATCCGCGCGGCCCGCATCATATTCGTCGAACACGATGGCCACGGGGTTACGCAGCGCCCAGGGCAAGATGCCTTCGTGGAATTCCGTCACCTGCTTGCCGTCGCGCAGCTTGATCGCATCCTTGCCGATCAGGTCGATGCGGCTGATATGGCTGTCGAGGTTGACCCGCACGCAGGGCCAGTTCAGCCGCGCCGCGACCTGTTCGATATGGGTCGATTTGCCCGTGCCGTGATAGCCCTGGATCATCACGCGGCGGTTGTAGGCAAAACCCGCAAGGATCGCCAACGTCGTATCCGGATCGAATTTATAGGTCGTGTCGATTTCCGGCACACGGTCGGTGCGGTCGGCAAAGCCCTTCACCTTCATATCGGTGTCGATGCCGAACACATCGCGGACAGAGATTTCTTCGGTGGGTCTAAGCACAGTGTCGAGCATTCCGTCCGCCATCACATCCATTGGGAAACCCCGTCGGGGCCTTTCGACTTGTGTGGAACATAAAGCGGGGGCTGCAAGGGGAAGGGCGTCCTGCAAATCGACGCAAGCGACATGTGGCAAAGCCGCAGGCGCCGCGCTATCACCCGAGGATGGACCTGAAACACCGCCTGATTTCCGCATTTCTACTGGCAGCCCTTGTCGCTTCGGCCTTCGGTCGGGCCGAACTGGGGGCCGATACCGAGGCGTCGGTGCTGTGGTCGCCCGCCTTTCGCGCGGCGTTTCTGCCTGCGCTGGCGCTTGGCTGGCTGGCAGCACCCTGGTTCGGGCGGGCAGGGGCCATGGGCTGGGCGGTCGCGGGGGCGCTGGTGCTGGGCATCACCCTTGGGACGGGGGGCGTGCTTGCGCTGTTGCCGGGGATGGGGCTTTTGCCCGACCTGCCGCGCCAGCCCCTTTCCCTTGCGGCGCTGGCTTTCGCGGCGGGCGCGGTGCAGGTGCTGGGGCTTCGCCGTCAGTCGCGGAAGTAGCGGCTGTCCTTGATCTGGTCCCAGGCCCAGACCACCTCTTGCAAACGGTCCTCGTCGCTGCGGTCGCCGCCGTTCATATCTGGGTGAAGGTCTTTCACCAGGCTCTTGTATTGCTTGCGGATGTCCGCCTTGGTCCAGGTATCCCGCGCGTCGAGGATCTCGATCGCTTTCCGTTCGGTCGCGGGCAGTTTGCGGGTCGCGTTGCTGGTGGCCTTGGGCGGGTTGATCGTGGACTTGTCGCCGAGGATGGCCATCGGGTCGTCTACCCCCAGACGCTGCCACGCCCGCCCCTCGTCGGGCCGCTTGGCAAAGGGCTGGGTCTCGCGCCCCCAAAGCCGGTCTTTGTCGAGGAATTTCTGGAACTCCTCATCCGTGGTTCCCTGAAAGAAATTCCACTTCAGATTGTATTCGCGCACATGGTCTTTGCAGAACCAGAAGAACTCGTCCAGCAGATCGGGCGATTTCGGGGCGCGGTAGGCGCCCTGTTCCTTGCAATCGGGAAACTCGCACATCTTCTGCGACGTCTCGAAGGCGCCCGACATGCCGCGCCGCGTCGTCTTGCGCCGCTTCTTGTCGGACGAGACGCGGATATCGAATTCAAAGGGGGGACGCGTGGTCATCTGTCTGGCTGGCCTTTCCGACTCGGAGGCGAGAGTTTAAGGCTTTACGCGCCGGATTGAAGGGGGGCGGGGCGGAAAAACCCCGCTATGACGTAAATGACAGCCAGAGACGAGATTACTGCCCGCCTGACACAGGCATTTTCGCCAAGCCTGCTTGACGTGGTGAACGAAAGCCACCGCCATGCGGGACATTCCGGCGATGATGGCAGCGGGGAAAGCCACTTCAAGGTGACGATCCGCGCCGCCGCATTGGCCGCGATGGGCCGGGTTGACCGGCACCGCGCCGTGCAGCGCGCCTTGGGCGATCTGAACACCCGCGTGCACGCTATCGCCCTCGACATCGGCTAGGGTCTTGCGGCGCGCCCTTGCAGGCGCGCCGTGGCGGGGTGTTACTCGATATATTCCTCGCCACCGTCGCCGCCGCCCGTATCTTCATAGGCCGGCTCTTCGACCGCGGGCTCCTCGTAAGCCGGTTCTTCGTAAGCCGGTTCTTCGTAAGCCGGTTCTTCGTAAGCGGGTTCTTCGACGGCTGCTTCGGTGCAGGAGCCATCGACAATCTCGCCCGCGCAGTATTCTTCGGCAGGGGCTTCTTCCTCGATGGCCGGTTCTTCGGCAGGGGCCTCGTCGGTATAGCCTTCGTCGGTTGTCGCCTCGTCGGTGGCTTCGCCGTCCGTCGCTGTCTCGTCGGTGTAGCCTTCGTCGGTGGTCGCCTCGTCGGTGGCTTCGCCGTCCGTCGCTGTCTCGTCGGTATAGCCTTCGTCGGTGTAGCCTTCGTCGGTGGTCGCCTCGTCGGTTGTCGCTCCGTCGGTGGCTTCGCCGTCCGTCGCTGTCTCGTCGCTATAGCCTTCGTCGGTTGTCGCCTCGTCGGTGGCTTCGCCGTCTGTCGCTGTCTCGTCGGCATAGCCTTCGTCGGTGGCCGCGCCGTCCGCAACCGTCCCGTCAGAGGAGACTTCGTCAACGCCGGACGCGTCCTCGTTGTCACTCTCTGCCGGAGCGTCTTCGACAAAGGCGGTGTCTTCGGGGGCGTCGGCAAAGGCAGGCTCGGCCGGGTCGTCGGCCGCGCTATAGGCGACCACGCCTTCGTTTCCACTCCAGACTTCGCCGGTCCCGCCCGAAACATAGCTTCCCTCGACGATCTCCTCGTCATAGGACATGGAGCTTTCCTCGACCGTGGTTTCCATCGACGACACGAAGCTGGTCTCGCTGATCCGTTCCTCGATCAGTGTCTCGGAATACTCGTAGCTCGAGATGATCGTCTCGGAATAATACGAATAATATTCGGTGTAGCTGTAGCTGGAATAGCTGAAGCTCGTCCATTCATAGACCGAATAGACATCGATCGGCAGGTAATAGTAATCCCATGTGATCGGCGTCACGGCGCGGTAGGTCCGCCCGTTCTTGCGTGCGCCGACCAGCGCGTAATCGGTCACGCCATTGGTCAGGTAATAGGCGATGATCGTGTCGACATCGATCGGCTGACGCACCTTGTAGCCAAGGATCGAGCTGATCACATCGCCGGGTTTCAGCCCTGCCATCTTGGCGATGCCGTCGGGCTGGACCGAGACGACCATCACCCCCTTCGCGCCTTTGGCAAGGCGGAACTTCTTGGCCACCGATTTCGTCACCGGCATCAGCACGGCTTTCAGCGCACGGCTGACATAGGGCTTGGGCAGGGTCGATTTCTTGACGGTCTTCGCCTCGACCTGCGTCGGGTATACCGTAACGGCCAGGCCCATGGGCGCTGCAAGGGACAGGGTCACGCACAGGCTGCGCAAGACCGGCTTGAGGAAGATATTCACGCGCGTAATTCCTTACTGGTAAACGGGCAGCACCATCGCCACCCACACTGGGAAAAAACGGCCACCCCATCGGGCGACCGCATCAGACCGGATTATTCGACGATCTCTTCTTCGCCGCCCTCGTCGCCCCCGGCGTCGCCGCTGTCGTCGCCTGCGCCGTCGTCAGCCGCGCCTTCGTCAGCCGCGCTTTCGTCGCCAGCATCAGCCGCGCCTTCGTCGGCTGCTGCATCGGCGCAGTCGGGGTTGACCGCCGGATCGCAAACCTCGTCTTCGGCTACAGCCTCGTCGCCCGCCATGTCCCCGTCGACGGCCTCGCCCTCGACCTCGGCATAGCCTTCGTCTTCGGCCTGCATGTCGGTCTCGAACTCTTCCGACGTGACCGATTCCTCGATCATTGTCTCGGAGGCTTCGTAGCTTTCGGTGATTTCTTCGGAATACTCGGCGTAATATTCGCTGTAGCTGAAACTTTCATAGGAATAGCTCGACCAGCTCGACACGGTGGTGATGTCGATCACGCTTTCCCACGATTCCAGCGTGATCGTCGTCGTGGCCTTGTAAGGCTTGCCCCCGCGCAGCGCGTTCATTTCGAAATCGAAGGCACCCTGCAGGATCCAGTAATAGACCACCTCGTCCAGATCGGCGGGGCTCAGGATCGCCTCGCCCTTCACGAAATCGATCACGTCGCCCGGTTCGATGCCAGCGGCATCGGCCAGACCGTCGGGTTCGGTCGCAAGGACCAGAACGCCTGTAGAGCCAGCCGCCAGACCGAATGCCGACACCACCGAGGCATCGACCGGCATCAGCACCGCATCGAGCGCGCGCGAAACAGAGGGTGCCGGCAGGGTGCCGGCCGCCAGCGCAGGCACCGGTGCAAGCAGCACGTAGCCCGCTGCCGGAACCGTTACGGTCAAAGCGAGAGCAGCCATTTTCAGGAAGGTCGTCTTGGGTCGCGACATGGATATACACCGTTAACGAATACAGAAGACGACACCCCGCCGCCCCCTTGTCCATACATGGGACGGCTTTTCTTACCCGCTCCTTATCCCTGATGCAGCGAAAATCTACACCAGATGCAAACGATCCTTCGCCTTGCGCTCAAGCCTGCGGCGATGCAGCACCGGCTCGGTATATCCCGAAGGCTGTTCGCGCCCGCGCAGGACCAGATCGCAGGCCGCCTTGAAGGCGATACCGTCGAACCCCGGCGCCATGGGCCGGTAAGCCGGATCGCCTGCGTTCTGCCGGTCGACCACGGCCGCCATCTTGCGAAGAGCGGCCATCACCCGCGCCTCGTCGATCACGCCGTGATGCAGCCAGTTTGCCAGCGCCTGACTGGAAATCCGGCAGGTGGCGCGGTCCTCCATCAGGCCGACATCATGAATGTCGGGCACCTTGGAACAGCCCACGCCCTGATCGATCCAGCGCACCACATAGCCAAGGATGCCTTGCGCGTTGTTCTCGACCTCGGCCTGCACCTCGGCCTCGGACCAGTTCACGCCCGCAGCCAGCGGCAGGGTCAGCAAATCGTCCAGCCGACCGCGTGGCCCGCCTGCGGCAATCTCGTCCTGCCGCGCCAGCACATCGACGCGGTGGTAATGCGTGGCATGCAGCGTGGCCGCGGTGGGCGATGGTACCCAGGCGCAGGTCGCCCCCGCGCGCGGATGGGCGATCTTTTGCTCCAGCATCGCGGCCATCAGGTCGGGCATCGCCCACATCCCCTTGCCGATCTGCGCCCGCCCCTTTAGCCCGCAGCCAAGGCCGATATCGACGTTGCGATCTTCATACGCCCTGATCCAGGCGGCGTTCTTCATTTCGCCCTTCCGGACCATCGGCCCCGCTTCCATGCCGGTGTGGATCTCGTCCCCCGTCCGGTCGAGGAAGCCGGTATTGATGAACGCCACCCGCGATTTCGCCGCGCGGATACATTCCTTGAGGTTGGCCGATGTGCGCCGCTCCTCGTCCATGATCCCCAGCTTGACGGTGTGGCGGGGCAGGCCAAGCGTATCTTCCACCGCGTCAAAGATGCGGCAGGCAAAAGCCACCTCGTCCGGCCCGTGCATCTTGGGTTTGACCACATAGACCGACCCGTGCAGCGAATTGCGCGGCCCTTCGGTCTTTCCCAGATCATGCAGCGCGCAAAGCGTGGTCACGAAAGCATCCATGATCCCTTCGCCCACCTCGCGCCCCCCGGCATCGAGGATGGCGGGGTTGGTCATCAGGTGCCCCACATTCCGCACCAGCATCAGCGCGCGGCCCTTAAGCGTCAGGGGTGTGCTGTCGGGGGCAGTAAAGGCGTAATCGTCGCGCAGACGCCGCTCGATGGTCTGCCCACCCTTGGCCACCATCTCGACCAGATCGCCCCGCATCAGGCCCAGCCAGTTGGCATAGGCCAGAACCTTGTCCTCGGCATCGACGGCGGCGACCGAATCCTCGCAATCCATGATTGCCGACATCGCCGATTCCATCCGCAGATCGGCCATGCCCGCCTTGTCGACCGCCCCGATCCGGTGCAGGGGATCGATGCGAAGAACCAGATGCAAGCCGTTGTTCTTGAGCAATATCGCCGAAGGCGCACCCGCCTCGCCGCGATAGCCCGCGAATTGTGCGGGGTCTTTCAGCGCAGGCAAAAGCGCCCCGCCCACGACACGATAGGTCGTTACATCGGCATGGCTTCCCTTGGCCAGCGGGGCGACATCGTCCAGAAACGCCTTGGCCCAGGCGATCACCCGGCTTCCCCGCGCCGGATCATAATCCTTGCCCTGCGGCGCATCCCCCAGCGCGTCGGTCCCGTAAAGCGCGTCGTATAGCGACCCCCAGCGCGCATTGGCGGCGTTGAGCGCATAGCGCGCATTCATCACCGGCACGACCAGCTGCGGCCCCGGAACCAGCGACATCTCGGGGTCGACGCCCGCGGTCTCGATTTGGAAATCCGGCCCCTCGGGCACCAGATAGCCGATCTCTGCCAGAAACGCACGGTAAGCCACCGCGTCGAACGCCTGACCGCGCCGCGCCACATGCCATGCGTCGATTTCGGCCTGCATCCGCGCCCGCACCGCCAGCAGGTCGCGGTTCACCGGCCCCAGTTCGGCAATCGCCGCCGCAAATCCGGCCCAGAACCGCCCCGCATCGACCCCGCTGCCGGGCAGCGCCGCCCCTTCGACAAAGTCGACCAGACGACGGTCCACCGAAAGCCCCTGTCTCTCGATCCGCTCCATGCCTCGTCTCCTCCGTTCCGGTATGCCACGGCACACAATACACGGGGCGCAACGCCATCACAATCAAACCGCCCGCAGTATTTCCCTGCAAAGCCGAACATCACCTTTCGGGAATTCCTGCCAATCGCCCGCCTTCCGACCACGCAAAACCTCGCCTCGCGGCAAGGTTTTGCGCCCGCTCGCCTGCGTCGCGCAGCCCTTCCATTCACGCTGGTGCAAATATCCTCGGGTGAGGTCCGGAGAGGGCAGACAGCCCTCTCCGGGGCCAGCCGCGGGCACGACACCAGACCGAAGGGCGCGATTTTTCGCAGAAAAATCGGGGCAGGGACAAGGCGCGCTAACCGTCCTTGCGCTTGGCCCTGTCCATGCGGCAGCGGTCCGAGCAGTATTTCACCTCGTCCCAGACCTTCTCCCATGCCTTGCGCCACACAAAGGGCCGCCCGCAGGTGGCGCAGGTCTTCGACGGCAGGTCGGACTTTTTACGCATCTTCGCCATCAGAGGTCAAAGCTCATCTGTGCCACATCCCCCTTGCGCCGCGCCATGCGGCTGCGGTCATTGACGAAGCGGCGGTCATTGCCGGGGCTGGCGTGGCGTTCGACCACCTCGAAGGCTGCGGCGCGGAACCCCGGCTCTTTGCGTAATCCCCAGCACAGCTCGCGCGCCGCCCGCGCGCTTGCGGCCACATCCACCACGGGTTCGGGATACATCCGACCCAAGAGCGACCCCGCCCCGCTCCACTTCCACGGCTCTTGCAAATACGCATCGGGCACGGCGGCGAGTTCGGGCACCCAGCGGCGGGTAAAAGCGCCGCTTGGGTCCTGGTCCTGCCCCTGTTTGACGGGGTTATAGATCCGCAACGTGTTTATCCCCGTCACCCCGGCCTGCATCTGCATCTGCGGCCAATGTATGCCGGGTTCGTAATCGGTAAAGCGCCGCGCCAGAACCGCCCCCGTCGCCCGCCAATCAAGCCACAGGTGATAGGACGCCACCGAAACCACCATGCCCCGCATGCGGAAATTCAGCCAGCCCGTCGCCCGCAGATAGCGCATGCAGGCATCCAGAAACGGCAGCCCCGTCTCGCCCTTTTCCCATGCCGCCAGCCGCAGGGCATCGGGTTCGCGCGGCCGCAGGGCATCGGCGGCGCGGTGCAGGGCGCGCATCTCGATCGCGGGTTCGGTTTCCAGCTTTTGCATGAAATGGTCGCGCCACGCGATGCGCGACTGGAACGACGACAGCGACCCGCCCCAGCGCCCGCCCGCCCGTTCGGCCCGCACCTCGGCCTGCCGCGCCGCCGTGGCCTGCACCACCTCGCGCGGCGAGATCGACCCAAGCGCCAGATGCGGTGACAGCCGCGAACAGGCCCGCTCGCCGGTCAGGGGCGAGGACATGGCGGCACGGTAAGTCTCGCCCCGCTGGCCAAGGAACGTGTCGAGCATGAGCAACCCCTGCGCCCGCCCGCCCGCCTGACGGTGCGCGCAGGGGTCATCGGCCAGCCGCAGGGCGCGGGCGGGCGGGATCGCCCCCGGTTCCACCCCCGCGATGGCCCGCAGGGCAGGGGGCGCGTCAATTACCGCCTCGCGCAGCACCGCATCCCTGCGCCCGGCCCAGCCGTCACGCCGGGCAAGGCGCCGGATAACGCCCTGCTGTGGCAGCTCGCGCCATTCCACCCCCGCGCCCCGTGCCCATTCCGCAACCCGACGGTCGCGGCCATAGGTCCACAGGTTCCCCGTCTCCTCATGGCTGATCACGCGGGCCACATCGTTCTGGCGGCACAGCCGGTCGAGCACCTCGACCGCCTCGCCCACCCGCACGATCAGCGGCGCACCAAGCCGCGCCAGATCCTCGCGCAGACCGGCCAGCGCCTCGGCGGTAAAGGCCCATTGCCGCGCCGATGTGTCGGGCAGGCGCCAATAGTCAGGCTCGACGATGTACAGCGGCAAGACCGCGCCCATCGCGGCGGCCTGCACCAGCGCGGGGTTGTCTTCGATGCGCAGATCGCGCTTGAACCAAACGAGAACATTCATGGAACATTTATCTAACCATGCCCGCAGATTCGTAAAGTCCCCATCTTGCCATCGTCGCGCTTTGCTGGCCCTATCCGGCCATGATCGATGCCAACCCCGCCGCCTTCTTGCGAAGCCTGTTCGACCGCGCCGTCGCCGTGGCCGATCCGATGCAATCGCTTGCCGGTTTCCTGCCACCCAGACCCGCAGGCCGCGTGGTCGTCGTCGGCGCAGGCAAAGCCAGCGCCCGCATGGCCGAAGCGGTCGAGGCGGTCTGGGGCCAGTGCGAGGGACTGGTCATCACGCGCTACGGCTATGCCCGCCCCTGTGCAGGGATAGAGATAATCGAAGCCGCGCATCCCGTGCCCGACCAATCGGGCGCAAAGGCCACAGCGCGCATGCTCTCGCTGCTCGAAAGCCTCGGTGAGGGCGATTTCGTCCTCGCCCTGATCTCGGGCGGGGCCTCCGCGCTGCTGGTCGCGCCAAGCGAAGGCGTGACGCTGGCCCAAAAGCAACAGGTCAATGCGGCCCTTCTTGCCAGCGGCGCGCCGATCGACCGGATGAACACGGTCCGCAAACACCTGAGCCGCGTCAAGGGCGGCCAACTCGCCGCCGCCGCCTATCCGGCGCGGATGCTTGCGCTGATGATTTCCGATGTGCCCCGCGACGATCCGGCCTTCATCGGCTCTGGCCCCACCGTGGGCGATGCCTCGACCCCCGCCAATGCCTTGGCCATCTTGCGCGACTGGTCCGTGCCCGCGCCTGCATCCGTCACCGCCGCCCTGTCGCGGCCTTCGGGCGTGGTCGTGCCCGACGACCCGCGCCTGTCGCGCACCACCAACATCATATATGCCGCCCCCGCCCAATCGCTGCATGCCGCAGCCGAACTTGCACGGGCAGGGGGGGCCGAAGTCCGCATCCTCGGTGATGCAATCGAAGGCGAAGCCCGCGACGTGGCGGCATCGATGGCGGCCGAGGCGCTCCGCCTGCAAAGCGTCCGCAAGCCTGCCGATCCGCCGCTTGTTCTGCTGTCGGGCGGCGAACTTACCGTCACCCGCCGTGGCGCAGGCATCGGCGGGCCGAATGCCGAATTCTGCCTTGGGCTGGTCCTCGCGCTGAAAGGCGCAGCCGGTATCCACGCCATCGCCTGCGACACGGACGGAATCGATGGCGCGGCGGAGGTGGCGGGCGCGATCATCGGCCCCGACACGCTGGCAAAAGCCGCAGCCCTTGGGCTCGACCCCGCCGCAGCCCTTGCCGCCAATGATGCCCACAGCTTTTTCGGCAAGATCGGCGCGCAGGTCGTCACCGGCCCCACCCTGACCAATGTCAACGATTTCCGCGCAATCCTGATCGTCTGATCACTGCGTCAATCGCCGGAACGCCTGTTCCCCCTCGACCACGAAGCGCAGCATCCGGTCGGAGGCCCCCACCACATCGCCCGCGGCAAAGGCCGCCAGCAACTCGCGCTGGCCTGCAATCACAACGGCATGCGACACCGGATCGCGCATCGTCGTCAGCCGCACGCGCTGCACCTGCGCCATGTAGCGGCGGATCGTGTCCAGAAGTGCGCGGTTCGGCACCATCGACAGCCAGCCGCTGCGAAACCGTTCCGACGCGCGGAAGAACAGCGGAATATCGCCGCTGAGCAGCGTGCTTTGCACCTGTTCCACCGCCTCGGCCAGCAGGGCAATCTGCGCCCCGGTCATCGCTTGCGCCGCCATCGCCGCCGCCCGCGGTTCGAGCAGACGCCGCAGTTCGAACACCTCCAGCACCTCGGCATCGGTCAGGTTGGGCAGGGTAAAGCCCCGCGTGGTGGGCACCAGATAGCCCTCTGCCGCCAGTTGCAGCAACGCATCGCGCACCGGCATGCGCGACACGCCCATATCGCTGGCCAGCGTGGTGTCGACCAGACGGTCCTGCCAGCCCAGCTCGCCATTCTGGATGCGGGTCAGCAGCAGGTCGTAAATGCGGTCACGGTGGCTTTGACGGGACATGAATTGAATACTCTTTGCACGCCCTTTCTGCCCCGGCATAGCGGAAAAAGCAACCTTCTGCGGCTCAAGATTAATTTCAAGCCTAAAACATCACTTGAAATGGATACGGAATCTGCAAGGCTTTCTTGAGGTCCGGCCCGACGCGAATCCTTCGTGCCCGAGGATCGCCAGCAACACCGCAGCCCAACAAGGAGGAACCCATGACCATCACCAGACGCCGGACATTCACCCTCGCAGCCGTTTTCGCCTTTGGCCTCGGCATCGGAGCGCAAGCGCAAGAGGCGCTGAAAGTCGGTTCCTACCCCGCCAATCCGCCGTGGGAGAACAAGACCGAAGCTGGCACCTTCGAAGGCTTCGAAGTCGACATCGTGAATGAAATCGCCAAGCGCATGGGCACCACCGCCGAAATCGCGGGCCTCGATTTCAAGGCGCTTTTCGTCGCCACCGCGTCGAACCGCGTCGACATGGTGATCTCGTCGCTGACCATCACCAACGAGCGTCTGGAAAGCCAGTCCTTCACCCAGCCTTACGTCGAAGGCGCGCTTGGCATCGGCGTCAAGGAAGGGTCGGACATCACATCCACAGCCGACCTCGAGGGCAAGATCGTCGGCTCCATCGCCACCTCCTTCCCCGAAAGCTGGCTGAAAGAGCGCGAGGCCGAACTGGGTTACGCCGAATACAAATCGTATGACACCACGTCGAACATGCTGTCCGATCTTGCCAATGGCCGGATCGACGCTGCGGTGAACGATGTCGTGGGCCTGCGCTATGCTTTCGCCCAGATGACCGGCCTTGCCGTGGCCGAAGAGATCACTACGGGCGAGAAGTTTGCGATCATGATGCCCAAAGGGTCCGACAAGCTGGAAGCGGTCAACCAGATCATTTCCGACATGAAGACCGATGGCACCATGGCCGCGATCTATGAAAAATGGCTTGGCGTGGCGCCTGCTGCGGGCAGCTTTACCGTCACCCCGATGCCGGTCCCGACCTCGGCCGACTGACCCCTGCACCACGGGGGGCCACGGCCCCCCGAACCCCCCAAGGCCCGCTAAATGACAGCCCATCTCGCATCCGTCCGCATCGATGCGCCCTTCGACACCGTCTTCGACGCGCTTGCCGACGGGCATCGCCTTGGCCGCTGGGCGCTTGGCTCTATGGACCTGCAGCCTTTGGCCGAAGCCGGTCTGTGGCGCGGCACCTCGCTTTTCGACGGCACCACGGCCGAGGTCGAAATCCGGCCGCACCGCGCGCTTGGCCTGATCGATTTCCACCTTGGCCCCGCAGGCGCCCGCGTTCCACGCGTGTCGATCCGCGTGACGCGCGGCGCCGACTGGGGCCAGCCCGAAGGCACCGCCATGGTGGCCATGACAACATGGCGGGCTGCGTGGATGGATGACGCCCGCTGGGCCCGCACCTGCAAGACGCACGAGCTGGAGGTATTGCTCTTCAAGGCCCAGATCGAAACGGCTTTCAGCGCCGCGCGGACCAAGCCATGATCGATTTGGGCGATACGCCCGCCGCATGGCGCGCCCGCTTCCGCGATGGCGAGGTGCGCCAGACCTCGGCCCTGTGCGACGGTTACGGGCAAGCCAATCTTGCCGTCATTCCCGAAGCCTGGGCCGACGATTTCGAGTGCTTCCTGCGCGCCAACCCCGCCGCCTGCCCGCTGCTGGCGCGGGGCAGGGCGGGGGAATGGGGCCTGCCCGCGCTTGGCGATTTCGACCTGCGCCGCGACCTGCCGCTGTACCGGCTGTTCCGCCATGGCAAGGCCGCTGCCCACACCGCCGATGTCTCGGGCTACTGGACGCCCGACCTCGTGGCCTTTGCCATCGGCTGCTCGCTCAGCTTCGAGGCCGATCTGGTCGCGGCCGGCGTGACCCTGCGCTGCCACGGGGCAGGGCGCAGCTGTTCGGCCTTTGACACCACGATCCCCAACCGCGCTGCGGGCGGGTTCGGCGGCAATCTGGTGGTGTCGATGCGGGCGATCCCTGCCGATCAGGTGGGCCTTGCCACAAGTGTCACCAGACAGCACCCCCGGTCGCACGGCGCGCCTGTCCACATCGGCGACCCCAAAGCCATCGGAGTCGATCTGGCCAAACCCGTCGACGGCATCGGCCTGACCGACATAGGCCCCGGCGAGGTGCCGGTGTTCTGGGCCTGCGGTGTCACGATGGAGCGCGCCATCGCCTCGGCCCGCGTCCCCTTTGCGATCACCCATGCCCCCGGTCATATGCTGATCACCGACACCCGCGTGAAAGGCCAGCCATGAGCGCCGTAGACATCTTCTTCAACACCGACGTGCTGTGGCGATCGATCCCCATCCTGATGCGGGGGCTTGCCAACACCGTCCTTCTGGGCCTGACCGCCATCATCCTCGGCACGCTGGCAGGCCTTGGTGTCGCCATGGTCCGGCTTTACGCGCCGCGCCCGCTGCAACTGCTGGCCATCGGCTATACCGACCTGATGCGCGCCATGCCGGTGCTGGTGGTGCTGATACTGATCTATTACGCGCTGCCCTTTGCGGGCATCGTGCTTTCGTCCTTCACCGCCGCCGCCGTGGCCCTGTCGATGGTCTTTGCCGCCTATGCCGCCGAGGTGATGCGCGCAGGCATCCAGTCGGTGCCAAAGGGCCAATTCGAAGCGGCCTCGGCGCTTGGCCTCGGCTTCTGGCTGACCATGCGAAAGGTGGTCTACCCGCAGGCGATGCGGATCGTCATCCCGCCCCATGCCTCGAACTGCGTGTCGATCATCAAGGACACCTCGCTCGCCTCGGTGGTCGCCATGTCGGACCTCTTGAAACAGGCCACCGACGCGCAGGCGCTTTTCGCCAACCCGACCCCGCTGATCGGGGCCGCGATCCTTTATGTCGCCATGCTCTGGCCGCTGGTGCGGCTGACAGGATGGCTCGAACACCGTTTCCAGCGCGCCTACGTCCGCTGACACGCAAGACCCCAAGGAATACCATGGAAGACGCCTATTTCCTCTACCACTCGATCGGCCAATACCCCGGCAAGGCCGATGATCTTGCCCGCGCTATGGCCGAATTCGCAGGCGTCTGGGGGGCCGCCAATGACGCGCAATGGGGCTATCTGCTCGGCGGTCGCGCCCGTTTCATCGACCGTTGGCGCAGCATCATAGGCGCCCCCGAGGCCACGCTGACCACATCAGAGTCGGTCACCCAAAGCCTGCACATGCTGGTGACAGCGCTGCCGCCCGAAACCCTGCGCGGCAAGCGCGTGCTGGTGGGGGCCGATTGCTTCCCGTCGAACCATTTCCTCTTGACGAAACTGGCCGACCGCATGGGCTTCACCCTCCACACCGTGCCTTTCCACCAAGGGGCCGCTCATGTCGAGGATGAAGACTTTACCGCCGCATGGGGCCCTGACGTGGGCCTCGCCCTGCTCACATGGGTGTCATCGACCACCTCGCACCGCATCGATCTGGACGCGCTCGTCACCCATGGCCGCCAGATGGGCAGCCTGATCGGCGTCGACATCACCCAAGCCGCGGGATTGCTGCCCTTTGACGTCACCGCTCCGGCGGTCGATTTCACCGTCTCGACCAGTCTGAAATGGATGTGCGGCACGCCGGGGGCAGGCATCCTGCACGTTGCGCCTGAACTCATCGCCCGATGCCAGCCCGAACTCCGCGGCTGGTTCAGCCAGGACAACCCCTTCAACTGGGGCTTGGACACCTTCGAATACGCCCCCGACATCCGCCGCTTCGACAATGGCACACCGGGATGCATGGCCGCACTGGCCTCGCTTCCCGCGCTTGACTGGCACGCGCAGGCCGACCGCCCCGCCATCGCGGCGCAAAACCGCCGCCAGACCGCCCGCATCATCGAGGCTGCGGACGAGATGGGCCTGACACTCGTCACCCCCCGAGCAGAGGCGAAACGCGGCGGCTCGGTCATGCTGAGGATCGATCCGCCCGCCGCACAGGTCGTGGCGGCCTTGCGCGAAGAGGGCATCGCAACCGACGCACGCGGCCAGACCTTGCGCCTGTCGCCCGGAATCGTGACCACCGACGATGGCGTGGAACGGTTGATCACGGCGCTTGGCCATCTTTTGCGCGCCTGACCGCAGCACCCTGCATCCTGCCCGGAAAGAGGGGGGCTTTCCGCCCCCCTCGGCACGTCCCGTGCCTCACCCCCCGAGGATATTTGTCGCCGAGAAGAAACGGACCGCATCCTTGCCCTTCTTCTCGGCCCAAATATCCTCGGGGGGAGGCGAGGCTGGCCGAGCCACGGGGGGCAGAAGGCCCCCCGCCTTGATGCCCCCGATGCGCCTTGCCGGAAAGCCTCTTGACGCCCCCGCCGCCCGCGTCCCCAATGCGGGACGGAGGGACCCGTCATGACCAGCTTCACCACCGACCGCATGCTCAACTTCGGCGATTGCGATATTTCCGGCACCGCCTATTACCCCGCCTACCTCAACATCCTGAACGGCGTGGTCGAGGAATTCTGGACCCATATCGGCTATCCGTGGCACGAGATCATCTGGAAGGAACGCTGGGGCACCCCCACCGTCCACCTGTCGTGCGACTTCTCGCGCCCTTCGTTTTTCGGCGACAGGCTGACCTTCCGCTTAAGCGTGCTCAAGGTCGGCAAATCCTCGGTCCGCATCCGCCACACCGTCCATTGCGGGGCCGAAGACCGCTGGTCGGGCGAACAGGTGCTTGCGGCAAGCTGGCTTGACAAACACACCTCGATGCCATGGCCTGACGATGTGAAAGCCAAGCTCGAAAGCTTCCTTGCCCCCGCCGACCCCGTCCCGCACATTCCGGTTCAGGCCCAGACGTAAGCTAGGCCCAAACCTGATCGGGGTCGGGCAGGGGGATCGCATCCAGCAATTCGCGCGTATAGGCGGCCTGCGGGTCTGCGAACAAATCCGCCGTAATGCGGTCTTCCACGATAACGCCCTGATGCAACACGATGGTCCGCTGGCACAGCCTGCGGATCACGCTCAGATCATGGCTGATAAAGGCCAGCGTCAGCCCCAGATCGGCCACCAGCCGTTCCAGCAGGTTCAACACCTGCGCCTGTGACGACACGTCCAGCCCCGACACGATTTCATCGGCCAGAATGAAGTCCGGCTCCAGCGCAATCGCCCGCGCGATCCCCACCCGCTGCCGCTGCCCGCCCGAAAGTTCATGCGGATAGCGCGCAGCAAACCCCTGCGGCAGCCCCACATGGTCCAACGCCCGCGCAACGCGGCCCGCCACATCGTCGAACTGATGCAGCCGCAACGGCTCGGCGATGATCGTGCCGACCCCGTGGCGCGGGTTCAAACTGCTCATCGGGTCTTGGAATATCATCTGGAACCGCCGCCGCAGCGGGCGCAAAGCCGACTCGTCCAGATGGGTAATATCCACCCCGTCGAACGAAACCCGCCCGCCCGAAGGCTCCAAAAGCCTGACCAGCACCCGCCCCAGCGTCGATTTCCCCGACCCCGACCCGCCGACGATCCCGACCACGGCACCCTTCGGGATCGTGAAACTCAACCCCTTCAGAATCTCCAAGCGCGGCGCTGCCCCCAGCAAGGGCTTGCGCGTCATATCCGCCAGCGACAGACGCAGGTTCTCGACCGTGTAAAGATCAGCCATGCGACCCCCCGTCAAAATCGGCCACTTCCGCCCGCACCGCCGCGATGACCGCGTCAGGCACCGGCGTCAGGCTCGCCAAGGGATCGGTATATTTCGGTGTCGCAGCCAGCAGCGCCGCCGAATAGGCATGGCGCGGGGCGGCAAAGAAATCGCGCACCCTTGCGTCCTCGACGACCATCCCGCCGTAAAGCACGCTCAAGCTCTGGCACACCTTGCTCACCACCCCCAGATCATGCGTCACGAACAACAGCGCCGTGCCGTGCCGCGCCTGCATCCCCGCGATCAGCTTCAGGATCTGCTTTTGCACCGTCACATCCAGCGCGGTGGTGGGTTCATCCGCCACTATCAGCTTCGGCTCGGCCGCAAATGCGCTCGCGATCAAGATCCGCTGCCGCATTCCGCCCGAAAGCTCGTGCGGATAGCACCGCAACACCCGCTCCGGCTCGGCAATCTGCACCTCGGCCAGCAACTCCAGCGCCCGCGCCTCGGCCCGCCCGCGCTCCCAGCCCAGAATATCCACCAGCCGGTCGGTGATCTGCCCCCCGATCCGGCGCGAAGGGTTCAGCGCGGTCAACGGGTCTTGCGGGATCAGCGCCGCCGTCGCCCCGATCCGCCGCCGCCGTTCCGCGACCGGCAGCGCCAGCAAATCCACCCCGTCGAGCCAGATTTCCCCGCCCGTCACCTGTACCGACTGCGGCAATATCCCCAAGACCGCCTTGCCGATCATCGACTTGCCGGCCCCGCTTTCGCCCACCAGCCCCCGCACCTCGCCCGCCGCAACGTCGAGTGACACCGCCCGCAACAGCGCAGGCCCGCCCTTGACCCGCGCCGACAACCCGCGCACCGAAAGAAAGCTCATCGCAGCACCGGATCGAAGCGGTCCTTCAACCCCTCGCCTAGTTGGGAAAACGCCAGCACCGTCAGGAACAAGGCGACCAGCGGGAACACCAGCACCCACCATGCCTGATAGACCGATGTGCGCCCTTCGGAAATCATCCCCCCCCAGGTCGGGAAATCGGTGGAAATCGACAGGTTCACAAAGGACAGAATGGCCTCGACGATCACGGCAATCCCCATCTCCAGCGTCAGCAGAACCACCACAGTCGGCAGCACATTGGGCACGATCTCGCGCCACATCACACCCAGCCGCCCCCGCCCCGCCACACGCGCCGAGGCCACATAATCCATCGCCCCTTGCGTCATCGCCTCGGCCCGCACCACCCGCGCAAAGCGCGTCCAGTCGATCACCACGATGGCAAGGATGATCGACCAAAGCCCCGGCCCCAGCACCGCAATCAGCAGGATCGAAAACAGCACCGGCGGAAAGGCCATCCAGATGTCGATCAGACGCGAAATCACCAGATCCACCCAGCCGCGCAGAAAACCCGCCATGACCCCCAGCACAGCCCCGATCAGACACGTCACCGTTCCTGCCACCAGCGCCACCCCCAGCGCAATCCGCGCGCCAAAGATGATGCGCGACAGCACATCGCGCCCCAGACTGTCGGTTCCCAGCAGGTACCCCGGTTCCGCCCCCGCCGCCCAGAACGGCGGCAAGCGGCCCAGAAACAGATCCTGCGCCAAGGGGTCTTTCGGTGCCACCCATGGCGCAAAGACCGCCACCAGCACCAAAAGCCCCAGCCACCCCGCCGAAAGCCACAGGCGAACCCCCGCCCGCCGCTTCACCGCGCCCTTCCCGTCAAGCATGGCGCAACCTCGGGTTCAGTGCGGCATAAAGCAGGTCGACCACCAGATTGACGCCGGTAAAGATCACCGCAAACAGGATGACGATCCCCTGTATCAACGGCAAATCGCGGTTGATCACGGCATCGATCGCCATATTCCCCAACCCTTCATAGGAAAACAGCCGCTCGATGATCACAGTGCCCCCGATCAGAAAGGTGAACTGCACCCCCACCAGCGTCAGCGTGGGCAGCACGGCGTTGCGTAGCGCCTCGCGCAAGATGACATGGGTCTCGCCATAGCCCTTTGTGCGCGCAAGCGTCACGTAATCCAGATGCATCGTCTCTTTCAGGCTTTGCTTGAGCAATTGCCCGATGATCGCAGCCAGCGGAATGGCCAGCGCCAAAGCGGGCATCAACATATGGCTCACGATATCCAGCCACAGATCGAAGCGCAGCCGCAGCAGACTCTCGAACAGGTAGAAGTTGGTGCTGAACGGCAATTCCAGCGAAGGCGTCACCCGGCCCGAAATATGAAACACCGGCACCAGCACGCCAAACAGCAAGATCAGAACCAGCCCCCACAGGAAATCCGGCACCGATAGCGCCATGCCATTGGCGACATCGATCGCCCCCTCCACCCGCGTCCCGCGCCGCTTGGTCCCCACCAGCGCCGCAAAACCGCCAATGATCACCGCCATCACCAGCGCCATGATCGAAAGCTCCAGCGTCGCAGGCAACCGCCCGAGAACCAGCCCCAGCACCGGCTGCCGCGTGGTGATCGAGGTGCCGAAATCCCCCTGCACCACCCCCGAAACCCAGATCAGGAATTGCTGCCAGATCGGCTTGTCCAACCCGTAAAGCGCGGTCAGTTGTGCTATATCCGCCTCCGTCGCCCCCGGAGGCAGCATCATGGCAATCGGATTGCCCGGCACCACGCGGATCACGAAGAACACGATGACCGCCACCCCCGCCAGCGTCACCGCCGTCGTCGCCAGCCGCAAAAGAAGAACCCGAAAGACCTGCATCCACCCCATCCCCCCGCGCCAAGGCACAGGGCAGGGGCCTCGCCCCCTCATTTTCTGTCCTACAAATATCCCACGGGGGTGCGGGGGTGTGAAACCCCCGCTCCGCCGCCGACACAGGGCACCCCGCGTCACCCACGTTTCGGTCCCCATCGGGGGGTCCGGGGGGACGCAAGTCCCCCGGACGTCTGCAAAAGGAACCGACCCGTCAGGCCCGCTTCATCAGATGCGGCAACAGGGCCCCGCTTGCATGGGGCGTCACCACAACCCCCGGCGCGTGCAGGATCGGCTGGACGTATTGCAGCAGCGGAATGACCAGCGCGTTCTCGGCGATGAACTTGTCCACGGCCTTCCAGCCCTCGATCCGCTTGGCCTCGTCGGCCTCGCCCCACAAAGGCCCGATCATGCCGATCAGATCCTCGCCGTCCCAGACCGAATGGGGCGACGGCCCGAACATCGCAAAGCCGGTCGAAGTGGTCGGATCGCCCACCGAATTGCCCCAGTTGTAGAACGCCGCAGGCGCCAACTGGTCCGCCGCGCGCAGCTCGTAGTGCTTGGCGATCTCGTAAACCTCGATCTCCGCCTCGATCCCGACCTTGCGCCACAGGCCCACAATGGCCTGCACCATCTCGTAATCCTTGGGCTTGAAACCCTTGGTGGTCTGGATCTTGAACTTTACCGGCTTGTCGACGCTGTAGCCCGAAGCCGCCAGCAACTCGACCGCCTTCTCGGGGGAATATTCCACAGTGATCGACGCATCATAGGCGTCGTATTCCGGCGTCTCGAGAGTGTCGATCTTGACGCCATAGCCCGACAGCAGCCGGTCGATGATCGTCTGCTTGTCCACCGCATGGGCTGCGGCTTTCCGGACGTTCGGGTCCAGCATCACGTCGATATCGTTCAGGAAAATCATCCCGATATCGGAAATGGGTGCTGCCACACCGGCCAAGGGGCCGCCCTTCAGGCGGTCATATTCCTCATAGGGCATTTCCAGCGTGACATGGCTGTTGCCGCTTTCCACCTCGGCCACGCGCGCCGCCGCATCGGGCACGAACTTGATCGTCACCGTGTCGAAATCGGGCTTGCCACCCCAGTAATTCGCGTTCGCCTTCAACCGCACGAATGCGTTGCGCTCGAACTTTTCCACCATATAGGGGCCGGTCCCGATGGGGGCAGCCTCGAAGCCCTCGGCCCCGACCTTTTCGTAATAGGCTTTGGGCAGAACGTATCCGGTCAGGAAATACATCCACTTGAAGATGGTGGGATCGAACTGCTTCACATCGGCCGTGACCGTGTTGCCTTCGACCACGAAATTGGTCAGCGATCCCCAGACAAAGTTGATCGGGTTCCCCGTTTCGGGGTTCGCCGCCCGTTCCAGCGACCAAGCCACATCTTCCGCCGTAAAGGGCGACCCGTCGTGCCAGGTCACGCCTTCGCGCACGGTCATCTTCACCTTGGTCCGGTCCTCGTTCCAGCCCCATTCGGTCAGCAACCCCGGCGCAGGCTTGAGGTCAGGCTGCTGCAAGATGAACTGGTCGAACACCGACTGGTAAAGCCCTTGGATCGTCGGGTTCACCGCACTCGGCCCCACGGTCGGGTCCCATGACGGGAGCGTAACGTTATAGGCGATCACCAATTCCTCGATGGCCTGCGCGCTTGCGGGCAGGCCAACCGCCCCCGCGGCCACACCCGCCGCCGAGATCTTGATCAGGCTTCTTCTGCTGAGTTTCATCGTTGTTTTCCCTGTTGTCGTCTTTGTTGTTGGTCTTGGTATATCACGCACCGGCCAGACGTTGCGCCAAAAGATAACCCGGATTGGCCCCGGTTCCGGCCCCCGGCCAGACGGCGGCCCCCGTCATGTGCAGTCCCGCCAGCGGGGTCGATCCATCGGCATGGCCGCGCATCGGGCGAAACAGGAAATGCTGGCCCAGATGGTGGCTGCCGCAAACCTGATCGCCACCGACAAGGTTCGGGTTCTCGGCCTGCAATTGCACAGGGGTAACAACACTTTGCCCGATGATCTTCGCGCGGGTTCCGGGCGCATGGGCTTCCAGAATATCCAAGACCCGCTCCGCAAACGGCCCCGCCGCCCCGTCCCAATCGCGCGCCCCGATCTGACCCTTGGCATCGCCCGCGATCACGCCCGGCGCCATCCGCACCTGCACCCACAGCGTGTGCTTGCCCGCAGGCGCACGGGTGGCATCGACCACCGTCGGCTGCCCGACCACCAGTATCGGCTCGTCCGGCAACAGCCCCGCGCTGGCTTGGCTGTAGGTCCGCGCCATCTTGTCCAAACTCGGCGCGATATGCACGTAAGCATAGCCCCGCAGTGCCGCCCCGGCCCGCCATTCCGGCAGGTCCGACAGCGCAAGATGGATCATCATCGTCCCCGGCGCATGCCGGAACGCCGCCAACCCCTTGTCGAAAGCGGGCGTCACCGCCCCCGTCAGCCGCGACAGGTTCTGCGGCGCGACCCCTGCGATCACGGCGCGTCCTGCCATCACCCGCCGCCCGTCCGCCAGTTCCACACCCGTGACCCGATCCCCCTCGCGCAGCACCCGTGCCACCGGCGCATCGCACTCGACCACGCCGCCCCGCGCCCGGATCGCCGCCACCAGCGCGTTGATGATCGTATCCGCGCCGCCCTGGCCCAGCACCATGCCGAAGGCCTGACCCGCCATGCCTTCCAGATAGGGAAAAATCGCACCCCCCGCGATGTCGGGCGCATAATCCAGATGCATCCCCCATGCGCCCAGCATCGCCTTGGTGCGGGGGGAGGCAAAGGTTTCGTCCAGCCATGCCCGGGGCGAGGCGAGCAGGAAGCGGCCCATGTCCAGCGTTCCCGCCACACCCTTGGCGCGAAGCATTTTGAATATGAAATATCCAAGCGCACGCATCCGCATCGGGCTTCCGAGCAGGCCGAACAGATGCGGCGCCTCGTCCCCGAACCCGTCGCAAAGCCGCGCCCAGGTCGCCGCGTCATCCTGCGAAAGGCGGGCAAGGTTGGCCATCGTCTCGGCGCGGTCGGTCGAAACCCCGCACCACGACCCGTCCGGAAAACTCGACGCAAAGGGCCGCGCCACCGGCACGAAGGCGCAGCCGTGCCGCTGCAATTCGGCCCCGTATTGCTTGAAAAACGCGCTTCCTGCGAACAGTGACAGGTTCATCGCCGCCCAGTCGTGGCGAAAGCCGGGCAGGGTGTATTCGCCGGTCTTGACCGCACCGCCCGCCGTTGCCGCCCCCTCGAACACGCCCACGCGCCAGCCTTTGGCCGACAGGTGCAGGGCAGCGGCCAACGTGTTGTGGCCCGCCCCGATCATCACCGCGTCAAAGCTCGATTTCATGCAGCGCCTCGTCTGGTTGCCGAAGGATATTTGCAAATGCATTTAAATCTGTCTAGCATGATTCATCAGCCCCGAACGCAGCGGCCCGCAGTCTAAGCCGGCAGCCAAACCCGTCAGGGCGCGATGCATAACAGAATGCACGGGTGATGCAGACAGATGCCTCACACCGCGACCTAGAGGGAGATGGAAATGACTTCTGCAAACGTGCTGACCCAGTTGGCGGGCCTGCTCGCCTCGGGCGGGATCGAGGTGGTGGATTGCTCGGGCACGCTCGGCCCCGAAACGCCGCTTCTCAAACTGCCGCCGGATTTCGCCAAGGACACGCCGCCGATCAAGATCCACCGCATCAGCGAATACGATCAGAACGGCCCGTTCTGGGCGTGGAACTGGCTTGAACTGGGCGAACATTCCGGCACCCATTTCGACGCCCCGCACCACTGGATCACCGGCAAGGATTACCCCGACGGCTATACCGACACGCTGAACGTCCAACGCCTTGTCGCCCCCGTCAACGTTCTGGACTTCAGTGCCGAATGCAACGCCAACCCCGATTTCCTGCTGACCATCGATCATGTGAAGGCGTGGGAGGCCAAGCACGGCGCCATCAACGCGGGTGAATGGGTGGTGCTGCGGTCGGACTGGGACGCCCGCGCCCATGACGAGAACCTGTTCCTGAACGCCGATGCCACCGGCCCCCACACGCCGGGCCCGACCGCCGAGGTGATCGAATACCTCATCGCCAAGGGCATCGTCGGCTGGGGCAGCCAGTGCATCGGCACCGATGCAGGCCAAGCGGGCGGCATGACCCCGCCATTCCCGGCGCATAACCTTTTGCACAAGAACAACTGCTTCGGTCTGGCCTCGCTTGCCAACCTGTCGAAACTGCCGGCCAAGGGCGCGATCCTGATCGCGGCACCCTTGAAGATCAAGGAAGGCACGGGTTCCCCGATCCGCGCCTTGGCACTGGTTCCCAAGGGCTGAACGATGCAGTCCCCCGACCACATCATCATCGGCTCCGGCATCAACGCGCTTGTGGCGGGGGCTTTGCTCTCGCTCAAGGGAAAGCGCGTCTTGATGCTGGAACGCAGCGATGTGGCGGGGGGCTGCCTGCGAACCGAGGAAATCACCCTGCCGGGCTTCCACCATGATGTGATGGCCGCCACCTGGGTGCTGTTCATGACCTCGCCCGCAGGCGCGGCACTCAGCCCGCATCTGGCGAAACACGGGTTCGACTATTGCCACACCGTCCATCCCACCGCCGTGCTGCGCCCTGACGGGTCGTCGCTGGTGCTTACCACCGACCGCGCCAAGAACGTTGCCACCTTCGACGCCCTCGCAACGGGCGATGGCACCCAGCACGCCGCCGACGTGGGCGGGATCGAAGCCGACGCGCCTTTCCTCTTCTCGCTGCTCGGCGGCGACCTCTGGTCTTGGCCCACGCTGAAACTGCTGATCGGACAGGCCCGCAAACGCGGCCCGCGCGGGCTTGCCGCATGGTTCGGAACTGCCCTTACCCCCGCACGCGGCTGGCTCGAGTCGGGCTACCAAAGCCCGCTCGTCCAAGCCCTTTTCGCCCCGTGGGTGCTGCATTGCGGGTTGACCCCCGAAAGCACCTATTCCGGCAAGATGGGCCAGGTCGTCGCCTTTGCTCTCGAAGCCGCAGGCGCGCCCGTGGTCAAGGGCGGCTCGGGTCAAGCCGTCAAAGCCTTCTGCGCCCTGATCGAGGCGAACGGCGGCGCACTCCGCACCAATGCCGATGTCGCCGAAATCCTGACCGCGAACGACCGCACCACAGGCGTGCGCCTTGCCACCGGCGAAACCATCGCCTGCGCTTCCGTCCTCGCCTCGGTCACGCCAAGCCAACTGACCACCCGCCTTTTGCCCAACGCCGTCCCCGCCACGCAAGCGGCGGCGAAATCCTTCCGCCACGGGCGCGGCAATTTCCAACTGCACTACGCGCTCGACCGCCCGCCCGAATGGCTGGCCAAGGGCCTTGACGATGTCGCGCTGATCCATCTGACCGACGGCATCGACGCCGTCTCGAAATCCGCGAACGAGGCGGAACGCGGCCTTCTGCCCGCCACCCCCACGATCTGCGTGGGCCAACCCCACCGGCTCGACCCCACGCGCTGCCCTGACGGCAAGGCCATCCTCTGGCTGCAAATCCCCGACGCGCCGCGCCACGTCAAAGGGGATGCCGCAGGCGAGATCGCCACGAACGGCTGGGACGAGGCCACCCGCGAAGCCTTTGCCGACCGCATCGAAGCGATCCTTTCCCGCCACATCAAGGATTTCGCCGCAATCAAACTGGCCCGCACCGCCCATTCCCCCGCCGACCTGAACGCGCTCAACATCAACCTCGTCGGCGGCGACCCTTACGGCGGGCTGTGCTCGATCGACCAGTTCTTCCTGTTCCGCCCCTTTGCCGCAGCCCCCGACCTGCCAAAGGGCCTGACGCTCATCGGCGCCTCCACCCATCCCGGCCCCGGCCTTGGCGGCGGGTCCGGCTTCATCGCGGCCAACCGGCTTGCCAAACGGGGGCGCGCATGAACGACGAAGCGCCCCGCAAACCCCGCCTTGGTGAAATCGGCCTGTCGAATTACGCGCCTTACCTGATGAACCGCATCATGGGCCGCTACAACGCGTCCTTGCGCGACGAAATGGCCGACCTTGGCCTGACCACGCCAAAGATGCGTGTCCTTGCCGTGCTGTCGGTGATCGAGGCCCCGCTGATCCGCGATCTTGCGGTCCTGACCGTCATCGAACAATCCACGCTTTCGCGCGCGCTCGACCAGCTTGCCACTGATGGCATGGTCCGGCGCGAGGCTGATCCCGCCGACAGCCGCGCCACCCGCATCCATCTGACGAAAGCGGGCCGCACCACCTTCGAATCGCTCTGGCCCCGCATGGCCGATGCCCACGCCCGCATGTTCAAAGGCATAGACGAAGCCGAGCGCCGCGCCTTTGTCGGCACCTTGCAAAAGATGCTGGCCAATATCCGCAAGCACGAGATCTAGGGAAAAGCCCATGGCCGAACGGTCGTTCAAAGCCGAAGTCGAAGACCTGCGGTTGGGGCAGGGCGAAACCTTCACGGGCGAGGGGATTCTTGCGATCACCAAGGCGCTTCTGGAAAACGGCGTCGGGTACGTCGGCGGCTATCAGGGTGCCCCGATTTCCCACCTGATGGACGTGTTGGCCGATGCCGAAGACCTGCTCACCGAACTTGGCGTGCGGTACGAGGCCAACGCGAACGAGGCCGCCGCCGCCGCCATGCTTGCCGCTTCCGTCCATTACCCGATCCGCGGCGCCGTCACCTTCAAAGGGTCGGTCGGTGTCAACGTGGCCAGTGACGCGCTGGCCAACCTCGCCTCTTCGGGCGTGAACGGCGGCGCGCTTATCATCGTGGGCGAAGATTACGGCGAAGGCTCCAGCATCATGCAGGAACGCAGCCACGCCTTTGCGATGAAATCGCAGTTCTGGCTGCTAGATCCGCGCCCGAACCTGCCCTGCATCACCAAGGCGGTCAAGGACGGGTTCGAGCTTTCGGAAGCCTCCAACACCCCCGTCATGCTGATGGTCCGCATCCGGTCGTGCCATGTCACAGGGTCGTTCACCACCCGCGACAACCAGCGCCCGCCGCTGACCGTGCGCGACGCGCTGTCGAACCCGCAATCCGATTTCGCCCGCGTCGTGCTGCCGCCGATGTCGTTCTCCCATGAACAGGACAAGATCAAGAACCGCTGGCCCGCCGCCGAACGCTTTGTCGTCGACAACGGCCTGAACGAGGTTTTCGGCCCCGCAAACGCCCCTGTCGGCATCGTCCTGCAAGGCGGCATGTACAACGGAGTCATCCGCGCCCTGCAACGCCTCGGCCTCGCTGACCTTTACGGCAACTCCCAAGTCCCGCTCTACGTCCTCAACGTCACCTATCCCCTTGTATCGGAAGAATTCCACCGCTTCTGCGAAGACAAGCGCCACATCCTCGTGGTCGAGGAAGGCCAGCCCGAATTCATCGAACAGCAGCTTTCCACCTTCCTCTACCGCAAGGGCAGCAGCGTCATGCTGCATGGGAAAGACATCTTCCCCATGGCGGGCGAATACACCGGCCAAGTCATGCTCGACAGCCTCTCTGCCTTCCTCAAACAGGCCGCCCCCGACATGCTGCCCGCCCTCGTCCGCGCCCCGAACGAGGAACGCCCCGAAATCCCCGACCTCACGAAAACCGTCCCCATCCGCCCGCCCGGTTTCTGCACCGGCTGCCCCGAACGCCCGATCTTCGCCGCGATGAAGCTGGTGCAGCAGGAAACCGGCAAGTTGCAGATCACCGCCGATATCGGCTGCCACCTCTTCGGCTCGCTGCCGCCGTTCGAGGTGGGGGGCGCCACCATGGGTTACGGCCTCGGCCCCGCCGCCAACGCCGCCTTCGACGGCGGCGGCGAGCGCCGCGCCATCTCGATCATCGGCGACGGCGGCTTTTGGCACAACGGGCTGTCGTCCTCCTTCACCAACATGGCCTTCAACAAATCCGATAGCGTCGCGGTGATCGTCGACAACTACTATTCCGCCGCCACCGGCGGGCAAGACATCATGTCGTCACGTGCCGACAATCCCACCAAAGCGACCAAACACCCCATCTCCAAGGCCTTGCGCGGCATCGGCATCGACTATGTGGTCGAGGTCGACCGCACCTATGACGTGGGCCGCATGCGCGACGTGCTGCGCGAGGCGCTGACGACCGACACGCCGGGGCCAAAGGTCATCGTCGCCTCGTCCGAATGCATGCTGAACAAACAGCGCCGCGAAAAACCCCTCGCCGCGAAAGCCATCCGCGAAGGCCGCCGCGTCGAAGCCCCCCGCTTCGGCATCGACGAAGACATCTGCACCGGCGACCACGCCTGCATCCGCCTGTCGGGCTGCCCCTCGCTGTCCCTGAAACGCCTTGACGACCCCTTGCGCGACGACCCCGTCGCTTCCATCGACCAATCCTGCGTCGGCTGCGGCAACTGCGGCGAGGTGGCTGATGCCGCCGTCCTCTGCCCCAGTTTCTACCGCGCCGATGTGGTGCATAACCCGACGAAACGGGAGGCCCGCCTTGCCGCCTTTTCCGCCCGCGTCACCACATGGCTGCAAGCCCGCCGCGCCGCCAAACGGCTGACATTCGAGGTGCCAGCATGACCCTGCAAGACAGCTTTACCCCGAAACCCGACCCCGCCTTGGGCGGCATCATCAAACTTGCCATCCTCGCCGTCGGCGGGCAGGGCGGGGGCGTGCTGACCGGCTGGATCGAAGCCGTCGCCCGCTCTTCCGGCTACGCGGCGCAGGCCACCTCCGTCGCGGGTGTGTCGCAGCGCACGGGGGCCACGGTCTATTACGTCGAAATGGCGCCGATGCTCGCCACCGGAGCCATGCCCGTCTTCTCGCTGCAACCCGCCGCAGGCGACGTCGACATCATGATCACCGCCGAAATGATGGAGGCGGGGCGTTCGATCATCCGCGGCTTCGTCACTCCCGACCGCACCACGCTCATCACCTCGACCCACCGCGCCCTCGCGGTCTCGGAAAAGATGGTCCCCGGCGACGGCATCGCCGACAGCGCCGAAGTCCTCGCCGCCGCCGAAATCGCCGCCCGCCGCGTCATCGCCGCCGATTTCGACGCGCTTGCCATCGCCCAAGGCTCCGTCATCTCCGCCTCCCTCCTCGGCGCACTCGCCGCCTCCGCAACGCTGCCCTTCCCGCGCGGGGCCTTCGAGGCCGCGATCCGCGCAGGCGGCAAAGGCCTTGAGGCCTCGCTCCGCGCCTTTGCCGCAGGCTTTGACGCCGCCACCACACCGCAGGCCCAAAACGCCGAAGCCGCCGCCAAACCCGCTCCCGAACCCCGAGGCCCCGCAAACCTTCTGGCCGAATGGCAACGGCTCGAGTCCCGCGCCAAAGCCATGCCCGCCCCCGTCGCCGAACTCGCCCTTCCGGGCCTGCAAAAGGTCGTGGGCTTCCAATCCCTCGCATATGGCGCCGACTACCTGACGCGGCTGGAAACGGTCCTCGCCACCGACACCCCCGCCAAATCCTTCGCCCTGTCGCGTGAAGCCGCCAAATACATCGCCAACGCCATGGCTTACGACGATGTGATCCGCGTGGCCGACCTGAAAACACGTGGCACCCGTTTCGACCGCATCACCCGCGAGATGGGCGTCAAGGACCGGAACGTCATGCACCTTACCGAATTCTTCCACCCTAGGGCCGAGGAAATCGCCGGAATGCTTCCCGCCCGCCTTGGTGCCCGAATCCAGTCCAGCCCCAAAGCCATGGCCCGCCTGACAAGGTGGTTCGACAAGGGCCGTCGCCTGCGTACCGACAGCCTGCCCGCCTTCCTGACGCTCTACCTGATCGGCGGCTTGCGCTTCTGGCGCCCCCGCACGCTGCGCCACGCGCAGGAAATGGCCCATCTCGAAAACTGGCTCGCCCTCGCCCTGACCACGGCCGCCCGAAACTACGACCTTGCCGTCGAAATCGTCAAATGCCGCCGCCTTGTGAAAGGCTACTCCGACACCCACGCGCGCGGCCTGTCGAAATTCGACCGCGTGCTCGATGCCATCGCCCTGATCGCCCACCGCGACGACGCCCCCGACTGGGCCCGCCGCCTGCGCGAAGCCGCCCTGAAAGACGAAGAAGGCAAGGCCCTGAACGGCGCAATCGCAACGATCAAATCCTTCGCCTGACGGGCGTTCCGGCTTCATCCTTGCCCAAATACTCGCCAGGGTGAGCCGCAAAGCGGCGAGGGGGCGGCAGCCCCCTTTCCCCCGCCATCCCCCGCGACTGCCTGTCACGGAATAAATTTTAAACTTGAAATTGTTTTCCGCCAATGCCAGCCTAAAACCAGCACAGCAGCCATTCCGCTGCCCGCAAAAGGATACAGGGCCATGAAGATTCTCTGCCTCGGCGGCGGCCCCGCCGGACTTTACTTCGCCATCTCGATGAAACTGCGCGATCCCTCGCATCAGATCACCGTTCTGGAACGCAACCGCGCCAACGACACCTTCGGCTGGGGCGTGGTGCTGTCGGACGATGCCTTGGGCCGGATGCAAAAGAACGATCCCGTTTCCACCCAGTCCATCCGCGACCACTTCGCCTATTGGGACGACATCGCCGTTGTGCATGACGGCGTGCGCAACGTCTCGGGCGGGCATGGCTTTGCGGGCATCGGGCGCAAGCAAATGCTGATCCTGTTGCAAGCCCGCGCCCGCGAACTCGGCGTCGATCTGCAATTCGAGACCGAATTCAAGACCGCCGAGGAATACCGCCGCGTCTATGACATCGTGGTCGCCTGCGACGGCATCAACTCTGCCGTCCGCCGCGAATATGAAAGCACCTTCCAGCCCGACATCGACATGCGCCTGTGCAAATTCGTCTGGCTCGGCACGCAAGCGAAATTCGACGACGCCTTCACCTTCATCTTCGAGAACACCGAACACGGCTGGGTCTGGGCGCACGCCTACCAGTTCGACGCCACCACTGCGACCTTCATCGTCGAATGCACGCAGGAAACGTGGGATCGCTGGGGCTTCGACGCCATGTCCAAGGAAGACACGGTCGAGACCTGCCGCAAGATCTTCGCCAGCCACCTTGGCGGGCATGACCTCATTTCGAACGCCGCCCACCTGCGCGGATCGGCGGTCTGGATGAACTTCCCCCGCGTTGTCTGCAACACGTGGTTCCATGAAAACGTCGTCCTGATGGGTGACGCCGCCGCAACGGGCCACTTCTCGATCGGTTCCGGCACCCGCCTCGCGCTCGACAGTGCCATCGCACTTGCCGAATACCTCCACTCCGAACCGACGATCCAAACCGCCTTCCGGCGCTATCAGGACGAACGCCGTGTCGAAGTGCTGCGCCTGCAATCGGCCGCCCGCAATTCGCTCGAATGGTTCGAACAGGTCGAACGCTACCTCGACATGCCGCCCACGCAATTCGCCTATTCGCTGCTCACCCGCAGCCAGCGCATTTCCCACGAAAACCTGCGCCTGCGCGACCCTGCATGGCTGCGTCAGGCCGAGGATTGGTTCGCCGAGCAAGCGGGTGGCCCGAAAGGCCGCGCGCCGATGTTCGCGCCCTTCACCTTGCGCGACATGGCCTTGCAAAACCGCATCGTCGTCTCGCCCATGGCGCAATACAAGGCGGTCGACGGCTGCCCGACCGACTGGCACTTCGTCCATTACGCCGAACGCGCCAAGGGCGGTGCTGGCCTCGTCTATACCGAAATGACCTGCACCAGCGCGCAGGGCCGCATCACCCCCGGCTGCCCCGGCCTTTACGCGCCCGAACACGAAGCCGCATGGAAACGCCTGACCGATTTCGTCCATACTGAGACCCCTGCAAAAATCTGCTGCCAGATCGGCCACGCAGGCCGCAAGGCCAGCACCCAAGTGGGATGGGAGGAAGGCGACGCCCCCCTGACATCCGGCAACTGGGAGATCATCGCGCCGTCCGCGATTCCGTGGTCGCCCAAAAACGCCACCCCGCGCGAGATGACCCGTGCCGATATGGAGGCCGTCACGCTCGAATTCGTGGCCGCCACCGAAATGGCCAAGCGGGCAGGCTTTGACATGGTCGAGTTGCATGCCGCCCACGGTTACCTCGTGTCGTCCTTCATCTCGCCCGTCTCGAACCACCGCACCGACGCCTACGGCGGCAGCCTCGAGAACCGCATGCGCTGGCCGCTCGAAGTCCTTCGCGCAATGCGCTCGGCATGGGGAAGTGAAAAACCCCTGTCTGTCCGCATCTCGGCGACCGACTGGATGGGCGACGAAGGCGTCACCCCCGCCGAAGCCGTCGAAATCGCCAAGATGTTCGCCGCCAACGGTGCCGATATCATCGACGTCTCGGCTGGCCAGACCAGCACCGATGCCAAACCCGTCTACGGCCGCATGTTCCAGACCCCGTTTTCCGACCGCATCCGAAATGAGGCCGGCATCGCCACCATGGCCGTCGGCAACATCACCGAACCTGACCATGTGAACTCCATCCTCCTCGCAGGGCGGGCCGATCTGGTTTGCCTCGCGCGGCCCCATCTTGCCGATCCCTACTGGACGCTTCACGCCGCCGCCCGTATGGGCGATACCGGAACCGACTGGCCGCTGCCCTACCTTGCCGGGCGCGACCAGCTTTACCGGTTGCAGGCAAAAACGACCGAGGTGCTGCGGGCATGACCGATCTGGCAGGCAAACGCGTGTTGGTGACGGGCGGAGGCTCCGGTGTCGGGGCCGACCTCGCCCGTGGCTTCGCCGCAAAAGGGGCCGAAGTGGTGATCTGCGGCCGCCGCATGGCCGCGTTGGAAGCGGTAGCCACCAGCGTCGGCGGCATCCGCGCCTTGCCCTGTGATGTGACGGATGAGGCCTCGGTCAACGCCCTGTTCAAGGCAGCTGGCCCGCTCGACATCGTCATCGCCAATGCGGGCCAAGCCGACAGCGCCACGCTGGCCAAGACCACGCTCGACCAATGGAACGCCATGATCGCGGCCAACCTGACAGGGGTCTTCCTGACCTTCCGCGCCGGATTGCAGCAATTCAACGGTTGGGGGAGGCTCATTGCGGTCGCCTCGACCGCGGGCGTCAAGGGGTATGCGAAAGTCGCCCCCTATGCCGCCGCCAAACATGGCGTCATCGGCCTGACCCGCTCCGTCGCCCTCGAAATCGCCCGCAAACCGATCACTGCCAACGCGATCTGCCCCGGTTTCCTCGACACCGAAATGACCGACCACTCCATCCGCGTCATTTCCGAAAAGACCGGACGCACCGAAGCCGAGGCCCGCGCCGCCCTCGAATCGCTCAACCCGCAAAACCGCCTGTTCCGCCCTGACGAGGTCACCGCCACCGCGCTCTGGCTTTGCGGTGCAGGCTCGGACGGGGTGAACGGCCAAGCCATTACCCTGTCGGGGGGCGAGGTATGACCGCATCCGACCCCCAAGCGCATGACCCGCTGTCGAAACGCCGCCTGAAACTGTGGATCCGGCTTTTGGGTGTCACCCGCCAAGCCGAAGGGTCTTTGCGCGAGTTCCTCCGCCTGCGCCATGAGACGACCCTGCCGCGCTTCGATGTCATGGCCGCGCTCTACCGCCGCCGCGACGGGGTGACGATGTCCGAACTCAGCCGCATGCTTCTGGTGTCGAACGGCAATGCAACCACCGTGGTGGACCGGCTGGAAAAAGACGGCCTCGTGCGCCGCACGCAATCGGAAACCGACCGCCGCACCGTTTTTGTCGCCCTGACCCCGGAGGGGCTGGCGAGTTTCGAGACGCTGGCGACAGGCCACGAGGCCGAGGTGAACCAGCTTTTCGCCAGCCTGACCGAAAGCGACCTCGACACGCTGACCGATATCTTCAAACGCATGGGAAGCCCGAAATGACCGCGCTTGCGACCCTGAAACCGCAGCATTTCCTGTGGGAGGTGGCAGATCGCATCGGCACGGTGCGGCTGAACCGCCCCGACCGCAAGAATCCGCTGACCTTTGAATCCTACGCCGAACTGCGCGACCTGTTCCGCGATCTGGTCTATGCGTCCGATGTCGATGTGGTGGTCTTTGCCTCGAACGGGGGTAATTTCTGCTCGGGCGGCGATGTGCATGACATCATCGGCCCGCTGATCGGGCTGCCGATGAAGGAGTTGCTCGCCTTTACCCGCATGACCGGCGATCTGGTCAAAGCCATGATCGGCTGCGGCAAACCCATCATCGCCGCCGTCGACGGCGTGGCGGTGGGGGCAGGGGCGATCATCGCCATGGCATCCGACCTGCGCCTTGCCACGCCCGCCGCCAAATGCGCCTTCCTCTTCACCCGCGTCGGCCTTGCCGGTTGCGACATGGGCGCCTGTGCCATGCTCCCGCGCATCATCGGGCAGGGCAGGGCGGCCGAACTGCTCTACACCGGCCGCACGATGCGGGCCGAGGAAGGGGAACGCTGGGGCTTCTGGAACGCGCTGCACGCGCCCGAGGCGCTGGAGGCCGAAGCGATGGCGCTGGCGCGGTCCTTGGCGGCTGGCCCGACCTTTGCCCATTCCATGACCAAGACCCAGCTCAACCACGAATGGAACATGGGGCTGGAACAGGCGATCGAGGCCGAGGCGCAGGCGCAGGCGATCTGCATGCAGACCCGCGATTTCGAACGCGCCTACCGTGCCTTTGTCGCCAAGGAAAAACCGGTCTTTGCGGGCGACTGACCGACCAGATCCGGGTGGCTAAAGCCGGGTGGCTAAAGCCGGGGGGTCAAAGCCGGGGGCCAAAGCCGGGGGCCAACCGGCCCCCCGGACCCCCATTCGGATTTATTCTGTATCGTCACCCTGTTCCCCCGCCGTCGCATGGATATTTGTAGACAGAAAATGAATGATCAGACCTATCAGCACTGGCCGTTCTTCGAGCCGCAGCACCGCGATCTTGCCGCGGCCCTTGAGGCTTGGTGCGCGGCAAACCTGCCCGTTGAGCATGGCGATACCGATGCCGCCTGCCGCGCCTTGGTTGCCGCCTTGGGGCAGGGCGGCTGGCTGCGCCATTCGGGGGCGGGGATGGGCGAACGGCTGGATGTCCGCAGCCTGTGCCTCATCCGCGAGATTTTGGCCCGCCACGACCCCTTGGCCGATTTCGCCTTTGCCATGCAGGGCCTTGGCATGGGCCCCGTGTCGCTGTTCGGCACGACCGACCAGCGCGCATGGCTTGACCGCACCCGCACCGGCACCGCGATTTCGGCTTTTGCGCTGACCGAACCGGGGTCGGGGTCCGACGTGGCCGCCACCGCCAGCACCGCGCGCAAGGTGCAGGGCGGCTGGGTGCTCGACGGCGAGAAGACGTGGATTTCCAATGGCGGCATCGCCGATGTCTACGTCATCTTTGCCCGCACCGGCGAGGCGCCGGGCGCACGCGGCCTTTCCGCCTTTCTGCTGCCAGCCGACACCCCCGGCTTGCAGGTCGCCGAACGCCTGCACACCATCGCCCCCCATCCCCTCGCACGGCTTACCCTGTCCGGCGTCGAACTGCCCGACAGCGCCCTGATCGGCACGACAGGCGCAGGCTTCAAGATCGCCATGTCCACGCTCGACGTCTTCCGCCCCACCGTGGGTGCCGCCGCACTTGGCATGGCGCGGCGCGCGCTTGGCGAAAGCCTGACCCGCACCACCACCCGCAAGATCGGCGGCGAACCCCTCGCCTCGATGCAGATGGTACAAGGCCACCTTGCCGACATGGCGCTGAAAATCGACGCGGCCGCCCTTTTGGTCTATCGCGCCGCATGGACCAAGGACATGGGGGCGGACCGCATCACCCGCGAAGCCGCCATGGCGAAACTTTACGCCACCGAAGCCGCGCAAGAGGTGATCGACATGGCCGTGCAACTGCATGGCGGCGACGGCGTGCGGTCAGGCGCAACCGTCGAGTCGCTTTACCGCGACATCCGCGCGCTGCGTATCTACGAAGGTGCCTCGGACGTGCAACGCATCGTCATCGCGCGAAGCCTGATGCCATGACCTATTCCCGCCAGATCCGTGTCGAGTTCAACCACTGCGACCCCGCGGGTATCGTCTTTTACCCGCGCTATTACGAAATGACCAACTCGACCGTCGAAAACTTCTTCCGCGACCAGATCGGCTGGCCCTTCGAGGCGATGATGGCGCAAGGCATCGGCGTGCCCACCGTGCGGATCGAAACCGATTTCCGCGCCCCCTCGCGCCTTGGCGACCTGCTGGACTGGACGCTGGACCTGACCCGCCTTGGCCATGCCTCGGCCACGCTGCGTCTGACCGCCACCTGCGGCGGGCAAGAGCGGCTTGTCGTCACGCTTACGCTCGTCTGGCTTGGCCCCGACCACCGCCCCGCCCCTTGGCCCGAAACCGTCCGCCCCCGCCTTGCCGCGCATCTTCAGGAGACGCCATGACCCTCTCTCCGCATCAGGTCTTGCACCCCGCCCATTGGAAAGCTGCCCGCGGCTACGCCAACGGCATGGCGGCGACGGGGCGCATGGTCTTTACCGGCGGCATCATCGGCTGGAACGCCGCGCAGGAATTCGAGACCGACGATTTCGCGCAGCAGGCGGGCCAAGCCCTGCGCTCTATCGTCGAGGTGCTGGCCGAAGCGGGTGCACGCCCCGAACATCTGGTGCGGCTGACATGGTATGTCACCGACAAGGCCGAATACCTCGCTTCGCTCAAGGCGCTTGGCCAGCAGTACCGCACCCATATCGGCGCGCATTACCCCGCCATGGCGCTGGTGCAGGTCGTGGCGCTGGTGGAAGACCGCGCCAAGGTAGAGATCGAGGCGACGGCGGTGATTCCGTAACCCCCTTTCCGTGTCGCTGCGCCAAATCCCCCGAACCCCCGCGCACCGTGCGAAATCCTGTCGGTAGCGCCATAGGGCTGTGTGGCTGCCCATCCGCACGGGGCCAAACGGCGGGCTTTCGACAAATCCTGTTCACAGCGCCCCCTAGGCGTGATTGAAAAGGGTCAAGGCCAGCGTTTGGCGTGTCCCTGTCACAAAGCCCGGTTTGCAGGAAAGATGGAACAACCCGCCACTCCCCGAAAGCCCGTGCCGCTTCGCAAATGGCTGTGGAATTCCTATGTCCGGGCCGCGCTCGTACCGCTTTTGCTGATCGAGCTTGGCTTTGTCGGGCTTTACTGGGGCACCAGCCGCGTCGTCTATGACCGCGGCGCCGTGGCCGTTACCAAACTCGCCACCGACGCCCTGACCGATGCCGCACAGCGCGAAGGCCAGGTCATAGCGCGGCGTCTGGAAAAGATTGCCGCCCTCACCGGCGTTTTCGCCGAGGAAACCGCCCGCGCCCTGACAACACCCGCCGATGCCACACCCGGCGAAAAGGCGCGCTACGCGCTGTCACCCGATGGCAGCTTTTACACCACAAGCGACACGGGCGGCGCTGCGGTCTTTTATTCCGGCGTGGTTCCGGTGGGCGAGGCCGAACGGCAAAAGGTCTGGCGCACGGTCAGGCTCGATCCGCTGATGAAATCGATCACCGCGACCGATCCGCTGATCCAGCAGATCTATTTCAACACCCATGACAGCTATAACCGCATCTATCCCTATTTCGACGTGCTGGGCATCTACCCGCCCAAAATGGATATCCCGAGCTACAATTTCTATTACGAGGCCGATGCCATCCATAACCCCGACCGCAAGGTGGTGTGGACCGATTCTTACGTCGATCCTGCGGGTTCGGGCTGGATGGTTTCGGCCATCGCGCCCGCTTACGGGCCCGACCGGCTCGAAGCGGTTGCGGGTATCGATGTCACAATCAGTTCCATCGTCGATCAGGTCCTGAACCTGAATCTGCAAGGCGACGGTTACGCCATCCTCGTCAGCCGCGATGGCACCATCCTTGCCCTGCCGCCACAGGGCGAGCGCGATTTCGGGCTGAGCGAGCTTTTGACCCACAGCTACGAGCAGGCGATCAAGGAAGACACGTTCAAGCCGGGCGAATTCAACATCTTCCGCCGCGCCGACCTTTCGGTGATCGCAAACGCGCTGCAATCCTCGGACAGCGGCAACCAGAGGGTCGACCTCGGCCAGCCGATGATCGCCGCTTGGTCGACAGTCGCCGGTCCCGACTGGAAGCTTGTCGTGCTGGCAAGCGAGGCAAGCATCCTGACCGAAGCCACCTCGCTGCGCGAACAACTGGCGCTGGTCAGCAAGCTGATGCTCGGCGGGCTGGTGCTGTTCTACCTTCTGTTCTTCGCCTTCCTCTGGCGCCGTTCTGCCGCCATGAGCGAACGCGTCGCCCGCCCGCTTGCGGAAATCGAGGCGAACATGCAGCGCATCTCCGAGGGTGGCCGCATGTCGGATCGTCCGGCCTACGGGGTCGCAGAACTTCAGGCCGTGGGCGACCATCTGGTCAGCATGGGCAGCAAGCTCGACGCGGCAAACCGTGCCAAGGCCAATTTCCTGTCGGCCATGAGCCATGAATTGCGCACCCCGCTCAACGCGATCCTCGGCTTTTCCGAGCTTCTGGAGATGTCGAAGGGCGACAGGCTGGACGAGACGAACATGCGGCAGGTCAAGGCCATCTCGCGCGCGGGCTGGCATCTTTTGCAACTGGTCGAAGGTGTGATCGACCTGAGCCGCATCGAACAGGACGAAATCCGCCTGACGATGGGACCGCTCGATCCGATGCCCGTCTTGCGCGATGCGCGCGACACCGTGCTTCCCGCCATCGGCGACCGCAAGATCACCGTCACCATCGCCAAACCCGCAAGCCCCCTACCGCAGGTCCGGGCCGACCGCGAGGTTCTTGGCCGCATCGTCACCCATCTTCTGTCCAACGCGGTCAAGTACAACCGCGACGGCGGTTCGGTCAGCATCGGATACGACACCTCCGATCCCGCCACGCTGGCCTTTACCGTGACCGACAGCGGCGTCGGCATCGACCCCGAATTGCATGGGCGGGTGTTTATCCCGTTCGACCGCCTCGGCCATGAGAACGGCACGATCAGCGGCACCGGAATCGGCCTTGCGATCTGCAAGCGGCTTGCCGACCTGACGGGATGCACGCTGTCCTTCACCAGCGAAAGCGGCAAGGGTACGGTGTTCATCCTGCGGGTCCCCCGCGCCTGAGCAGCCGCCCCGCATCCCGCGACACAGCCCCCCGCATGCGCCCCGCCTTGCATCCCCCGCGTCGCCTGCCTAGCCTTCCCTCAACAGGAGAGCCAAATGACGCACCAGAGCCGCACCGTCCATCTGTCGGATTACCAGCCCTTCACCCATCTCGTCACCCGCGTCGCCCTGACCTTCCGCCTTGCGCCACGCGCCACCGAAGTTGCGGCCACCCTGCACTTCGCCCCCAACCCCGCCCGCCCCGGCAGGCACGACCTGCGCCTCGACGGCGAGAACCTGACGCTGAAATCCCTGACCCTGAACGGCAAGCCGCTCGACATCATCCCCGATGCGACCGGCCTGACCATCCCCGCAAGCCTGCTTCCCGACGCGCCCTTCATTCTTGAAACGCTGGTCGAGATCAGCCCCGAAACCAACACCGCGCTCGAAGGGCTTTACATGTCGCGCGGCATGTATTGCACCCAATGCGAGGCCGAAGGTTTCCGCAAGATCACCTTCTATCCCGACCGCCCCGATGTGATGGCCCGCTTCCGCGTGCGCGTGGAATCCGACCTGCCGGTGCTGCTGTCCAACGGCAACCCCGCAGGGCAGGGCGCTGCTTGGGCCGAATGGGACGACCCATGGCCCAAACCCGCCTATCTTTTCGCGCTCGTCGCGGGCGATCTCAAGGCCCATTCCGCGCTCTTTACCACCGCCTCGGGCTCCCCCGTGCAACTGAACATCTGGGTCCGCCCCGGCGACGAAAACCGCTGCGCCTATGCGATGGACAGCCTGATCCGCTCGATGACTTGGGATGAACGGGTCTACGGGCGCGAATACGACCTGTCGGTGTTCAACATCGTCGCGGTCGACGATTTCAACATGGGCGCGATGGAGAACAAGGGACTGAACATCTTCAACTCCAAATTCGTCCTCGCCAGCCCCGAAACCGCGACCGACGATGATTTTGGCCGGATCGAGGCGATCATCGCCCATGAATATTTCCACAACTGGACCGGCAACCGCATCACCTGCCGCGACTGGTTCCAGCTTTGCCTGAAAGAGGGTCTCACCGTCTTCCGCGACCAGCAGTTCTCCGGTGACATGCGGTCACACGCCGTCAAACGCATCGAAGACGTCCTGCTGCTGCGCGCCCGCCAGTTCCGCGAAGACGGCGGCCCGCTCGCCCATCCCGTCCGGCCAGACAGCTTTGTCGAGATCAACAATTTCTACACCGCCACGGTCTATGAAAAGGGTGCCGAGCTGATCGGCATGCTCAAACGCCTCGTCGGTGACGACAGCTATGCAAAGGCGCTCGACCTTTACTTCACCCGCCATGACGGCGAAGCCGCCACCATCGAAGACTGGCTCCGCGTCTTCGAAGACACCACCGGCCGCGATCTCGCGCAGTTCAAACGCTGGTATACCGAAGCCGGAACCCCCCGCGTAAGCGTGACCGAGGCTTGGGACGGCAAGACCTATGCCCTGACCCTGCGGCAGGAAAACCCGCCCACCCCCGGCCAGCCGGACAAACTGCCCAAGGTCATCCCCGTGGCTTTGGGCCTTTTGAACCCGAATGGCGACGAGATCCTGCCCACCACCGTGCTCGAATTGACCGAACCCGAACAAACATTCACATTCTCTGCCGCCACCCGCCCGATCCCGTCGCTCTTGCGCGGCTTTTCCGCCCCCGTGATCCTCGAACGCCAAGCCAGCCCCGAAGAACGCGCCTTTATGCTGGCCCATGACACCGACCCGTTCAACAAATGGGAGGCAGGCCGCGCGCTTGCCAAGGACGTGTTGGCGCGGATGATCGTGGACGGCGCATCGCCCGGCCCCGACTGGCTCGACGCGCTTGCCCGCGTGACGCTCGACGACACGCTCGACCCCGCCTTCCGCGCGCTGGCCCTGCGCCTTCCGGCCGAAGATGACATGGCCGCCACGCTCCACGCAGCGGGTATCACCCCGGATCCGGCCCGCATTCACGCCGAACGCCGCGGCATGGGCGATGCCTTGGCACGCCACCTTGCCCCGCAGCTGCCCGCGTTGATCGCAGCACTCGCCGAACCCGGCCCCTTCACGCCCGACGCCCGCGCCGCAGGCCGCCGTGCCCTGCGCCTTGCCTGCCTGTCGCTTCTGTCGCGCACCGATGGAGGTGCCGCCGCCCGCGCCGCCCATGTTCGCGCCGACAATATGACGGAAGACGCAGGCACCCTTGTCTGCCTGCTCGACATCGGCGAGGGGGCCGCTGAGGTGCAGCGTTTCGCCGCCCGCTGGGGAGATGACCGCAACGTCATGGACAAATGGTTCGCCCTGCAGATCGCCTTTGCAGCCCCCGACCGTGTGGCCGGCGTGGCCGGGGCGCTGACCCGACACCCGGCTTTCGACTGGAAAAATCCCAACCGCTTTCGCGCGGTTCTTGGCGCGCTTTCGGCCCATCACGCAGGCTTCCATCACGCCAGCGGATCGGGCTACCGGATTCTGGCCGACTGGCTGCTGCGGCTCGATCCCCTGAACCCGCAGACTGCCGCCCGCATGTCGACCGCATATGAGACATGGCCGCGCTACAACGCCGACCGCAGCAGCCTCGTGCAGGCGGAACTCGCCCGCATGGCCGCAGCGCCGGGCCTTAGCCGCGATCTGGCCGAGATGGTCGACCGGATGCGAAGCGCTGGTTGAGGGCACGATTTTTCTGCGAAAAATCTGGCGCCCTTCCGGTCAGGGACCGCGCCCTTGGCTGCCGCTTGCATGAGTATTTGAGCAAAGGTGAAACATGCAGGCCACGTTAACCCTGGCGGAACGGTGCAGGACGGGCTGATTTTTCGCAGAAAAATCGTTGCCCGGTTAGGCGTGGTGTGAGGCGTGGTTCAGATCGCGCAATAGGGCTGGCTACGGGTCCAGGCCGACATCGCGGCGCGTTTCGTGGCGTCGCGCATCGGCATCCAGTCGCGACCGGCGCCCTGACGGCCGGATCCCGCGACCACGCCGTCGCTTGCAACCGCAGAAGCCACGATCTTGGCCGCACAGGCAAGGTTTCCTGCCCCGTCCTTCAGCTCGGCCGAGGTATCTGCCTCGCAGCCGTGCAGGTCGGCGGTGCGCGGCGAGATCTGCATCACTCCGATATAGCGCCCGCCACCGCCCGCCGCTTGCGGGTTCCAGCTGCTTTCGTAGCGCGCAACAGCCGACATCATCCCTGCCCAGAAGGCGCGACGTTCGGTCATTGTGGCGCTCTCGTAGCCGGGACACCAGGTTTCGATATCGGCGGGCACCGCTCCGGCCAGCGCATCGTCTTGCTCTGCCAGTGCCGTCAGCGTCTTGCCGGTCCAGTCCTTGGCTTCGGGCCGCATATCCCATTGCATCGGCGGCACCATGCCGCTGGTCGAAAGCTGGGCGGTTCCGGGTGCTTCCATGCAGCCCGCCAGCGCGGTCAGGCCCAGAAACGATAGCGAAAGCAGGAACTGTCTTTGCGGCATTGGCCCGTCGTCGGTGGCGATGCGTCATTGCGCAACTCCGGAGTGATGCCAAGCGCGCGGCGGCGCTGTCCACCCTGACGCAGGCTGCCCGCCCGAGATCGGCGCGTTTCCGCCGCCATGCCGTCGCGGCTATTTATGCAACCTGCCGCGTTACCGCCCCGATGCTGCCACGTTTCCCCTTTACCGAAAGGGTCCTGTGCAGGTGCGAGACGGTTTTGCCCATGATGTCTTTTCGACCCATTCCCAAGCGGGCAAAGCCCCTCGCCAGTGCCCTTGGTGGTTTGGCCGAAGCGGTTTTGTTCATTTGCCTCATCCCCGCGATCCTGATTCTCGCGGCAATCGAGGCCCGGCGCAGCCCGCGCCCGTCGCAGCCCCTACTTGAAGACCGGCAGCATCGCGCCTAGACAGTCGGGCAAACGGCCAAAAGGACGGCACCGATGCTCGATCTTTCCTATCAGACCCCCAAACCCAAAGTGATCGCGGGCGCGACCGGCGATTGGGAACTGGTGATCGGCATGGAAATCCATGCTCAGGTCGCCTCGAACGCCAAGTTGTTCTCGGGCGCGTCCACGCAAGTGGGGTCTGAACCCAATTCGAACGTGGCCTTCGTCGACGCAGCCATGCCCGGCATGCTGCCCGTCATAAACGCATATTGCATCGAACAGGCGGTGCGCTCGGGTCTTGGCCTGAAAGCGCATATCAACCTGACGAGCGCCTTTGACCGCAAGAACTACTTCTACCCCGACCTGCCGCAGGGCTACCAGATCAGCCAGCTTTACCACCCCATCGTGGGCGAGGGCGAAGTGCTGGTCGACATGGGCGCGGGCATCGCGCGTCTGGTGCGGATCGAACGCATCCACCTTGAACAGGATGCGGGAAAATCGATTCATGACATGGACCCGACCATGTCCTTTGTCGATTTCAACCGTACCGGCGTGGCGTTGATGGAGATCGTCAGCCGCCCCGACATCCGCGGCCCCGAAGAAGCCGCGGCCTATGTGTCGAAACTGCGCCAGATCCTGCGTTACCTTGGCACCTGCGATGGCAACATGCAGAACGGCAACCTGCGAGCCGATGTGAACGTGTCGGTCTGCCGTCCGGGGCAGTATGAGAAATATCAGGCCACGCAAGACTTTGGCCACCTCGGCACGCGCTGCGAGATCAAGAACATGAACTCGCTGCGCTTCATCCAGCAGGCGATCGACCATGAGGCCCGCCGCCAGATCGCCATTCTGGAAGATGGCGGCAAGGTGATGCAGGAAACCCGGCTTTATGACCCCGACAAGGGCGAGACGCGGTCGATGCGGTCCAAGGAAGAAGCCCATGATTACCGCTACTTCCCCTGTCCCGACCTGCTGCCGCTGGAAATCGAACAGGCCTGGGTCGATGACATCGCGGCGTCGATGCCCGAACTGCCAGACGCCAAAAAGGCCCGCTTCATGGCTGATTTCGGCCTGACCGATTACGATGCCAACGTGCTGACCGCCGAACTCGAATCCGCCGGTTTCTTCGAGGCCGTGGCACAGGGGCGTGATGGCAAAACCTCGGCTAACTGGGTCATCAACGAGCTTTTCGGTCGCTTGAACAAAGAGGGCAAGGCAATCGCAGACAGCCCCGTGTCGGCAGCGCAGCTTGGCGGAATGCTCGATCTTCTGGCCAGTGGCGAGATCACCGGCAAGATGGCCAAGGACCTTTTCGAACTTATCTGGACGGAAGGCGGCGACCCCGCCGAAGTGGCCGCAAAGCATGGCATGAAGGCCGTGACCGATACCGGAGCGATCGAAGAGGCGCTGGACCAGCTGATCGAAGCCAACCCCGCGCAGGTGGAAAAGGCCAAGGTCAACGCCAAGCTGGCAGGCTGGTTCACCGGACAGGTGTTGAAGGCAACCGGCGGCAAGGCCGATCCGGCGGTCGTCAATGCCATGGTCGCGCAGAAATTGGGACTCTGATTACGATCCCCGCGCAAGCGGGGAGTTCGCCGCGCCTTGCCCTTCCTTATGCAATGGAACAAGATTGTCATGCAGCGCTTTGAATTCAAAGTCATTCCTGCCCCCGCCGTGGAGAAAAGGCGCGTGACGCCAAGACGAGCGAGGATCGTTTCGCCCTAGCCCTGACCACGCTGATGAACAAGATGGGTGCCGAGGGCTGGGATTACCTTCGCGCCGACACATTGCCGGTCGACGAGCGGAGCGGTCTGACCGGCACCAAGACGACGCTGCAAAATCTGCTCGTCTTTCGCCGGCCCTTGGGCGAAGGCGTGGATATGCCGCTGGTTGCACCCCTCGTCGCAACCGTGCCGCGCCTTGGCCCCGCGACCGAAGCGCCGCTTGGTCCTGCGCCGGCGGTAAAGCTGGACAAATAGCCCAGGGCCCAGCCGTTAGCCTGCCGCTAGCCCGCCGCAAGCAGCTCTGTCAGCACCTCGGGCAAGACAGCGGCCAGAACCTCCATCTCAGCCGGACCACCAACCGAAATGCGGATGCAGCGGTCCAGCGGGGCCACACCCGGCATCCGCACGAAAACGCCGCGCGTGACCAGACCCGCCAGCACGGCCCGCGCATGGTCACCGTCTTGCCCGCAATCCACCGTCACGAAATTGGTGGCCGAGGGCAGGGGCACCAGACCGTTTTCCGTCGCGATCCGAGCGATCGCCCCGCGCCCCGCCTCGACGTGCATCTTGACCGACCCGAGCCAGTCCTGATCGGCCAGCGCGGCCAAAGCTCCGGCCTGCGCCACGCGGCCCAGCCCGAAATGGTTTCGTACCTTGTCGAAGGCCCCGATCAATCCGGGCGCGCCGATGGCATAACCGACCCGCAGCCCCGCCAGCCCGTAGCCCTTGGAAAAGGTCCGCATGCGGATCACGCGGGGATCATCGGCCGCGATCACCGGAACCGTACCTGCGGGGGCGAGGTCGCAATAGGCCTCGTCGAGCAGCAAAACACAGCCCTCGGGCACCGCCGCAACCATCGCCTCGACCGCCGCCGCGCCGTGCCATGATCCCATCGGATTGTCCGGATTGGCGAAATAGACCAGCTTCGCCCCGACCTCTGCCGCCTTTGCAAGCAGAGCGTGCGGGTCTTCGTGGTCGCCCGCATAGGGCACGCGGAAAAGCGTGCCGCCAAAGCCTGCCACGTGGAAATTGAACGTCGGATATGCCCCGGCCGAGGTCACCACCGCATCACCCGGCCCGACCAGCAAGCGCAGCAGATAGCCGAGAAGCCCGTCGATCCCCTCGCCCACGACGATATGCGCGGGCGTCACGCCATGATGCGCGGCCAATGCGGCGCGCAGATTATGCACCTCGGGGTCGCCATACATCCATGCGTCTTTCGCCGCCCGCTCCATCGCCGCTATCGCCTTTGGCGACGGGCCGAACAGGCTTTCGTTGGCCCCCAGCCGGGCGCGAAAGGCACGACCGGTCAGGCGTTCCTGCGTCTCGGGGCCGACGAAGGGCACGGTTGCGGGAAGCGAGGCGGAGAGAGGGGTGAAACGCGGTCCGGTCATGCCCCGATTGGTCCCCAAAGCAACGTCGACCGCAAGGGTGGAAAAATCTTCGCCGAAGATTTTTCGCCGCCTATGGCATGCTGCCGGTTTCGGGCGGCAGGCCGTCGCGCCAAAGATTTTCGCCGAAAATCTTTGGCTGCCGTGCCGCATCCGTCGAAAAGCAAGGGGGGCTGCTCGCCCCCCTCGACCCTGCGGGTCTCACCCCCTCGGGATATTTGAAGGACAGAAAATGTCAGCCGATCTCGGCCAGACGTTTCAACGCCGCGTTGAGCTTTGCGGCTTCGTCCTCGCGCGCTTCGAGATTGCCGCGCGCCTCGATCACCACCTCTTCGGGGGCCGAGGCGACGAATGCGGGATTGTTCAGCCGCCCCTTCAGCCCGCCGATTTCCTTGGCCAGCTTGTCGAGCGTCTTTTGCAACCGCGCCTTTTCCTCGGCGATGTCGATGATCCCGTCGAGCGGGATGGCAAAGGTCGCCCCCTCCACCGCCAAGGTGATCGCGCCCTTGGGTGCCGCGGTCGCATCGGTCAGGCTTTCCAGACGGGCGAGCCGCTTGATCAGCGCCTCGTTCCTTGCCCATGCGCCGCGCGCCACGTCGTCCATCGCGGTCGCCAGCATGTCGAGCTTCAGCCCCACCGGAACATGCATCTGCGCGCGGGCAGAGCGCACCTCGTCGATCAGCCCCGTCACCCATGTCATCTCTCGGTCAGACGCAAGGTCGACCAGACCGGTGCCGTAAACCGGCCAGTCGGTATGGGCCAGCATCTTGGCGCGGGTGCCTGTCGTGGCCCAAAGCTCTTCGGTGATGAAGGGGGTAAAGGGGTGCAGCATAACCATCGACTGGTCGAGCACCCAAGCCATCGTCGCCCGCGTCTCGGCCGCGAGGTCGCCATCGAACAGCGGCTTGGCGAATTCGACATACCAATCGCAGACCTTGCCCCAGACGAATTTATACAGCGCATCCGCCGCCTGATCGAAACGGAAATCGGCCAGCGCCGCATCGACCTCGGCCCGCACCTTGGCGGTTTCGCCGATGATCCAGCGGTTGACGGTCGCGGTGGGGGCAGGGGGCGCGGCTTGCGTCGCGTGGCCCTCCCACACCCCGTTCATCTCGGCAAAGCGGCAGGCGTTCCACAGCTTGGTGCCGAAATTCCGGTATCCCGCGATCCGCTGGGTATCGAGTTTCAGCACCCCGCCAAGCGATGCCATCGCCGCATTGGCAAAGCGCAAGCTGTCGGCACCGTATTCGTCGATGATCTCCAACGGGTCGATCACATTGCCCAAGGATTTCGACATCTTCTTGCCCTTGGCATCGCGCACGAGGCCATGCAGATAAACCGTGTGGAACGGGATTTCGTCCACCACGGCCAGCTGCATCATCATCATGCGGGCGACCCAGAAAAACAGGATATCCTGCCCGGTCACGAGGACGGAGGTCGGGAAATACCGCGCCAGTTCCGGGGTTTGCTCGGGCCAACCCAAGGTGCCGATGGGCCAGAGGCCGGACGAGAACCATGTGTCGAGAACGTCGGGGTCGCGCGTCAGCTCCTTGCCGCCAGCCTTGGCAACCGCCTCGGCTTTGGTCGCAGCGCAGTAATGCTTTCCATCCGCATCATACCACACCGGTATCTGATGCCCCCACCACAACTGGCGGGAAATGCACCAAGGCTCGATATTCTCCAGCCAATGGTAATAGGTCTTCTCGCCGCTCTCGGGGATGATCTTGGTCTTTCCCGTCCGCACCGCCTCCAAAGCTGGCCCGACGATCTTGGCCGTGTCCACGAACCACTGGTCGGTCAGCATCGGTTCTATCACCACCTTGGACCGGTCGCCAAAGGGCTGCATGATCTTTTTCGCTTCGACCACCGGCTCCAGCGTCAGGTGTTCCGACCCCGTTTCCGGATCGGTCGATTTCACCAGCACCGTCACCGCCAGCCCTGCCGCGTTGATGTCGGTGACCACGGCCTTGCGGGCCTCGAACCGGTCAAGCCCGCGATACTTTTCGGGCACGAGGTTCAGCGCGTCCACCTCCGCCTCGGTCGTCGCAGACCCCGCCGCAATCTCGCGCGCACGGGCCACGGCCACCTCGTAAGGCGCGCCATCCGCCCGCATCGCGCCGCGTGTGTCGAGCAGGCGATAGCACGGCAGGCCCGCCCGCTTTGCCACCTGATAGTCGTTGAAATCATGCGCGCCGGTGATCTTGACCGCGCCCGACCCGAACGCCGGATCGGGGTATTCGTCGGCGATGATCGGGATCAGGCGGTCGCACAAAGGCAGATGCACCATCTTGCCCACGATGGGCGCATAGCGCGCGTCGCTGGGATGCACCGCCACCGCGCCATCGCCGAGCATGGTTTCCGGCCGCGTGGTCGCGATGGAAATGTAATCGCGCAGCTCGCGGAAGGTCACCGCACCATCCGCATCCGTTTCGACATATTCGTAGGTCTCGCCCCCCGCGAGGCGATACTTGAAATGCCACATATGCCCCGCCACCTCGAGGTTCTCGACCTCGAGATCCGAAATCGCCGTCTCGAAATGCGGGTCCCAGTTGACCAGCCGCTTGCCGCGATAGATCAGACCTTTGTCATACATGTCGACAAAGACCTTGATCACCGCGTCGTGGAAGTTCCCCTCCTCGCCCGCCGGTGCCTGGGGCGCGCCCGACATGGTGAATGCCTCGCGGTCCCAGTCGCAGCTTGCGCCGAGTCGCTGCAACTGCCCGATGATCGTGCCCCGCGACTTGCGCTTTTGCTCCCAGACGCGGGCCAGAAATGCCTCGCGCCCCATCTCGCGGCGCGTGGCTTCGCCGTTCTTGGCCATCTCGCGTTCTGTCACCATCTGGGTCGCGATCCCCGCATGGTCGGTGCCCACCTGCCACAGCGTGTCATGGCCCTGCATCCGGTGCCAGCGGACCAGAATATCCTGCAACGTGTTGTTGAACGCATGGCCCATGTGCAGACTGCCCGTCACGTTCGGCGGCGGGATCATGATGGAAAAGGCTTCCGCCCCCGCTTTCGCATTCGCCCCGGCGGCAAAGGCCTTGGCTTGCGTCCACTTGGCCGAAATGCGGGCTTCAGCCTCGGCTGCGTTAAAGTTCTTTTCCATCGGCATCGCTGTAATCCCTGACTTTGCGGGGGTTCTAGCGTGACGGCGGCCCAAGGGAAAGTGTCAGATGACCGGAACCCCCATCAGCGCCTGCACGAAAAGCCCGATGACCAGTGCCGCATAAACCCCCGCCGCCACCCAGACCGGACCCGTCCGCTGCGGCACCAGCCACCCCACCAACGGCAACCCGTGCAACGCATGGGTGGCAAAGAAATGCGCCACCCGCAAATCGCCCACCTCGCGCGACCATCCCAGCACGGGCAGCGTGGCCCCCGTCACGGGCATCCCCACGAAATGCCCCGGAAACTGCGCCATCGTCCCGGCCGTCACCAGCGTCAGCGCGAATGTCGAAACCATCCCGAGCACCAGCGACAGCCTGAACCCTGCGGGCAGATCGGCCCGCCGCATCGCCAACCCCATGACAAGGCTGGCCGAGGTCAGCGTGATCGCCAGCACCCCCATCACCGGATAGACCGCCGCCCATAGCCCGTCCTTGTTGAAATGCGACGCCGTCCCGACCGCCGCCGCAGCACCGATCCACACCAGCTCGGCCAGCACGGCAAATACCACCGCCCGCACATGCCAGCGCCAGAACCGCGTTTCCCTGCTGCCCGCAGGCATCCATCGGGCATAGAAAGCCAGCGTCGCCAGATAGATCGCCAGCGCGATATGGAACTTTAGCGGCTTCAACCAGACCGACTCGGCCTGAAACAGTCGCGCATCCAACCCCATCGCGGCCAGAACCGGCAGGGCGGTCAAGGCGACGAACAGCGTCAGCGCCGCATAGGCAGGCGCATCGCTCCAGAAGCGGTCAGGGCGGGCGGGCAGGGCTGCCGTTGCAAAGCTTGTCATCCCTTCATCCTTTCACGCGGGCCAGTCACGCGGGCCAGCGAAATCCGCACCATCGAGAACAGCAAGAATCCGACCGGCCCGAACAGGAAGGTCAGGGCAAGGCAGGGAACAACGAAGCCATGCGCCACCCCCTCGGCCAGCGCCCGCCGCACGATCCAGGCGCCGACAAGCAGATCGAAGCACAGGTAATGCAGCCACCCCGCGAGCAAGAGCCACGGATTTGCGAACAGCTTTGCCACATCGGCCAATGACCCGAAGCCGCCCTCGGCATCGGCCCAATGGCCAAGGATAAGCCCCGCATAGGCCACCGCCAGCAACAGCGGCACCACCGACCCCGCCACCACCAGCGCCCCCGCGGGGCCAGCGGTGCAAGCACCAGCGCCGCCCAGCCAAACAGGGCCAACGGGCCGGACAAAGCAAAAATCTGCTCGGGGTCATCTGCGGCACCTCTATCTTGACGCTGGCAAGATGCAGATCGCTCCGCCCTCGGTCAAGGGGGAATCTTTACACCGCCTAGATCGCCGCGTAACAAGATCGCCATGACCGAAAAGAGATACCATCACGGCGACCTGCGCGCCGCTCTCATTGCCGCAGCCGAGGCAGATCTGGCCGAACGCGGGGTCGAGGCGTTTTCGCTGCGTCAGGTCGCCAAAAGGGCAGGGGTCAGCCATGCCGCCCCGGCGCATCACTTCGGCGATGCAGACGGGCTTCTGACCGCACTCGCGGTCGAAGGCTTCCATCGCTTCCTTTCCGCCCAAGCCGCCCGCGAAGCCACGGCCGCCCCCGACCCAAGGTCGCAACTCGCCGCCGCTGGCCTCGGCTATATCGACTTCGCCCTTGCCAGTCCGGCGCTTTTCCGGTTGCTCTTCGGCTCGAACCGTCCCGATTTCGCCAATCCCGACCTTGCCGCTGCCTCGTCCGCCGCCTATGCCCATCTCGAAGCGCAAGTCACTGCTGCGGGTGGTAGTCTTGCCGATATCGCCGCCGTCTGGTCACTTGCCCATGGCTTGGCCGACCTCATCGCCGCAGGCCGCCTGACCAGCCTGCAAGGCTTGTCACCGCCCGAACGTGACACGGCACTTGCGGCCCTGCTGGCCCGTGCCTTTCCCGGCGTTTGATCGGCTGCCCTTTCCAAGCGGAACGACCCGCCCCATATCTCGATGACGCCAACCCGAACCGAGGATTGAATGGCCATCGACCTTCCCCCCACCCCCGACATCGCCGCGATCATCGCCCCGCATCAGGTCGAGCGCAAAAAGCGCAGCGGCGGTCGCACGACGGCAATCGTCGTTGGCACGGTGCTGATCCTGTCGGATGGCAGCGAATGCGTGGTCGCGGGGTTTGACGCGCAGGGCAACCCGCTTTGCCATCCGGTCCAGCCCTGACGGCGCGCGCGAACAGGTTAACCGCTCTTCACGCTTTTGGTGAAACCGTCTGCACACCCTGTGCATCGCTTGTGCATCGCCTTTGCCCTAAACGGCGCGGTCGATCCGTGTGCTCAGATGGATCAGGCTTTCGGACGACTTCACCCCCGTCATCTGTCCGATCTGGTCAAGCACCTGATCCAGCACCTGCGTATTGGCGCAGGCAATCTGCATAAGCAGGTCGAATCGGCCACTGGTGGTAAAGACCTTCTCCACCTCGGAAATCGACTTCAGCCGCTGCAGCACACCCGCCTGCGCCCGGGGCTCGATCGACAGCAACACAGACGCCCTAAGCCGCCCCTGTTTGGCCGATTCACCAAGTTTCAGCGTGTAACCGGCTATGATTCCGCTGGTTTCCAGCCGCTCCAGCCGCGCTTGGATGGTCGAACGCGCAACCTTTAGTCGCCGCGCCAGCGTCGCCACCGACATACGGGCATCGGCCCCGAGAAGCCCCAGAATGTTGCGATCCAGTTCATCCATGCATTTTGCCCGATCTTTTCGTCATTATAACGATCATTCGCTTCATTTATACAGTTTTGTCCGGTGAAGTTGTAGCGCATATGCACCATCCTACGTTGCAGGAAAAGGGCGGCTCATACGCACCTGGCCTGGTTGGAAAAAACCACGCAGGTGCTGCCGTCCCGTCATAAGCAACGGGGGAGGGCTTGCTTCTTGTTGGCAGAAAGGATCACGCCGATGGGACTGTCCAAAACGATCTGGACCAATCCGACCGAATTTCTCCGCAACCAGCAGCCGGAGAATCCGGTGCTGTTTTTCTCGCCTTCGGCGCTGCAGGCCGCAGCCCGCCGCTTCATCGACGGCTTCCCCGGCATGGTCACCTATGCCGTGAAGTCGAACCCCGGTGAGGAAGTGATCGAAAACCTGGCAGCCGCCGGCGTGCGCGGCTACGACTGCGCTTCGGGTTTCGAGATCGACCTGATCCGTCGCTTGGCGCCCGATGCCGCGATCCATTACAACAACCCCGTCCGCGCACGGGCCGAGATTTTGCATGCTGTCGCCAAGGGCGTAAAGTCCTACTCGATTGATTCCGCTTCGGAATTGCAAAAGCTGATCGAACTCGTCCCGGCAGCCGATACCGAAATCACCGTGCGCTTCAAGCTGCCGGTTTCGGGGGCTGCCTATAACTTCGGCGCGAAATTCGGCGCGACCGTGGAGCTTGCCGTCGAGCTTTTGAAGACCGTCGCCAAGGCCGGCTTCATCCCCTCGATCGCCTTCCACCCCGGCACGCAATGCACCGACCCCGCCGCGTGGGAGACCTATATCCGCGCCGCAGCCGACATCGCAAACCAGGCGGGCGTGACCATCGCACGGCTTAACGTCGGCGGCGGGTTCCCGTCGCACCGCCTGAACGCCGTGTCGCCTCAAATCGAAGCGACCTTCCAACTGATCGACCGCGTGACCACCGAAGCCTTCGGTGCAGACCGCCCGCTTCTGATCTGCGAACCCGGTCGCGCCCTGTGCGGTGATGCGTTCACCCTCGCCGCCCGCGTCAAGGCGGTGCGTGACGACACGCATGTGTTCCTGAACGATGGCGTCTACGGCTCGCTCACCGAACTGCCGTTGATCGGCGTGATCGACCGGATGGAAGTGCTGTCGTCGGAAGGAGACCGCCGCATCGGCCCGCTGCAAGGCCGCATCGTCTTTGGTCCCACCTGCGACTCGGTCGACCGTCTGCCCGGGGATGTGATGCTGCCTGCCGACATCAGCGAAGGCGATTTCGTCATCGTCCAAGGCATGGGTGCCTATTCGGTGGTCACCAACAGCCGCTTCAACGGTTTTGGCGAACTGCAAATGGCCACGGTTCTGTCGCTGCGCGTCTGACCTGACCAAAGCGTCCAATTACTTTGCGCCCCCGGCTGGACATTCCCTGCCGGGGGCGTAGTTTTTCGCAGGCAAAGCACAGGGAACATGCGATGAAATTCGGCTCCGCCCAACCGCTCCGCCGCCGCGAGGATCTGCGTTTTCTCACCGGAACGGGCGGTTATGTCGATGATATCGCGCCCGAAGATGCGCTTTACGCATATTTCGTCCGCGCCGATGTGGCCCATGCCGATATCTCCGCGGTTGACCTTTCCGCCGCGCGCGCAGCGCCCGGCATCCATCTCGTCCTTGCTGCCCCCGATCTTATCGCCGCTGGCGTCAAGATCGGCATGGAATTCGAAACCGTCACAAACCGCGATGGCAGCGAAGGCGCCGCGCCCCGGCGCCCCGTGCTGGCGAACGGGCGGGTCCGCTTTGTCGGCGAAGCCGTGGCCATGATCGTAGCCGACAGCATCGCCGCCGCCCGTGATGCCGCCGAGCTTATCGACATCTCGTCACGCGACCTGCCCGTGACGGTCTCGCTTGTGCCGGGCGGACCTGCCATCCACCCCGAAGCACCGGGCAACATCGCCTTTGATTGGGGCTTGGGGCAAGAGGCCGAAACCGAAGCCGCCTTTGCCGCCGCCGCCCATGTCGTGACGACCGAAGTGGTCCATAACCGGGTCATCGCCAATTCGCTGGAACCGCGCGGCGCTTGGGCCGAATGGAGCGGGGACCGCATCCATCTTTGCGTGAACGGGCAGGGGGTATGGGGCCAGAAGAAAGAGCTTGCCCGCACCCTCGGCCTGCCGCGCGATGCCGTGCGCGTCACCAACCCCGATGTGGGCGGCGGGTTTGGCATGAAATCCTTTGTCTACCCCGAATATGCCTGCATCGCGCAGGCCGCCCGCATGCTGGGCCGACCCGTGCGCTGGATGTCCGAACGCACCGAGGCGATGCTGACCGACAACGCCGGACGCGACCTGATCGCCACGGCCGAACTCGCCTTTGACGATGCGTTAAAGATTACTGCCTATCGTGTGCGTCTCGTCTCGAACCTCGGCGCTTACAATTCCGGCTACGCCCAAGCGATCCAATCCGAACTTTTCGCAAAAGTGTTAACAGGGGTTTACGATATCCCCCTCGCATGGCTGAACGCGGTGGGGGTTTACACCAACACCGCCCCCGTCGATGCCTATCGTGGCGCGGGACGGCCCGAGGCGATTCTGACCATCGAACGCGCCATGGATCAGGCCGCGCGGCAACTCGGGGTCGACCCGTTCGACCTGCGGCAGCGCAACTTTATCTGCAGCTTTCCCTATCGCTCGGCGACGGGGGAATTGATCGACGTGGGCGATTTCGACCGCGTGCTGGATCGCGCCAAGACCGAAGCCGATGTCGCAGGATTTGCAGGGCGCAGAAAGACAAGCGAAGGCAAGGGTTTGCTGCGCGGTCTTGGCCTTGCCACCTATATCGAATCCATCCTCGGCGATGCGCATGAAACCGCGCGTCTGGTGCTGGATGAAGACGGGGGCGCCACGCTTTACGTCGGAACGCAGTCGAACGGGCAGGGGCATGAAACGGTCTATGCCCGTATGGTCGCCGACCAGACCGGCATCGACGAAGCACTGGTCCGCATCGTCCAAGGCGACAGCGACCGCATCGCCAAGGGCGGCGGCACCGGTGGGTCGCGGTCTGTCACCGTGCAGGGCACCGCGATCCGTGGCACTGTCCTGCAGGTGGTCGCCCGTTTCAGCGCCTTCCTCGAAGAAACCCAGCAAGTCGAGGGCGTTGCCTTCGACGGCACGGTCTTTGGCGCGCCGGGAAGCAACCTGCGCCTCACCTTGGCCGAGGCCGCCGATCACGCCCGCCAAAAGGGCCGCGCCGAATTGTGCGACCAATCCGCCACCATCAAACTCGATGGCCGCTCCTTTCCGAACGGCGCGCATCTGGCCGAGGTCGAGATCGACCCCGAAACCGGCGCGCTGACGCTTGACCGTTACACCGTGGTCGATGATTTCGGCACGCTGATCCAACCCACCCTTGCTATCGGCCAAGTCCACGGCGGGGTGGCCCAAGGGTTCGGCCAAGCTGTCACCGAAAACGGTGTTTATGATGACACCGGCCAACTTTTAACCGCCAGCTTCATGGATTACGCCATGCCCCGTGCCTCCGACTTGCCCTTCATGGCCTTTACCAGCGAACCCACCCCTTCGATCATGAACCCGCTGGGCATGAAGGGCTGCGGCGAGGCGGGCACGGTGGGCGCGCTCGGCGCAATCTCGAACGCGGTGCGCGATGCGCTTGCCGGGCGGGGCGTCGAACGGGTCGACATGCCCTTTACCCCCTTGCGGATATGGACCTGGCTGCAAGAGGCGAGGGCATGACCATGCGCGAGGTTACCGTTGCCGCCACGCAATTCGCCTGCACATGGGATTTGCCCGAAAACGCCGACAAGGCTGAACACCTGATCCGCAAGGCCGCAAAGAACGGCGCGCAAGTGGTTCTGATCCAAGAGCTTTTTGCAGCGCCCTACTTTTGCATCACCCAGCGCCCCGAGTATTTCGACCTGGCCCTGCCGTTCGAAAATCACCCGCTCATCACCCGCTTCTCGGCCTTGGCCAAAGAGCTCGGCGTGGTCCTGCCACTCTCGCTGTTCGAGAAGGCCGGTCAGGCGCATTACAATTCGGTCGCAATGATCGACGCCGATGGCACGGTTCTGGGCCGCTACCGCAAAAGCCACATCCCGCAAGGGCCGGGATATGAGGAGAAATTCTACTTCTCGCCCGGCGATACCGGCTTTCGTGTCTGGAACACCGCCGTGGGCAAGATTGGCGTCGGCATCTGCTGGGACCAATGGTTCCCCGAAGCCGCCCGCGCCATGGCCTTGGCGGGGGCCGAGATGCTGCTTTATCCCACTGCCATCGGGTCGGAACCGCCCGCGCCCGGCTATGACAGCCAGCCGCATTGGGAAATGGTCATGCGCGGCCACGCCGCCGCCAATATCATGCCGGTTATCGCGTCCAACCGGATCGGCACGGAAACGGCACCCGAAGGCACCGCGGTTACCTTCTACGGCTCGTCCTTCATCGCCGACCACAGCGGCCAACTGCTGGCAAAGGCCAGCCGGACCGACGAGGAGGTTCTGACCGCCACGCTCGACCTTGCTGCCATCGCGCAGTTGCGGCGCAGCTGGGGCCTGTTCCGCGACCGCCGGATCGATCTTTATGGAGCGGTCACCACACTCGACGGTGCGGTGACCCGATAGCAGAACGGCGGCCCCGCAAGGCCGCCGTTTTTGGCAGATTGCAAAGCTGCGCCGTCAAGGCGCAACCTTTGCCCTCAGCGCTGCGAGATATCCACGTAATCGCGCTGCGTTTCGCCCACGTAAAGCTGACGCGGACGGCCGATCTTCTGGTTCGTCTCGCCGATCATCTCTTTCCATTGGGCAATCCAGCCCACGGTGCGCGAAATCGCGAAGATCGGGGTGAACATCGAGGTCGGGAAACCCATCGCTTCCAGAATGATGCCCGAATAGAAATCGACGTTCGGATACAGCTTCTTCGAGATGAAATATTCATCCGACAGCGCAATCCGCTCCAATTCCTTGGCAACCTGCAACAGCGGGTTGTCGTGCACGCCCAAGAGGTCCAGCACCTCGTCGGCGCTTTCCTTCATCACAGTCGCGCGCGGGTCGAAGTTCTTGTAGACGCGGTGGCCAAAGCCCATCAGCCGGAAGCCCGAATTCTTGTCCTTGGCCTTGGCGACAAATTCCGGGATCCGGTCAACCGTGCCGATTTCCTTGAGCATTTCGAGGCAAGCCTGATTGGCCCCGCCATGCGCCGGCCCCCAAAGGCAGGCGATACCAGCCGCGATACAGGCAAAGGGATTGGCACCCGACGATCCGGCCAGACGCACCGTGCTGGTCGATGCGTTCTGTTCGTGGTCGGCATGAAGCATCATGATCCGGTCCATGGCCTTTTCCAGCACCGGGTTGACCACATAATCCTCGGCCGGAACCGCAAAGCACATATGCAGGAAGTTGCCCGCGTAGCTAAGCGCGTTCTTCGGGTAAACGAAGGGCTGGCCGACCGAATATTTGTAGGCCATCGCCGCGATGGTCGGCAGTTTTGCCACCATCCGGATCGCCGCTACCTCGCGCTGCCACGGGTCGTTGATGTCCAGGCTGTCATGGTAGAAGGCCGACATCGCACCGACCACGCCAACCATCGTCGCCATCGGGTGGCTGTCACGGCGGAAGCCACGGAAAAAGTTGTGCATCTGTTCATGCACCATCGTGTGGCGTGTCACGCGACCCTTGAAATCGGACAGTTGCGCGCTGTTCGGCAACTCTCCGTAAAGGAGAAGATAGCACAGTTCGAGATAGGACGACTGCGCCGCCAACTGCTCGATCGGATAGCCACGATGCAACAATTCGCCCTTGTCACCATCGATATAGGTGATCGCGCTTTCGCAAGCGGCGGTCGAGGTAAAGCCGGGGTCAAAGGTGAAAACATCGGCTTCGGCGTAAAGCTTGCGGATATCCAGCACATCGGGGCCGAGGGTGGGCGAATGGACCGGCAGGTCATAGGACTTTCCGTCCAAAGTCAGCGTTGCGGTTCTTTTGGCGTCAGCCATCTCTCAATTCCCCTATAGTGCCGTGGCCAGAGCAGACCGGCGCGGCGTTGGCAGCGGTGCGACTGCAAGACGGATGCCGGTCAGCCGGCGGCATCCTTTAGCCGCGAAATCGTTTCGTCCCGACCGATGACAAGCATCATGTCGTAAACGCTAGGTGTCGCAGTCCGACCGGCAAGGGCGGCCCGCAGAGGGGCGGCGAGTTTCCCGAAACCGATGCCGTGGGCCGCGGCTATTTCGGTCAGGATCGGCTCGAGTTCCTCTTTCGTCCAGCTAACAGTTTGCAGGCGCGGCGTCAATGTTTTCAGTATACCACGGGATACCGTATCCAGCGCAGCCTCTGCTGCGGCATCGGCTGAAACAGGCCTCGAAACCAGCGCAAACCTAGCCTTTTCAATAAGTTCCAGAAAAGTCTTGGCGCGGTCTTTCACGCAGTACATGGCACGTGACAGCAGGTCGCGCTGTGCATCCGTCAACAGCTCCATGTGCGCGGCGGCCAGAAAAGCCTCGATTTCATGCAGCAGTGCAGCATCCTCTGCGGCGGCGATATGTTGCCCGCACAGGTTTTCCAGTTTCTTGAAATCGAGCCGCGCCGGAGAACGTCCGATTCCCCCCAAATCAAACCATTCCATCGCCTGCTGGCTGGTGAAAAATTCGTCATTGCCATGCGCCCAACCAAGCCGCGTGAGGTAATTCCGCATCCCCGCAGCCGGATAGCCCTGCACCTGATAATCCCCGACCGCTGTCGCGCCATGGCGCTTGGACAGCTTTTTGCCATCGGGTCCATGAATAAGCGGTATATGCGCCCAGACCGGAATGTCCCAACCCATCGCATCATAGACCATCTGCTGGCGTGCCGCGTTGTTCAGGTGGTCGTCGCCGCGGATCACATGGGTCACGCCCATGTCATGGTCATCGACCACCACGGCCAGCATATAGGTCGGCGTTCCATCCGAGCGCAGCACGATCATGTCGTCGAGCGTTGCGTTCTGGATCACCACACGGCCCTGCACCTGATCGTCAATCACCGTTTCGCCGTCTCGCGGCGCTTTCATGCGGATGACGTAAGGAAGATCGGGATAACTGGCCGGATCGGCGTCGCGCCACGGGCTTTGGAACACCGCATAGCTTGCGCCCGCCGCTTCCTGCGCGGCGCGAAAGGTGGCGATGTCTTCCTGCGTGGAAAAGCATTTGTAGGCCGTGCCACGTGCGAGCATCTGATGCGCGACCTCGGCGTGCCGGTCCTTTTGCTCGAACTGGCTTACCGCCTCGCCATCCCAGTCGAGGCCAAGCCAGCGCAAGCCTTGCAAGATCGCCTCGGTCGCCTCGGGGGTCGACCGTTCACGGTCGGTATCCTCGATCCGCAGCAGGAACTTGCCACCACGGCCACGGGCGTAAAGCCAGTTGAACAGCGCGGTCCGTCCGCCGCCGATATGCAGGTAGCCGGTGGGCGAGGGCGCAAAGCGGGTGACGACGGGTTTGGCCTCGGCGGCGCACATGTGGGATTAACCTTTCGGAAACCATGACCGGAATAGGATCGCGCCTGTCTAGGCAATCGCGGGGCGCAAAACAAGGTGGGCAGGGCTTGGGTCTTATGGCCACTGGAACGGCTGCTGGCGGCACGGGGGCGGCTTTTCCCGTTTGTCCCGGTCGGCGTCGGCTGCGGCGTGGGCCTTTGGTTCGCCCTGAACTTCGAGCCGGGCATTCCGCTTTACGCGCTCTGTGCCCTTGGCGTTCTTGTCATGGCCGGACTTGCCCGCCTCGATCTGTGGCACGCCCCTGCGATCTTGGTCGCCGCCGTCCTGTGCGGTTTTCTTGCGGCAGGCCTCAGGGTGCATCTGGTTCAGGGGCCGATGCTCGATTTCCGCTACTACGGCCCCGTCACCGGCCGCGTGATCGAGGTGGACCGATCGCAATCGGACGCTTTGCGTATCACGCTTGACCGGGTGCAACTGGACCGTGTCGCCCCCGAACGCACGCCGCACCGTGTGAGGGTGTCGCTGCATGGCGATCAACGCTGGCTGCGGCCTTCGCCCGGACAGACGGTGATCTTGACGGCAATGCTGTCCGCACCGGAAGGACCGGTCGAGCCGAATAGCTTCGATTTCAGGCAGATGGCGTTTTTCGAAGGGCTGGGCGCGGTCGGTTACACCCGGACGCCTGTGCTGTTGTGGCAGGAACCGGAACCGGGCGAGCAATGGATCGGACAACTGCGCGACCGGCTGACAGCGGGGATACAAGCCAGAGTTCCCGGTGATGCAGGGGCCTTTGCGGCAGGTGCCATGACGGGCGACAGGTCGGGTCTGTCGCTCGCTTCGGTGCAGGCCCTGCGCGATTCGAGCCTAGCGCATCTTTTGGCGATCTCGGGGATGAACCTTGCCTTTCTGATCGGCTTCGTCTTTTCCCTTTTGCGATACGGGCTTTCGCTTGTCCCCTTTGTCGCGCTGAGGGTGGATACGCGCAAACTGGCGGCTGTGGCTTCATTGGGCGTGGCGGGCTTTTACCTGATGCTTTCGGGGTCGAATGTCGCCACCGAGCGTGCCTTTGTCATGGTCGTGGTCACGCTTGGCGCGGTGCTTCTCGACCGGCGGGCCCTGACGCTGCGTGCGGTGTCGCTGGCGGGTCTGATCCTGCTTCTTTGGCAACCCGAGGCGCTATTGAGCCCCGGTTTCCAGATGAGCTTTGCCGCGACCGTTGCCCTTATTGCCGGGTTCGAGGCGATCAATGCCCGTCTGCCAGCGGGTCTGTCGAGGATCAAACGCGCCGCGCTGGTTCTGGTCGCCTCGTCGCTGATCGGCGGTCTGGCAACCGCGCCCTATGCCGGCGCGCACTTCAACCGCTTTACCGATTACGGCTTTCTGGCCAACCTTTTGACGGTTCCGGTCATGGGTGCCGTGGTCATGCCGGCGGGGGCCATGGCTGCACTGCTTGCTCCGTTCGGCCTTGCCGACCCCGCACTTTGGGTGATGGGTCGCGGGGCAGAGTGGATTCTTTATGTCGCACATCGCATCGCAAATATTGAAGGCGCGGTGACGGGGATTGCCGCTCCGCCGTGGTTCGTGCTGCCGGTCGTTACGCTTGGTTTGCTTTGGGCCGTCCTGTGGCGCGGATACGGCCGGATTGCCGGAGTAGCGGTTGCCGCCTTGGGGGTGTTTTTCTGGGTCGAAGCCGAACGCCCCGCTCTTCTGGTGGCATCCGATGGCAAACTGATCGGTCTGCTCGGGCCAGAGGGCAGGGCCATTTCGAAGCCCAAGGGCGGCGGTTTCGCTGCGCGGACTTGGCTCGAGAATGACGGTGATCTTGGAGTGCAGGAACAGGCTGCCGGACGATCGGGATTCGTGGATGACGCTTTGGGACAAAGGTTTGAAATCGGCGGCAAGAGCGGCCTGTTTCTTGCGACCAAGGCTGAGGTCGGTGGTTTGGATGTCTGCCGACTGGCCGAGGTCGTCATCACAACAAATGAGGCCCGCGGCACTGGCTGCCTGATCGTGGATAGCGCCCTATTGGCCAAAAGCGGGGCCTTGGCGATCTATGATGATCTTCGCGTCGTTCCAACAAAGTCGGCGCAACGAATCTGGTCGACGCCTCAGTAAGTGCGGATCAACCCGACAAGCCGCCCTTGAACGCGCACGGCATGGTCGGGAAAAAGCCGCGTCTCGTAGGCGGGGTTTGCCGCTTCCAGCGCGATCATCCCGCCCTTGCGACGAAAGCGCTTGAGCGTTGCTTCCTGCTCTTCGACGAGTGCGACTACGATGTCGCCATTGTCCGCGGTCGACTGTTCCCGGATCACGACGATGTCGCCATCGTTGATCCCCGCCTCGATCATCGAGTCACCTTTGACTTCAAGCGCATAATGATGACCACGGCCCGACAGCATCGATCCGGGCACTGCGATGTGGTGCGAGACCTCGGCAATCGCTTCGATCGGAACACCGGCAGCGATCCGGCCCATGACCGGCAGTTCCATCGCATCGACCAAGGCCTGAACCGGCAAGGCCGCCTTTGGTGCATCAACCTTCGAGCCTGCGATGACGCGCGGGGTAAAGCCCGGTTTTTCCATCGCTTCGGGCAGTTTGACGATTTCCAGAGCGCGGGCGCGATGGGCCAGCCTGCGGATAAAGCCACGCTCTTCCAACGCGGTGATCAGGCGGTGGATGCCCGATTTGGATTTCAGGTCCAACGCTTCTTTCATCTCGTCGAACGAGGGCGGGACACCGTCGCGATCCATCCGCGTCTTGATGAAATCGAGCAGTTCAAGCTGTTTGCGCGTCAACATGGGGCCGCCCCTGTTCAGGATGTTTTCGCTATGTTCTGCCAGCGTTCTTGTTTTGTGTCAAGCCGCAAGCGGCCTGTGCCGATCACAGCGGGATAAACGCGACCTCGGAACCTGCCGGAACCGCACCGTCGGATGCGGGCCGGACCAGAAGAGCGTCCGCCTCGGTCAGGATGGTGATAAGGGCCGAGTCCTGTCGTTCGAATGGAGTGATCCGGTCGCCTGCGAGGCGCGCGCGCATGTAATGGGTGCGCGGACCGTTTGCCGGAACGCCAACCGCCAGCACCGCGCGCCGCGTTTCGGGTGGGGTTTGACCAAGGCCGAGCATCGCGCGCAGCATCGGCAAAAGGAAAAGATGGCCGCAGACGATGGACGATACCGGATTGCCGGGCAGGCCCAACATCGGCACACCGCGCAAGCGCCCTGCCATCAGCGGCTTTCCGGGCCGCATGGCGATCTTGTAGAAAGCCCGCTCGAGCCCCATGCTTTCTGCGACGCGGCCGACAAGATCATGGTCGCCGACCGATGCTCCACCGATGGTAACGATGAGGTCGCAAGCTTCGGTCATCGAGAGCACGGTGAAAAGTTCGGCCTCGGTGTCGCGGGCGATCGGCAAAATCCGCGCCTCGCCCCCGGCCGCTTCGACCATGGCGGCAAGGGCAAAGGTGTTCGAGGCGATGATCTGGTCAGGGCGCGGTTCCTCGCCGGGCATCACCAACTCATCTCCGGTGGCGATCAGGGCCACGACGGGGCGGCGGGTGACAGGCACTGCGGCGATGTTCATCGCGGCCAGAAGTGCCAGGTCGTTTGGCCGCAACAGGCGGGGCGACAGGGTGTCACCGGCCCGAAAATCCTGTCCGGCGGGGCGGATGTTGGTGCCGCTGTCGGCATTCGGGTTCACGGTGATGGTCGCGCCCGATCGGGCGACGTCTTCCTGGATGATCACGCGGGTGGCGCCCTGTGGCACGGGTGCGCCGGTGAAGATCCGTACCGTCTGACGCGGCCCGACTGCGCCAGCGAATGCATGGCCCGCTCCGGCCTCGCCGATCACGGTAAAGCGGTCGCCAGCCACCGCATCGCCCTGAACCGCATAGCCATCCATAGCCGAGGCCGCAAAGGGCGGTTGGTCGCGCCGCGCCGTGGCGGCTTGCGGCATCGCCCGACCTGCCGCGTGACGCAGTGACACAACCTCGGGCGGCAAGACCGGAACCAGTGCGAAACAGCGCGAAAGCGCTTCGTCCACGGTGATCATGTCGCCTCGTAACGGCCTGATTTGCCGCCATCTTTCAGCACCAGCCGGATGCCTTCGATCCGCATCGATTTCTCGACAGCTTTGACCATGTCGTAGATCGTCAGGCAGGCGACCGAAACGGCGGTCAAAGCTTCCATCTCGACGCCGGTCTGCCCTCCGGTCTTTACAGTCGCTTCCACCACGATGCCGGGAAGCGATGCGTCAGGCGTCAGGTCCAGCGCAACCTTGGTGATGGGCAGCGGATGGCAGAGCGGGATGAGATCGGCGGTTTTCTTTGCCGCCATGATCCCGGCCAGCCGTGCCACAGCCAGAACGTCACCCTTTTTCGCGCGACCTTCGGTTATCATCGCCAGCGTTTCCGGCGACATCACGACCGATCCCCGCGCCACGGCGACGCGGTCGGTCACCGGCTTGCCCGACACATCGACCATATGCGCGTGACCCTGTTCGTCGAAATGCGTCAGGCTCATATGCCACCTTGGGATTTCAGCGGAGCAGACAGGATCGTGCGGGTTGCCGCTTCGACATCCTTTTGCCGCATCAGGCTTTCCCCGATCAGGAAGCAGCGGGCGCCGTAACGGGCCATATCGGCAAGGTCCGCGGGTGTGTAAAGGCCGCTTTCGGAGACGATCATGCGGTCTTCGGGTACGCGGCGGGCCAAATCGCGGGTCGTCTCGAGCGTCACTTCAAACGTGTGAAGGTTGCGGTTGTTGATGCCGATCAACTCGCTTTTCAGCTTGGCTGCACGGTCGAGTTCGGCGCGGTCGTGCACCTCGATCAGGACATCCATCTTCCACTCCAGCGCCACGGCTTCCAACTCTGCCGCTTGCGCGTCGGAAAGTGAGGCCATGATCAGCAGGATGCAATCGGCGTGCAGGCCCCGCGCCTCGACGATCTGGTAGGGATCGTAGATGAAATCCTTTCGCAGGCAGGGCAGGGCCGTCGCCTCGCTGCACTGGGTCAGGAATTCGTCGGCGCCCTGAAACGAAGGTCCGTCCGTCAGCACGGAAAGACAGGTCGCCCCGCCTGCCTCGTAGGCGCGGGCGATGGCTGGCGGGTCGAAATCGGGCCGGATCAGGCCTTTGGAGGGCGAGGCTTTCTTGACCTCGGCGATCAGCCCGTAGCCGGTGGTGCTGGCCTCGTGCAGGGCGCGCGCGAACCCGCGGGGCGCAGGAGCGGCGTTCGCGGCTTCCTCGAGGTCCTGCACCGAGCGTTGCGCCTTGCGGGTCGCGACTTCTTCCAGCTTGTAGGATTTGATGCGGTCCAGAATCGTGGGCATTGGTGTCTATCCGGCCATTCGGCGTTATGTGAGGGTTCAGGCCGTTTGCGTGATACGCGCAAGGGCCGCGACTTTGGCCTGGGCCGCCTTGGAGTCGATGGCATGACGGGCGAGTTCAACGCCTTCGGTCAGCGATTTGGTCTTTTCTGCCACGACCAGCGCCGCCGCGGCGTTCAGCAGCACGGCGTCGCGGTAGGCCCCGGTTGCACCGTCAAGCAGGGCGCGGAAGGCCACGGCGTTTTCGGCTGGCGTGCCGCCGAGGATGGATTCGAACGGGTGATAGGGAAGGCCAGCATCTTCGGGGCCGATCTCGAATTCCTTGATGAATCCTCCCTCGACCGCGCAGACCTTGGTGCGGGCGGCGATGGAGATTTCGTCGGTGCCATCCCCGCCATGCACCAGCCAAGCCTTTTCCGAGCCGAGTTTCAGCAGCGTTTCGGCCATGGGCCGGATCAACCGGTCTGAAAACGTGCCGGTCAGTTGCCGTGTCGCCCCTGCGGGGTTGGTCAGCGGGCCAAGGATGTTGAAGATGGTGCGCGTGCCAAGTTCGGCGCGAACGGGGCCGACATGGCGCATGGCGGGATGGTGCATCGGCGCCATCATGAAGCCGATCCCGACTTCGGCCAGACAACGCTCGACCAGTTCGGGGCCGATCATCACGTTCAGCCCCATTTCCGTCAGCGCATCGGCCGAGCCGGATTTGGACGACAGGTTGCGGTTGCCGTGCTTGGCCACGGCCACACCGCAGGCCGCCACGACAAAGGCGGTTGCTGTCGAGATGTTCAGCGTACCCTTGCCGTCGCCTCCGGTGCCGACGATGTCCATCGCCCCGGCAGGGGCTGTAACCTTGTGGCATTTGGACCGCATGACGCTGGCGGCGGCGGTGTATTCGTCGACCGTCTCGCCCCGCGTTCGCAAGGCCATGAGGAACCCGCCCATCTGCGCGGGCGTGCCCTCGCCGTTAAACAAGGCTTCAAAGGCGCGCTCGGCCTCGGCACGGGTCAGCGGGCGTTCGGCGGCAAGGCCAATCAGCGGGCGCAGCACATCGCTCATGCGGGCACCCCTTGAAGTGCGCCTGCCTCGGTCAGGAAGTTCCGCAGCAATTGATGCCCGTGTTCCGAAGCGATGCTTTCCGGATGAAACTGCACCCCTTCGATCAGCGCGGTCTTGTGGCGCAGGCCCATGATCGTGCCATCGTCAAGCCATGCCGTCACTTCGAGGCAATCGGGCAGGGTGGCGCGGTCCACGATCAGCGAATGGTAGCGCGTGGCCTGAAACGGCGAGGGCAGGTCGCGGAACACGCCTTTGCCTGTGTGGTGCATGGTGCCCATCTTGCCATGCACGATTTCATGGCAGCGCACGACATCTCCGCCAAAAGCCTGCCCGATGGTCTGATGCCCGAGGCAAACGCCCAGAAGGGGGATTCGCGCTTCGTATGCAGCGAGTGTCAGAGGCAGGCAAATCCCGGCCTGCGCAGGGTCGCATGGGCCTGGCGATAGCACGATTGCCTGCGGTTTCATTGCCATGAGCGCCTGCACGTCTAGCGCATCGTTGCGCTTTACGACGATATCGGCCCCCAACTCGCCCAGATAATGCACGAGATTGTAGGTGAAACTGTCGTAGTTATCGATCAGGAGCAGCATCTTGCGGGCCTTGCCGGATTGGGGGTGAAGCCTGGAACGGGTCGGGCTATACATGGGCAGAGCTAAGGCGGGGCGTCAAGGTGACGAAGCCGCCCAAGACGGCGAATAGGGCTGGCAAGACGGGGGAACGGCGTGATCCGTGGGTTTGGGACAGGGTTGGTCTGGGGTGGCATTGTCGCGGGCGCAGGCCTTGCGGTGATATCGCAGGTGGCGCCTTTGCCTCGTCCGGTAGAGCCGGAGGTCGCGGCCACTTCCGCACCGCAAGTGCAGGATGCACCGGTGATCGTCGGCGAACCGCCTGCGGTGGCGATTGCCGAAGATCCGGGTGGCCTGCCCGATGCCGTGAATGACGCCCTGCCCGATGCCCTGCCGGAAACTGCGATTCAATCGCCGGACGCGGAGCCTGCACCGGCGGGCGATAGTGTCGCCGAACCGCCCCTGGTGGCGCAGGATGTTGCCCCTGACCGTGTGGCGACGCCTGACGTGTCCTTGACTGCCCCCGAGGCGCCCGTGCCACAGACCGGCGATCTGCCGAGTATCCTTCCTTTGCCGTCGGTTCCGCCTTTGTCGGGTGACAGCGCGCCCGAAACGGTCGAACCGCCGCCCGTCATCGCCGATGCGCCGTCTGAACCTTTGCTCGAAAAAGCGCCGGAACTGCCAGAGCCGCCTGCCGCAACCGGCGGGGCCGCGATCATTGCGCTCGACCCGGTGCCGACATTGCCAGAAGCGCCAAGTTTGATCGTACCCGACAGCCGACCGTTGACCGAGCGTCAGCAACCCCCGACCGCAGATGCGCTTCCCCGCATCGGTGATGGGACCGAGGAGGTTGTGGCACTGCCCGCTGCGACCACTCCGCTTGATCTCTTCTCGCGTCCTTTCGACAATGCGGATGGAAAGCCCCTGTTTGCGCTGGTTCTGATCGATGACGGTGCGCCGGACCTCGACCGCGAGACGCTTGCAGCGCTGCCATTCCCGGTTACCTTTGTCGTCGATCCGCTTTTGCCGGATGTCGCAGCGATTGCCGCAGTCTACCGGAACGCGGGGCAAGAGGTGATGATCCAGACGACCGGTGTGCCCAAGGGGGCAAAGCCGGCGGATATCGAGCAGAGCTATCAGGCGATGGACATCGCGGTGCCCGAGGCGGTTGCCGTTCTGGGCGCTGCGGGACTGGAAGAAGACAACCGCGCTTTGGCGGCTGCGGTGGCGCCGATTCTCGTGGCACAGGGCAGGGGTATCCTGACGATGGAACGCGGTTTGAACGCCGTCGATCAGGCCGCGCGCCGCGAGGGTGTACCACAAGCGACCGCCTTCAGGATGCTTGACGCTGCGGGTGAATCGGTGCCCGTGATCCGCCGTTATCTGGACCGTGCGGCCTTCCGTGCGGCGCAGGAAGGGTCGGTCGTGGTGCTGGGCAGCACGCGCCCCGATACGATTGCCGCGATTCTGCAGTGGAACGTCGAAGGGCGCGCCGCTTCCGTTGCGCTGGCCCCGATCAGCGCGGTGCTGCGTAAGGAAAACTGAGCGTTGCCGGTTGTCGGTGCCTTAGCCGTTCGAGCGTCGGGCGAACATGCCTGCGTCTTCCGCCGCGCGGCGCAGGGCGCGGGATTTGTTGACGGTTTCCTGATATTCGGCCTCGGGGTCGCTGTCATAGACAACGCCGCCGCCCGCCTGAATATAAAGCGTCTCGTCCTTGAGCACGGCCGTTCGCAACGCGATGCAGAAATCCATTTCCCCATTCGCTGCGAAATAGCCCAAGCCCCCGCCATAGATGCCGCGCTTTTCGGGTTCCAGCTCGTCGATGATCTCCATCGCGCGCACCTTTGGCGCACCCGAAACCGTGCCGGCAGGCAGGCCCGCCAACAGTGCCGATAGCGCATCTTCGCCGTCAGCGATTTCGCCCACGACGTTCGACACGATATGCATCACATGGCTGTAGCGTTCGATGATGAACTGTTCGGTCGGACGCACGGTGCCGAGTTTTGCGACCCGTCCCACATCGTTGCGCCCCAGATCGAGCAGCATCAGATGCTCGGCCAGTTCCTTCTGGTCGGCCAGAAGATCAAGCTCTAGCGCCTTGTCCTCTTCCGCCGTTGCGCCGCGTTTGCGGGTTCCGGCAATGGGGCGCACCGTCACCTCGCCGTCGCGCAGACGGACAAGGATTTCGGGGCTGGCGCCGATGACCTGAAAGCCGCCGAAGTTGAAGAAGAACATGAAGGGCGAAGGGTTGGTGCGACGAAGCGAGCGGTACAGTGCAAAGGGCGGCAGCTCGAATCGCTGCGCCCAACGCTGGCTGGGAACGACCTGAAAGATGTCGCCCGCGCGGATATAATCCTTGGCCTTTTCGACGGCGGCCTTGTAGCCGTCATGCGTGAAATTCGACTGCGCTTCGCCCACGGGCCGTGCCTCGCCCAGATCACGCTGTGCCGGTGGTGCGCGGTCAAGGTCGCGCAGCGCGTCCATCACACGCTCGGCGGCTTGGGCATAGGCTGCGCGGGCGGTCAGGCCCGATGCGGTCCAGGCGGGGGCGACGAGCGTGACCTCTCCCTTGACGCCGTCAAGCACGGCCACGACCGAGGGGCGCATCAGCACCGCATCGGGAAGGCCCAGCGGATCGGGGTTCACGTCGGGCAGGTTCTCGACCAGCCGGATCATGTCGTAGCCGAGATAGCCGAACAGGCCCGCCGCGATGGGCGGCAGGCCATCGGGCAGGTCGATCCGGCTTTCCGCAATCAGCGCCCGCAGCGTATCGAGCGGCGCGCCATCGAGCGAGACAAAGGCCGCCGGATCGAAGCGGGCTTCGCGGTTTATGCGGCTTTGGGTGCCATGGCATTGCCAGATCAGATCGGGCTTCATGCCCACGACCGAATAACGTCCCCGAACCTCGCCGCCTGTCACGCTTTCCAGCATGAACGTGTCGGTCCGGGCTTCGGCCAGTTTCAGCATCAAGGACACCGGCGTGTCGAGATCGGCCGCGAGGCGTGCATGGACGACCTGATTGTGGCCGGCGTTCCAGCCGCGTTCGAACGCGTCAAAACCTGGGCTGAGTTTCATTTCGGGCCTTACTGCATCTGGGCGTTGATCGCATTGATCGCGGTCTGGTCGAGTTCGATCCCCGCTTCGAGCCCGAGAGCATCCGAGAATAGGGTGAATGCGTCCTCGGCGATGTCGCGGCGTGCGCGGATGGCGATGCTGTCATGCAGCGCGGCCGCATCCTCGCCCGTGGTGGTGGCGGGCGTTACCTCGTCAAGGCGTACGAGGCCGACGAATCCGTCAAGCGCCAGCACCTGCATGTCGCCCGATTTCATGCCGAACGCCGCTTTCAGAACGTCGGGCGGCAAACCTTCAAGCGTGCCGTCGCGCGTCATGTTGCGGCTGGCCGACACGATGCCGAAGCTGCCGAGCGATGCGCCGCCTTGGACCGCGGTCCTGATCTCGGCCGCACGGGCCGCAAGTGCCTTGGCCAGCGCGTCCTTTTTCCACGCCTCTGTCACCTGCGCTTTCGCATCGGCAAAGGGAATGGGGGTTGGCGGCACGGTTTCATCGAGCCGCAAGGCGACAATGGTACCATCGTCCAACTCGACCGCTTCGGGGAAATCACCCTCTTGCAGGGCATCGGCTGCGGTGCGGAAGCCTTGGAAAGCGGTGATGCCTTCGGAGGGGGTTTCGGCCGAATAATCGAGTGTCGCAAGCTCCATTCCCGCTTCCTTGGCGGCGTCTTCCAGATCTGCGCCAGAGGCGAGGATGTCGTTGATCTGCTCGAACTCGTCCGAGACGGCGGTACGGGCGGCGACGAGTTGCAATTCCGCCTTGAGGTCGTCCTTGGCCTGATCGAAGGTGGTTTCCTGCGCTGCCATGACCGCGTTCATACGAAACAGGGCGGGGCCGAAATCGGTGGCGACGGGGCCTGCAACGCCCGGTTCGGTCAGCGCGAAGACAGCATCGGCGGCGGCCCCGAGATCGTCGCGGCTGACATCGCCAAGGTCGATGTCGGTCAGGGCGAGTTTGCGTTCCCCGACCAGTTGTTCAAATGTCGCCTCTCCTGCATCAAGACGGGCCTTGGCGGCTTTCGCCTCATCCTCGGTCGGGTAAACGAGGCGTTCGACCAGACGGCGTTCTGGCACCATGAATTCCGCGATCCGGGCGTCATAAGCCGCTTTAACCGCGGCGTCGTCGACTGGCATCGTGGGGGCCAACGTTTCGGGGTGAAGGGCTGCATAGGTGATGCGCTTGGCTTCGGGCCTGGTGAAGGTTGCGATCTGCGCGTCATAGACGGCCTGAAGCTCTGCATCGGTGGGGGCTGCAAGCGGTGCGGCAAGATCGGCCTCGGACAGGGGCAGAACCGAAAAGGAGCGCGTCTCGCCCTGCCACGCGGCGAGGGTGTCGGTGTAGGCGGCAGGTGCGGTGAAACCGCCCACTATGGCGCCTTGCAAGACGGAACGGGCGATGTCGGCGCGCATGCCTTCTTCGAACTTGGCTTCGGTCAGGTTGTTGCGTTCCAGCGCGAAGCGGTAGGTTTCGCGGTCGAAGGCGCCCGATGTGCCCTTGAAGGCGTCCATCTTCTGGATTTCGGCGGCAAGGGTGGCGTCGCCGGCCGAGATGCCGATCCGGGCGGTTTCGTTGTCGAGTGCGGCCTTTGAAACAAGGCCGCGCAGCACCTGCTGGTCGAGTCCGAAGGCGCGGGCCTGTTCCAGCGTCAATCGCATGCCGAATTGCTGCGACATCTGGTCGACCTGCTGGCGCAGCGCGCGGGAGTATTCGTTCACGTCGATCTCGCGGTCGCCGACGCGGCCGATGCTGGTGATGCCGCCGCCGAAGTTGGTGACGCCGAACCCGCCGAGGCCAAGCATGATCAGGACCAGAAGGCCCCATACCAGCGTCGAGCCGGTCTTGCGCTTCTTGGGGGTATCGGTGCTGTCTTGCTTTGCCATCGTCACGCCTTTTGACCGCGCTGAACTGTTGTGGTCGCCTGTCTATGCGGTCAGGGCGCAGGGGGCAAGCGGGCTAGAGCCGGACCGAGGCGAGGCGGCGGAACATCTCGGCTATTCCGGCGCCGTCGACGTTGGCGAAGGCGATACGCAACTGGCGCTTGCCGTCGGGGTTACCGTGCGGTTGGAACATGGTGCCGGGCAGCATGAGGAGCGAGGCATCATGCACCAGACGCTTGGCCAAGGCGTCGGAATCCATCGGGTAGGGGTGTTCGACATAGGCGAAATAAGCGCCACATCCCAATAGCTTCCAGTCCGGCAGGGCGGCGAAACCGCCGACCATCGCGGTGCGACGGTTCAAGATTTCGACCCGCTCACCAGCGACCCATTTGCCAAGGTTCTGCATGCCCCAGAGCGCGCCGATCTGGCCGAGCTGGCTGGGGCAGATGGCGACGCAGTCGAGGAATTTCTCGACCTCGGCCAGACGGGCCGGGCTGGCCACAACTGCGCCGACGCGGTGGCCTGTCAGCCTGTAAGCCTTTGAAAACGAATAGAGCTGGATCAGCGTGTCGTCCCAGTCTGGGTCGGCAAAAAGGTCATGCGGGCGACCTGTGCGGCTGTCGAAATCGCGGTAGGTTTCATCCACGATCAGCGCGATGCCCTTGGCGCGGCAGAGGTCGCGGAAGGCGGCAAGGGTTTCGGCGGGGTATTCGGAACCGCCCGGATTGTTGGGGCTGACCAGCACGATCGCGCGGGTTTTGGGCGTGATCAGGCGGGCTGCGGCATCGGCTTCGGGGATCAGGCCTACGCCTGCCGGCAGCGGCACGGCGGTGACGCCTGCCATGTCGAGCCACATTTTATGATTGAAATACCAAGGGGTTGGAAGGATTACTTCATCCCCGTTTCCCGCCAGCGTGGCGGTGATTGCGGTGAATGCCTGATTGCAACCTTGGGTGATTGCGACCTGATCTTCGCGCACTGTGCCCCCGTAGGAGTCGGTCCATTGCGCGGCGATTTCGGCGCGGAGTTCGGGCAGCCCCAGGACGGGGCCGTAGAGGTGCGCCGCATCATTCGTCAGCGCCGCTTCGGCCAGCGCCTGCCGCAGGCCGAGCGGCGGGGGGTCGACCGGAGCGGCCTGGCTTACGTTGATCAGCGGGCGGTCAGCGGGGAAAACCGCGCCCTGCAACCAGCGCCGCGCCTCCATCACCGGGGGCGGATCGGTGGCGGCCATGGCGGGGTTCAAGAGCAGGGTCATCGGGGTCTCCGTCGGCAATTCATTGTGAATAGAGCGGTTGGCGATACCGAGCGCAAGGGGAAGCAACGGGGATGCACAAGCGATGCAGACGCGAAGTGCAAAAGCGTTAAGATGCGTTCATCTATTGCCCGTTTCGCCCGTGCCGGTAGGTCACTCGGCGAAACGGCGAGGCCGATGCAGAACGCGTGCACAGGCGATGCACGCATCTGGCACGCGGGATTTATGCCTTGTTCACGCTTTGCCGGGCGACAGCCGCGTCAATCGGTGCCGCGGAAGGGCTGGACGTATTGCAGTGCCATGTCCCACGGAAAGAAGATCCAGGTGTCCTGGCTGACCTCGGTCACGTAGGTGTCGACCTGCGGCTTGCCGTGGGGTTTGGCGTAGACGGTGGCGAACTGCGCCTTGGGGTAGAGGCGGCGGACGAGTTCGAGGGTTTTGCCGGAATCGACCAGATCGTCGACGATCAGGATGCCGGTGCCATCGCCCATCAGGTCTTCCTGCGGGGATTTGGTCACGCGGGATTCGGTCTGGGTCTGGTGGTTGTAGGATTTGACGCTGATCGTATCGACCACGCGGATGTCGAGTTCGCGGCTGACGATCATGGCGGGGACCAGACCGCCGCGCGTGATGCCGACGACGGCCTTCCACGCGCCGTTCTCGCCGGGGCCTTTGCCGTCGAGGCGCCATGCCAGCGCACGGGCGTCGCGGTGGAGTTGATCCCAGCTGACGTGGAAGCCTTTTTCGTGCGGAAGGCGGTCATTCATGGTGGCGGTCCCCTGTGGCCGATGGAGAAGCGGGGGCCAGCCCCCGCACCCCCGGGATATTTATGGACAGAAAATGCGGGTCATGTCAGCGCGATCTTGATGCCGAGCAGGGCGAGAAGCCCGCCGAAGCTGCGGTCGATCACGGTCTTGAGGCTGATGTAGCGGGCGCGGGTGCGGTCGAGCGAGAAGACGCGGGCGACGAGAGTGTTCCAGATGGTTTCCGACAGGAAGATGATGGCCAGCAGAACGCCGAGCACCCAGTAGGGCGTGCCTGCCTGAAGCGTGCCGAGGAAGATCGACGAGAACATCACCGCGGCCTTGGGATTGGACAGGTTGGTCCAGAGGCCGAGGCGGAAGGCGGCGAAGGGCGTTCGGGGCAGCGGCCGCGTGTCGGCGGTCTGGAACGGGGTTTTCGCGTCGCGCCAGAGGTGGAAGGCCATCCAGAGCAGATAGGCCGCGCCGCAGAGTTTGAGCGCCCAGAGGAGCGAGGGCGCGGCCTGGAACACAAGTGTCAGGCCGAAGACGGCGGCGAGCGCCCATGTGACAGCACCCGCGCCGATGCCCATGGCCAGCATGAAGCCTGTGCGGAAACCTTCGGTCAGGCCGGTGCGCGCCGACATCAGCACGGCGGGGCCGGGGCTGACGGCGGCAAAGACCACGAGGCCTGCAAAGGCGGCAAAGGCGGCGGGGGTCATGGTGGTTATTCTTTGCCGTTACGACCCGTGACCGCGTCGATGTCGGGGGCGTCGACGGCCTTCATGCCGACGACGTGGTAGCCTGCGTCGACATGCAGGTTTTCCCCCGTGGTGCCCGAGCCGAGATCGGAGAGCAGGTAAAGCGCGGCTTTGCCGACCTCTTCTTGCGTGACGTTGCGGCGCAGCGGCGAGTTCAGCTCGTTCCACTTCATGATGTAGCGGAAATCGCCGATGCCCGAGGCGGCCAGCGTTTTGATCGGGCCTGCCGAGATGGCGTTGACGCGGATGCCGTCCTTGCCGAGGTCTTCGGCGATGTATTTGACCGAGGCTTCGAGTGCTGCCTTGGCCAGACCCATCACGTTGTAATGCGGCATGACCTTTTCGGCGCCGTAATAGGTGAGGGTCAGGAGCGAGCCGCCTGCAGGCATCATGGCGGCGGCGCGTTTGCAGATGGCGGTGAAGGAATAGACCGAGATGTCCATCGTCATCAGGAAGTTGTCGCGGCCCGTGTCGACGTAGCGGCCGCGCAATTCGTTCTTGTCGGAAAAGCCGATGGCATGGACCACGAAGTCGAGCGTGCCCCAGTGTTCCTGCAAGCCGGCAAACAGCGCGTCCATCGAGGCTTCGTTGGCCACGTCGCATTCGAACAGAAGCGGCGTGCCGATCGAGGCCGCCAGCGGTTCGACGCGCTTTTTCAGCGCCTCACCCTGATAGGAGAAGGCCATTTCGGCGCCGTGGTCGGCCAGCGCCTTGGCGATGCCCCAGGCGATGGATTTGTCATTGGCAAGGCCCATGATGAGCCCGCGTTTTCCTGCCATAAGTCCGGTTGACATTGCCTGTCCCTCGCCCACCCTTGTTCGTTGCTGCCGAGGTGTAGGCGATCCCTTCGTTTGCATCAAGGCGGGGCAGGCAGGAAACTGGCGGGCGGCAGGGACGCCCGGAAGGAAGTGACATGGACAGGACTGGTATCTTCGAAGGGAGCGACCCCTTTGCCATCGCGCGGCGCTGGATGGCGCAAGCCGAACCTTTGGAGCCGAACGATCCGAATGCGATCGCACTTTCGACGGTCGATCAATTCGGGATGCCGAATGCGCGGATGGTGCTGCTGAAAGATATAGAGGCCGATGCCTTTGTGTTTTATACCAATTACAACAGCCAGAAGGCGCAAGAGATTAACGCAGCGGGCAAGGCGGCCTTTGTGCTGCACTGGAAATCGCTGCGCCGCCAAATCCGGGTGCGCGGCCTGACCGAACGCGAGGAGGGGCGGCAGGCGGACGAATACTACGCCAGCCGCAGCCTGAAGAGCCGTCTGGGCGCCTGGGCGTCCCAGCAATCGCAGCCATTGGCCTCGCGGGCGGCCCTGATGGCGGAAGTTGCAAAAATTACCGCAACCAAGGGAACCAATCCGGCGCGACCTGCGTTCTGGGGCGGGATACGTATCCGGCCGGTTGAAATCGAGTTCTGGGCCGACGGGGCGTTCCGGTTGCATGACCGCTTCAAGTGGACCCGAAACAGTGTCGATGACGATTGGACAATTCAAAGGCTCAACCCCTGATGGAGCGCATTTTGCGCCCCTTTGGGTAACAAGCATTAACGAATTGGCCTTGATATTGCGGCGCAATTCACTGCATGGTTCTTGGCGATGGGGCTAACTCTGGGGAAACGGCTCTCGATATGACAGAAGAAGAAAAGACCATGCATATCGTGCATGGTCGGGTAAAATGGTTTGATCCTGGAAAAGGTTTCGGGTTCATTGTAGCAGACGAGGGTGGCGCGGATATTCTGCTTCACGCCAACGTGCTTCGTAACTACGGACAGAATTCGGTTGCCGACGGTGCTGGTATTTCGGTGAATGTGCAGATGACGCAACGTGGCGTTCAGGCGGTGGAAGTGCTTTCGATCGAGCCTCCGCAAGGGGTCGCGTTTCCGCTCGGGGATGAGGCCGCACCTGCGTCGCTGGAAGAAATCGCCTCTTTGCCGATGGAGCCTGCCCGGGTGAAGTGGTTCGACAAGGCCAAGGGGTTCGGCTTTGCCAATGTCTTCGGCCGACCGGAAGACGTTTTCATCCATATCGAAGTATTGCGGATTTCCGGCTTCGCCGATCTGCAGGCGGGCGAGGCGATCTGCCTTCGCATCGTCGAGGGCAAGCGCGGACGCATGGCTATGCAGGTGTTGTCATGGGAAGCCGCTACCCGAAACGGGGGCTGATAGCCGGCGCGGTTCTGGCCCTGTACGGGGGGGGCGCTGCGGCGTCCGGCCTTTGTTCGCCCGATCATGTCGATGTGCGCGGATCGGGCGGGGTTGCCCGGTTCAGCGTCGAGGTTGCAGACAGCGGCGCAGAGCGGGCGCAGGGGCTGATGTTTCGCAAAGAGATGGCCTCTATGGCGGGGATGCTGTTTGTCTATGACAGTCCCGGTCCGGTTGCCTTCTGGATGAAGAACACGTTGATCCCGCTGGATATGGTGTTTGCCGATTCCTCGGGGACGGTGACGCGCATCCATGAAAACGCAAAGCCCGGCAATCTGGTGCCGATTGACGGCGGCAAGGATGTGCAATTCGTGCTCGAAGTCAACGCAGGCATGACGCGCAAGCTGGGACTGACCGAAGGGGCGGTGCTGCGGCATACCGCGATCGGGCAGGGATCGGCGGCATGGCCGTGCAAGTGATCTTGCGCGCGTCGATTTGGGTTGAAGTGCCGCGCCTGCCGGATTATGTCGGGCAACAGTCGGGGTGTAGCGCAGTCTGGTAGCGCATCTGCTTTGGGTGCAGAGGGTCGTGAGTTCGAATCCCACCGCCCCGACCATTTTTTTCATGAACGATGCAAAGACGGGGGCTTTCCGCCCCCACGGCGCGTTTAGCGGCTCCCCCGAGGATATTTGAGCGAATGTGAATGAAGCGGGGCTTTCCCCTTCATCCTTGCCGCAAATACTCTCGGGGGGTAGGCCTGAAAGGCCGAAGGGGGGCGGAAAGCCCCCCTTGGAATTTTCGCAGAAAATTCCTGCGCTGGTCAGATATCGAACGTGTTTTCGTGTTCCCAGCGCGAGAAGTGGGCGACGAAGCTGTCCCATTCCTTGTGCTTGAGCTTGATGTAGGCCGACGAGAATTCCTCGCCCATCATGGCTTTCAGCGTCTTGTCCTTGTCGTATTCGCGCAGGGCGTCGAGCAGGTTCAGCGGCAGTTTCGGCGCGCCTTTGACGGTGTGGCCTTGGCTATACATGTCGATGTCGTAGCGGCGGCCCGGATCGGCGTTGGTGCGGACACCATCGAGGCCCGCGGCGATGATGACGGCTTGCAACAGGTAGGGGTTGGCCGCGCCATCGGGCAGGCGCAGTTCGAACCGGCCGGGGCCGGGGACCCGCACCATATGGGTGCGGTTGTTGCCGGTCCATGTCACGGTATTGGGGGCCCAAGTCGCGCCCGATGATGTGCGCGGCGCGTTTATGCGCTTGTAGCTGTTCACGGTCGGGTTGCAGATCGCCGCCAGCGCCGAGGCGTGTTTCATGATGCCGCCAAGGAAGCTGCGGCCACGGTCCGACAGCGACAGTTCCTTGGACGGATCGGAGAAGGCGTTGGTCTTGCCGTCCATCGACCAGACCGAGATATGGGCGTGGCAGCCCGACCCCGTGAGGCCCTTGAAGGGTTTGGGCATGAAGGTCGCGCGGAAGCCATGCTTTTCCGAGATCGACTTGACCATGAATTTGAAGAAGCTGTGCTTGTCTGCGGTTTGCAGGGCGTCGTCGTATTTCCAGTTCATCTCGAACTGGCCGATCGCGTCTTCGTGGTCGTTCTGGTACGCCTCCCAGCCGAGTTCGAGCATGTAGTCGCAGATTTCCGAGATCACATCGTAGCGGCGCATGATCGCCTGCTGGTCATAGCAGGGCTTTTCTGCGGTGTCGTAGATGTCCGAGCAGGCATCGCCATCGGCGTTGAGGATGAAGAATTCGGGTTCCACCCCCGTCTTGACGCGCAGGCCTTCCTTGGCGGCTTCGTCCACCAGTTTTTCCAGCACGTTGCGTGGGGCCTGGGCGAGGCGCTTGCCCTCCATCACGCAGCGGGCTGCGACCCATGCGACTTCTTTCTTCCATGGCAGCTGGATGACCGAGGTGGGATCGGGAACCGCCATCATGTCGGGGTGGGCGGGGGTCAGGTCAAGCCATGTGGCGAAACCTGCGAAACCGGCGCCATCCTCGGACATGTCGTTGATCGCCTGCGTGGGCACCAGTTTCGCCCGCTGGCCACCGAAGAGGTCGGTGTAGGAGATCATGAAGTATTTGACGCCCCGTTCGGCGGCCCAAGCGGCAAGATCGATTGCCATAGTGAAAACTCCCTGTCCTGTCTTTGTGTCCGACTTTCGTGTCGGTGTATGTAACGTGTCGGGTCAGAAGCCGTTGCGGCCCGGTATCCAGCTGGTGCCTGCGAGCGGGACGCCCGCCATTGCCGCGCCTTCGATGGTCAGGGCGCAGAGGTCTTCGGGCTCGAGGTTGTGCAGGTGGTTCTTGCCGCAGGCGCGCGCGATGGTTTGCGCTTCGAGGGTCATTACCTTGAGGTAGTTCTTCAGGCGGCGGCCGCCGAGGATGGGGTCGAAGCGGCTGTAAAGTTCGGGGTCCTGCGTCGTGATGCCCGCGGGATCTTTGCCTTCGTGCCAGTCGTCATAGGCGCCTGCGGTGGTGCCGAGTTTGTTGTATTCAGCCTCCAAGGCCGGGTCGTTGTCGCCAAGGGCGATCAGGGCTGCGGTGCCGATGGCGACGGCGTCTGCGCCGAGTGCCATGGCCTTTGCCACGTCAGCGCCCGAGCGGATGCCGCCCGAGACGATGAGTTGCACCTTGCGGTGCATGCCGAGGTCTTGCAGGGCTTTGACCGCAAGCGGGATGCAGGCGAGGATGGGCATGCCGACGTTTTCGATGAAGACATCCTGCGTGGCCGCCGTGCCGCCCTGCATGCCGTCGAGCACTACCACGTCAGCGCCGGCTTTGACGGCAAGGGCGGTGTCGTAATAGGGGCGTGCGCCGCCGATTTTCACGTAGATCGGCTTTTCCCAATCGGTGATCTCGCGGATTTCGAGGATCTTGATTTCCAGATCGTCCGGGCCGGTCCAGTCGGGGTGGCGGCAGGCGGAGCGTTGGTCGATGCCTTTGGGAAGGTTCCGCATCATGGCGACGCGGTCACTGATCTTCTGGCCCAGAAGCATGCCGCCGCCGCCGGGTTTTGCGCCTTGGCCCACGACCACTTCGATGGCATCGGCGCGGCGCAAATCGTCTGGGTTCATGCCGTAGCGGCTGGGCAGGTATTGGTAGACGAGGGTTTTGGAATGGCCGCGTTCTTCTTCGGTCATGCCGCCATCGCCGGTGGTGGTCGATGTGCCAGCCGCCGATGCTCCACGGCCCAAAGCCTCTTTCGCGGGGCCGGAGAGGGCACCGAAGGACATGCCTGCGATGGTGACGGGGATGTCGAGGTGGATGGGTTTTTTGGCGTAGCGCGTGCCGAGCCAGACGTCTGTGGCGCATTTCTCGCGGTAGCCTTCGAGCGGGTAGCGGCTGATCGAGGCACCGAGGAACAGGAGGTCATCGAAATGCGGCAGCTTCCGCTTCGATCCGCCACCGCGGATGTCATAGATGCCTGTGGCTGCGGCGCGGCGGATTTCGGCGTTGACGTCGTTGTTGTAGGTCCACGACATCTTGGGCGGGGTATGGGGGAAATCGGTCATTTGGAAATGTGCCCTTAGTACGATGACGCGTTGTCGATATTGAATGTGTAGAGTTTGCGGGCCGAGCCGTAGCGCTTGAACTCTTCGGGTTTGGCCAGATGGTCGGCCTCGCCGCGCTTCAGAAGGTCGGCGAGGATCGCGATGTGTTCGGGGCGCATCTCTTTTTCGATGCAGTCGGCGCCGAGCGATTTGACCGAGCCGCGCACGAAAAGGCGGGCCTCGTAGAGCGAGTCGCCCAAGGCTTCGCCTGCGTCGCCAAGGACGACCATGTTGCCCGATTGTGCCATGAAGGCCGACATGTGGCCGATGTTGCCGTGCACGACGATGTCGATGCCCTTCATCGAGATGCCGCAGCGTGACGATGCGTTGCCTTTGATCACCAGAAGGCCGCCGCGACCGGTGGCACCGGCGTATTGGCTGGCGTCACCGTCGATGATGACGGTGCCCGACATCATGTTTTCGGCCACACCCGGACCGGCCGAGCCTTTGACGCGGACGGTGGCCTGTTTGTTCATGCCCGCGCAGTAATAGCCGGTCGAGCCGCGCACGGTGACGTCGATGGGGGCATCGAGGCCGACGGCTATGGCGTGCGAGCCTTTGGGGTTGACGATTTCCCACGCGGTTTCGTTGGTCTGGCCGCGCAGGGCGTGAAGGGCCGAGTTCAGTTGGCGCAGGCCATGCGCTTCAAGGTCGAATGTCTGCATAATCAGCGTTCCCAGAAATAGACGGTTGCCGGTTCCGGCTCCCACACGCGGGCGGATAAGATGCCCGGCAGGTTGACCATGGCGCGGTATTCCGAGCCGAAGGCGACATATTGGTCGGTTTCGGCCATGACGGCGGGTTTGCAGGCGATGGGGTCGCGGACCACGCCGAAGCCGTTTTTTGTACCGACGACGAAGGTAAAGAAACCGTCAAGGTCGGTGAGGGTGGCTTCCATCGCCTCGCCAAGCTTGGCGCCTTCTTGCAGTTTGTGGCTGATGAAGGCGGCGGCGACTTCGGTGTCGTTTTCGGTCTCGAACGTCATGCCGGCCTGTTTCAGCACGCGGCGGACCGAGTTGTGGTTGGAAAGCGAGCCGTTGTGCACGAGGCACTGGTCGGAGCCGGTCGAGAACGGGTGCGCGCCCATCGTGGTGACGGCGGATTCGGTGGCCATGCGGGTGTGGCCAATGCCGTGGGTGCCGGACATGTGCGCGATATCGAAGCGGGCGGCGACGTCTTTGGGAAGGCCGACTTCCTTATAGATTTCAATGCCTTCTCCGGCGCTCATCACCTTGGCGTTCGGGCGCAGCGACCGCAGGGCGTGGCGGGCGGCGTCGAGCCGGTCATCGGGGAGTTCGAGGACCATGTGGGTGTCTTTGGCCGTGCCGGTGACTTTGGCGGCGATGGCTTTGCCGAGGTCGGCGGCCAGCGTTTCGAAATCGGCATCGGGGGTGGCCGATTGCACGGTGAGCTTGGCGCGGCCCTTTTCGGGGCGGCCATAGATCGCGATGCCCGCACTGTCGGGGCCGCGGTCGGTCATGGTGATCAGCATGTCAGTGAGCATCGCGCCGAGGTTCGGTTCGAGCTTTGGGTCTTTCAGGAACAGACCGACGATTCCGCACATGGCGCAGGCTCCTTTGTTCGTCTCTGGGCGTCACGCTAGCAAACCTGATTTCGCGTTTCAACTGGGAAGAAACTTTTTTAACCACGGGTAAGCCGAAGCGGGCCTTAGGGCGAAGTTTTCATTTCGCAAGATTTTTAGGCAAAAGTTTTGACAGAAGGAAAGGGGTGTGTTTCCCTGAGGAAAATAAAGTTCACGCAGAGGGAAGGGCCGCCCAAAGGCACACCCCGAGGAACACCCCCGCGCTTCGGCCCGACGCGGAGGGCAAAAGAAAGGGCCATAGGGAGGAAACTGTGAACGATCTGAATGCAAGGATAACGTCCATGCACCGGCGCGACGTCACTGTCGCCTGGGCTTTCATCGTCGGGCTATGGCTTGCGATGTTCTTCGTCGCCTATGCCACCTGGGGAATCGCCCCGAACGGCGGGGCGCGTGTGCTTTTGCTGATCGCGGGGGGCACGGTGCTGGTCTTCAACACCGCCGCCATCATGGCGATGCTGGCGCATTACCGCGAGGACCGCGATTTCATCTATGGGCTGGACATCAAGTTTCTTGATGAAGCCCGCGCCGCGAAGGGGAGATAGCGATGGCCCGTTACATTCCCCCGCCGCAGGGCAAGCTGGGGCAGGTGATCGACGTGATCGTGCTGCTTATCCTGTCGATCGGCGCGCTTTACATCCCGCTCTGGCTGGGTCTGGCCGGATCGAGCAAGGTTCCGGTGACTGCGGATCAGCCGACATGGGAGAGCCTTGGGCAGAACCCGACGATGGTCGAACGCTGGCAACAGCTTGGCTTTGCCGATCCGGCGGCGGCGCATGACATGATCACGGCGCGGTTCGACTATTCCTTTACCTGGGGCGCCATGGCGCTGATGGTCGTGGTGATCGTGGGGTATTTCTTCATGATGCTGCGCCTGTCGGAACAGGAATACCGCGAGGTCATCGACGAGAAGTTCGGCGGTGAGAACATCAAGGGCAGGAGGATGTGACCATGTGGACGATGATCGAATACGTGGCATGGGCGCTGTCGGCGGTGTTTGCGCTGCACATGATCTATGACTGGTGGAAGACCGATACGACCTATTCCGAAGAGGTGCTGACATCCTCGCGCGAGGGCGAGATCGAGGCCATGACCGAGCAACACCAGATCGGGGGGCGGGGATGAGCGATTTCGACATCACATCAAAGACCATGGACGGGATCGCGTCACATGGCACCAAGGTGGGTCTGGCCCGCGTGCTGGGGCCTGCCCATGTCTGGGCGCTTGGCGTGGGGATCGTTCTGGTCGGCGAATACATGGGCTGGAACTTTGCGGTGGGCAAAGGCGGGGCTTACGCCGCGCTGGTGGCCTGCTGGTTCGCGGGGATCCTGTATTCCTGCGTGGCCATGATCGATTCGGAGGTGACATCGACGGTGGCGGCGGCGGGCGGGCAGTATACGCAGGCCAAGCATATCGTCGGGCCGTTGATGGCGTTCAACGTGGGGCTTTATCTGGTCTTTGCCTATACGATGCTCGAGGCGGGCAATGCGATTACGCTGGGCTATCTGATGTCGGTCGCCGCCGATATGACGGGGGCGACGGAAGCGTTGGACCAGCGGCCGTTCATCATTCTGGCGATCGTGTTTCTGGCATGGCTGAACTATCGGGGCGTGCTGGCCACGCTGAACTTCAACCTTGTGATCACCGCCTTTGCGTTCTGCGCCATTCTGGTGCTGTTCGTGGCTTCGGCCCCTTGGTCGGCGGATAGCCCGCTGGCCCATGCCGAGCTGATGTCGGGGCAGGCGGCTTTGCCCTATGGCTGGCTGGGGGTGCTGGCGGCGATGCATTTCGGCTTGTGGTTCTATCTGGGGATCGAGGGCACGACGCAGGCGGCGGAAGAAGTGAGATCCCCGGCGCGGTCGCTGCCGTTCGGCACGCTTGCCGGGATCATGACGCTGCTGATTGCGGCGACGCTGACGTGGTATATCTGCGTGGGTTTCCTGCCGTGGGAATACCTGGGTGACGGTGTGAACGGGGCGGTGGCGCCGTTGTTCAGCGCGGCGCAGATGACCGGATCGAACGCGCTGATCATCGTGCTGGGCTTCGGGACGCTGTTTGCCACGCTGGCCTCGGCCAATGGCTGCATCAACGATGCCTCTAGGGCGTGGTTTTCGATGGGGCGCGACCATTACCTGCCGCAATGGTTCGGGGCGGTGCATCCGACGTATCGGACGCCCTATCGGTCGATCATCTTTCTGGTGCCGATTGCGCTGATTTTCGCGCTGGGGGCACCGCTCGATCAGGTGATCACCTTCTCGATCCTGTCGGGGCTGCTTGGTTACACGTTCATGCCGATCAACATCATCCTGTTCCGGCGCAAATGGCCGCTCGATACGATCAAGCGCGGCTATGTGCATCCGTTCCACCCGATCCCGGCGCTGGTGCTGCTGGCGCTTTGTTCGATGACCTATTTCGCGGTGTTCCTCGGCTATGGGACGCAGCTTATCGCGATGGTCAGTTTCTATATCGTGGTGTCCTTGTGGTTCCACTTCTGGCGCTACCGCTTCGTGAAGCGGGCGGACCAGTTCACCATGCCCTGGCCGAAACCCAAGGGCTATTGACGATGCGTCCGGCCCGCCTGAACGGCGGGCCGGAGTTTTTCGGGGGGTGCCGATGCTGGCCGAAGCCATGGTTCTGCTTGTTCTGGCTGCCCTTGGCGGGGGGGTCGTCCTGCTGTCGTCGCGGCGGCGCAGGAGGGTGATGGCGCGGCGGGGGGCGTTGCTTGACGGGTGTTCGGGGCTGTTTTCGGACCGGCTGGTGAAGGTTTCGCCGCTGGGTTTTCCGCGCATGGCGGGAACGGCTGACGGGCTGCGCTGGGATGTGCAGCTGGTGCCCGATGCGCTGGGGGTGCGAAAGCTGCCCGCGCTGTGGCTGATGGTCAGCCTGCCCGCGCCGATGCCGGTGGCGGGGACGGTGCATCTGATGCTGCGGCCCACGGGGGGCGAGGGGTTTTCGCGGTTTCGCGATCTGCCCGATCAGGTGGCCTTGCCTGCGGGGTATCCCGCCGATGCGGCTTTGCGGACCGATGACGCGGGCGCGATGCCGGACCCTGCGCTGCTGCTGGTCGTGCTGGCGCTGGGGCACGAGCGGGTGAAAGAGGTGATCGTCTCGCCCAAGGGGCTGCGCGTGACGCTGCTGGCGGATGAGGCGGACCGGAAGAATTACCTGATCATGCGCCAGACCGATCTGGGGCAGCATCCGGTCGATGCGAGGCTGCTGCGCGAGGCGATGGACCGCTTGCTGGCGCTGCGCGGGGCGTTGATGGACCAAACGACAAGGAAGATCGCATGAAAGCGCCGATGCACCCTTATGCCGTGGCTGCGCTGGCGGTGGTTTTGCCCGGCATGGGGCAGGTTGCCAACCGCCAACCGCTGCGGGGGCTGGTGTTCTTGTTCTTCATGCTCTTGCTCGGGGCGCTGACGGCCAAGACGGCGGCGCCCGAGGTTTCGGTGATCGGGCGCTATGCGGGCGGGTTGTTCGTTTACGCCATCTCGCTGTTCGATGCCTATCGCCTTGCCCGGTTGCGATTCGAGGTATGGAAGCGCGCCTAGGCCTGCGGGTAGGAAATGATCGAGAGATAGCGCGCGGGCAGTTTGAGAAGCTGTTCGGGGCCGTGCTGGGCGTCGGCGTCGAAGAGGAGGCTATCGCCCGGTTCAAGATGGAACAGCTTGTCGCCGTGGCGATACTGCACCTCTCCCTCCAGCATATAGAGCAGTTCGATGCCGTCATGCTGGAAGGTGGGGAAGATGTCGGATGAGGCGGTCAGGGTGATCAGGTAGGGTTCGACGACCACGCCGGAATTGTTCGACCCGATATGGCCGAGCAGGTGATACTGGTGCCCCGCGCGCGTGCCGCGACGTTCGATTTCAAGGTGTTGGCCGGATTTGACGTGCTGCACCTCGCGCCGTTCCTCGAACCCGCGGAAGAAGGAGGTGATGGGCGTGGAAAAGGCGTGGCTCAGGATTTGCAGGGTGGTGAGCGAGGGCGAGGTGATGCCGTTTTCGATCTTGGACAGCATCCCGATCGACAGGCCGGTGACGGCGGCAAGGTCGGCCACGGTCATGCCCTGCTGGCGGCGGAAGGCGCGGACCGAGCGGCCTATGGCAAGTTCGAGATTGCGTTCCGAAAGCTCGCGCACACGGTGCGGGTCTTGGTCGAAGGCGGGCTTGGAACGGGGCAGGACGGAGTCGTCAAAATCTTCCATGGCGCGTTTCTTCGTTGCTTTTCACCAATAGGAATAGCAATTATTTTACCACGAGGAAAGAAGGGTTGGCATGATGCTGGAAACGGGCAAAGCCGAGGTGACGTTGGGGTTCTTGCTGTTCCCCGGCTTTCCGATGGCCTGTCTGACCTCGGCCATCGAACCGTTGCGGGCGGCCAATGAAATCACGGGGCGCAAGGTGTTCGGCTGGAAGCTGATCGGTGAGGACAAAGCGCCGGTGCAGTCGAGTGCCGAGGTGCGGTTCGACCCCGATCTGGCGCTGGCCGATGCGGCGGGGCTGGACTGTCTTTTCCTGCTTTCCATGCCGCAATCGACCTTTGCCAAGCCCAAGGCGTCGATGGCGCAGATCAGGTGGATGGATCGCTGCGGGGTGATCTTGGGCGGGTTTTCCGGCGGGGTGTTCCCGCTGGTGCGGGCGGGGGTGATGGGCGGACGGACAGTTTCGGTGCATTGGTGCTACGAGGCTGCGTTCCGGTCGGAGTTTTCCGATGTCGAGGCGTCACAATCGGTGATCGTGCGGGAACGGCGGCGGCATACGGCGAGTGGTGCCGGGGCGGTTTTCGACATGATGCTGCATATGATCGAGGAAAGGCTGGGCCGCGAGACGATGACCGAGGTGGCCTGCTGGTTCCAGCATCCCTTTGTGCGGTCGGATGACACGAGCCAGAAGGTTCCGGCGCAAAAGGTGGGCGGGACGGATGACATGCTGCCCGAACCGGTGCGCGTGGCGGTGCAGGTCTTTGCCGACCATATCGAAGACCCCGTCCGGATCGCCGATGTGGCTGATGCGGTGGGGATGTCGGAACGGCATCTGGAGCGGGTGTTCAAACTGGCGACGGGCCAAAGCCCCCTGCAGTATTACCGCCTGATGCGGCTGAAGAAGGCGCGGCAGAAGGTGCTTTATTCCACCCAGACCATCACCCAGATCGCGATTTCGGTGGGCTACGCCAGTTCCACGCCCATGACGCGGCATTATGCCGAGGCCTTTGGCGTCTATCCCGCCGACGAGCGGCGGCGGCTGGTGGGGATGCGGGGGCTTGCGGGGGCGATGTCGCCGAGCGAGTAGAAGAATTTTCTGCGAAAATTCTTCGCGGGCGTGCGCACGGCTGGCGCTGCGTCTGCAAGACGGGACGGACCTGCGGGCTTGGCCCAAGAATTTTCGCCGAAAATTCTTTTGCGCGTGAAGAAGGGGGCTTTCAGCCCCCTCGGCGCGTGCCGCGCCTCACCCCCCGAGGATATTTGAGCCAGCGTGAAGGGGTCAGAAGGCGCTTTTGGCGGCTGTGGCGAGGGCGTGGTGGAGGCTGGCCGCCGAAGAGCGGGGGCCGAGGACGCTGATGTGGTTCGGGGCGCGGACAACGATGTAGACGCCGAGGTGTTCCATCATGGTGCGGGTGGCGGCCCCTGCGCTTTGTGTGGCGATGTCGAAGTTGCACATGCGTTCGAACATTGCGGCGAGGCGGTCGCCGTTTACGTCGAAGCGGGCCCATGCGTCGGTCTGTTCGGTAAGGCTGGCGGTCTCGGCGAAGACGGGTTTCAGGATCGCGGTGATGTCTTCGTGGGTGTCGTAGGGGGCCTCGACCATCCACTGGTCGGGGCCGAGCCAGAATGCTGCGTAGGTTGCCGCCTGTTCGGCGCGGCCGGGGGCGGGGAGGGGGATGCCTGCGGCTTTGGCTGCATCGGCTATGGTCTGGCCCCTGCGGGCGGCGAGGGAGGCCAGCGCCGTATTGGTCACTTCGGTGATGGTGACGGGGCCTATGGTGATGCTGGCGGGGGTGTCGGACCCGAGCGGGGTGAGGGGTTTGAGGATGAGGTCAGCCACGGAGGCGGTCTCCTTCGGGATCGACGAAATGGGGCGAGACGATTTCGACCTCGACCTCGGTCTTCGCAAGCAGGTTCACGGCGCGCAGGCGTTCGCCGATGCGGGCCGAGCCGTTCTTGAGGTAGCCGAGCGCGATGGACGAGCCGACGTGGGGGGAATAGACCACCGAGGTGAGCCAGCCGTCGTCGTTGGCCGCGATGGCGGCCTTGCCTTGGCCGAGGAAGTGCGAGCCTGCGGTGAGGGGTTGGGTGGGGTCGACCGGTTTGACGCCGACGATGCGCAGGCCGTCCTCGGCCGTTAGCCCTTCGCGCTGCGACAGGATCATGCCGATGGCGTCTTTCTTCTTCGACACCATCTTGCCCAGCCCCATGTTGAGCGCGGTGGTCTGGCCGTTGAGTTCGTTGCCTGCCACGTGGCCCTTTTCGACGCGCATGACGCCGAGGGATTCGGTGCCGTAGGCGACCGCGTCGAATTCGCGACCCGCCTCCATCAGTGCGCGGATCATCGCATCGCCGTAGCGGGTGGGGACGGCGATTTCATAGGCGAGTTCGCCCGAGAAGGAGATGCGGAAGAGCCGCGCGCGGGTGCCTTTGACGGTGATATTGCCGCAGGCCATGTAGGGGAAGGCGGCGTCGGAGATGTCTTGATCGACCAGCTTTTGCAGGAGTTTGCGGGCGTTGGGGCCTGCTACGGAGTATTGCGCCCAAGCCTCGGTCGTCGAGATCAGTTGCACGTCCATGTCGGGGTAGAGGCATTGGCGGACGTATTCCATGTGCCGGAACACCGGGACCGCGTTGGCGGTGGTGGTGGTGGTGACGTATTCGTTTTGGCCCAGACGGGCGGTGGTGCCGTCATCCATCACGATGCCGTCTTCGCGCAGCATTAGGCCGTAGCGGACCTTGCCCACGGCGAGGGTCGAGAACGTGTTGGCGTAAACTTTGTCGAGGAAGGCGCCTGCATCGGTGCCCTGAATGTCGATCTTGCCGAGGGTGGTGACGTCGCAGATGCCGACCGATTGCCGCGTGGCCAGCACTTCGCGGTCGACGGATTGGCGCCATGTGGTTTCGCCCGGTTTGGGGAACCATTGGGCGCGGAGCCACATGCCGACCTCGACGAAGATCGCGCCCTGTTCGCTGGCCCATTTGTGGCTGGGGGTCAGGCGGGTGGGTTTGAAGTCGTGGCCGCGCGAGCGTCCGCCCAAAGCGCCCAAGGCGACGGGGGTGTAGGGCGGGCGGTAGATTGTGGTGCCGGTTTCGGGGATGGATTTTCCGGTGAGTTCGGCCATGACCGCAAGGCCGAGGATGTTGCCGGTCTTGCCCTGATCGGTCGCCATGCCAAGGGTGGTGTAGCGTTTGAGGTGCTCGACCGAGACGAAGTTTTCTTGGTGCGCCAGTTTGACGTCTTTTACGGTGACGTCGTTTTGCTGGTCGACCCATGCGCGGCCTTTGCCCTGCACATACCATTTGGGTGACAGGTTCAGGGGGGCGTCTTCGGCGGTGGGAAGGTCGGGCTTGGTTGCCGTGCGGCCGAGGTCGGAGAGGGCGGCGATGGCGGCATCGGCCCCGCTGTGCAGGGCGGCGTGGGTGGACATTTGGCCTGTGGCGGCTCCGGCAGCGGTCAGGCCAACGGGGCCGGTCGGGCCGGGGGTGAAGGCGGCGAGCGTGTCGTTCCAGACGGGGCGGCCGCGGTGGTGGCTGGAGATGTTGAGGTTGGGGTTCCAGCCGCCCGAGACGCCGAGGGCGGAGACGTTCAGGGTTTCCGAACGACCGTTCGCATGGCGGATGGTGATGGCGGACAGGCCAAGGCGTCCGGCGCTGCCGGTGACTTCGGCCCCTTGCAGGTGGCGGATGCCGGGCAGGAGCGGGCCGCCGGTGCGGGTGTCGATCACGGCGGCGATGTCGATGCCTTTGGCTTGCAGGTCGGTGGCGGTGCGAAGGCCGTCGTCGTTGTTGGTGAAGACGGCGACGCGGTCGCCTGCGGCGGCAGCCCAACGGTTGGAATAGGCGCGCAGCGCCCCTGCCAGCATGATGCCGGGGCGGTCGTTGTTTTCAAACGCGATGGGGCGTTCTATGGCACCTGCGGTGAGCAGGGCGCGGGCGGAGTAGATGCGCCAGAGGGTCTGGCGCGGTTTTCCGGCGGCGGGGATGGCGAGGTGGTCGGAGACACGCTCGACCGCCGAATAGATGCCGTGGTCCATCGCGCCCAGCGTGGTGGTGCGGGGCATGAGCCGGACGTTGGGCATTTGCGCCAGTTCGGTAACGGTCGCAGCGGCCCAGTCTGCGCCGGACTGGTCGCCCAAGGCGAAGGTTTCGGCGTTGAGGCGGCCGCCCATGCGGAAGTCTTCATCGGTGAGGATGACGCGGGCACCGGCGCGGCCAGCGGTCAGGGCGGCTGACAGGCCTGCGGGGCCTGCGCCGATGATCAGGAGGTCGCAGTGCAAGAAGCCCTTGTCGTAGTCGTCGGGGTCGTCTTGTTTCGAGAGCGACCCAAGGCCTGCGGCGTGGCGGATGATCGGCTCATAAACCTTTTCCCAGAATTTCGCGGGCCACATGAAGGTTTTGTAGTAAAAGCCCGCCGCGAAGAAGGGCGACAAAAGGTCGTTGACGCCCATCAGGTCGAAGGCGAGCGACGGAAAGCGGTTCTGGCTGGTGGCGGTGAGGCCATCGAAAAGCTCGGCCACGGTGGCGCGGGTGTTGGGTTCTTGCCGTGCGCCGCTGCGAAGCTGCACGATGGCGTTGGGTTCCTCGGACCCTGCCGAGAGGGGGCCGCGCGGGCGGTGGTATTTGAAGCTGCGGCCCATCAGGCGGACGCCGTTGGCAAGGAGCGCCGAGGCCAGCGTGTCGCCGGGGTGGCCGGCGTAACTTTTGCCGTCAAAGGTGAAGCTAAGCGTGCGCGAGCGGTCGATCTGGCCGCCGGGGATGCGGTTCTTTTGGGTCATTTGCTGCGCCCCTGTGCGCGGGCCACATCGCGGGCGAGGTCTACGGCGGTGATTTCATGGGTGACGGTGTTGCGCGTGACGACAAGCCACGAGCGGTCGCCCTGTTCGTGATACCACAACTCGCGGTGTTCGCCTGCGGGGTTGGCGCGTTGGTAGAGGTAGTCGTGGAATGCATCCTGCGCGGCGTCAGGGGTCGGATAGGCCATGCCATCGGGGCGGTCTATCAGGGCAGCGTCACCGAGGTAGGTGAATTCCTGCGCGTCGCGGGGGCCGAGGAGGGGGTGGTTGATGATCATCTGATGGCCCTTTTAGTGCAGGTTCGGCTGGGCGCCCTGGCCCTTTTCGTCGATCATCAACCCCTTGCGGAAGCGGTCGAAGCGGTAGGCGGTGGCGGTGGGGTGGGGTCGGTCGGTGGCGAGCAGGTGCGCGAAGCACCATCCCGAGGCGGGGGTGGCCTTGAAGCCGCCGTAACACCAGCCGCCGTTGAAATAGAGCCCGTCGATGTCGGTCTTGTCGATGATCGGCGATCCGTCCATCGACATATCCATGATCCCGCCCCACGAACGCAAGAGGCGGGCGCGGCCGATCATCGGCATCAGGGACATGCCGCCTTCGGCCACGTCTTCGACCACGGGCATGTTGCCGCGTTGGGCGTAGGAATTGTAGCCGTCGATATCGCCGCCGAACACCAGACCGCCCTTGTCGGACTGGCTGACGTAGAAATGGCCTGCGCCATAGGTCATCACGCCGTCGATCACGGGTTTGAGGCCCTCGGACACGAAGGCTTGCAGCACATGGCTTTCGATGGGCAGGCGCATGTCGGCCTTTGCCATGACGGTCGAGGAATTGCCCGCGACGGCGACGCCGACCTTTTTGGCGCCGATGAAGCCGCGCGTGGTGTCGATGCCGGTGACGCGGCCGTTTTCGCGGCGGATGCCGGTGACTTCGCAGTTCTGGATGATGTCGACGCCACGGTCGGACGCGCCGCGCGCATAGCCCCAAGCGACCGCATCGTGCCGGACGGTGCCGCCGCGACGTTGTGCCAATGCGCCCTTGATCGGGAAGCGGGCGTTGTCGAAGTTGAGGAAGGGGTAAAGCGCGCGGACCTGATCGCGGTTGAGAAGCTCGGCATCGGCGCCGTGCATGATCATGGCATTGCCGCGACGGGTATAAGCGTCGCGCTGTGCATCGGTGTGGAACAGGTTGATGATGCCGCGCTGGCTGACCATGGCGTTGTAGTTGAAGTCCTGCTCCAGCCCCTCCCATAGTTTGAGCGAGAATTCGTAGAAGGGTTCGTTGCCGTCGAGCAGATAGTTGGAGCGGATGATCGTGGTGTTGCGGCCAACGTTGCCGCCGCCGATCCAGCCCTTTTCGACCACGGCGATGCGCGACTGGCGGAATTCCTTGGCGAGGTAATAGGCGGTCGCAAGGCCGTGGCCGCCGCCGCCGACGATGATGTAGTCATACGATGCCTGCGGGGTGGCGTCGCGCCATGCATGGCCCCAGCCCTTGTGTCCGGTAAGCGCCTCGCGGATCACGCGGAAGCCTGAATATCGCATGGGGTGTCCTGCCCGTTTGGCACCCCATGGGGGCGCGCTTCTTACGGAGCAATATGGGGCAGGGCGGTTCCGGCCATGCCATCCGTTTCCGACATGGGGGCTTTCGTTTCAGCCATGCCCGCCATGACCCGACAGGCCAAGGACGACGATGCCGGAAAAGACCAGAAGGCAGCCGAGCCACTGGACGGGGCCGAGCCTTTCGCCAAGGAAGCGCCATGCGAGCAGGATGGTGACAACCCCGAAGATCGAGGCCGCGACCGAGGCGTATTCGGAATTGGCCATGCCGCCTGCGAGGGTGACGAGGGTGAGCGCGCCGACATCGAGCACGCCCATCAGCAGCATGGGCCGCCATGCACGCAGGGTGGGGGTGATGGCGGGGCGGAAAAAGGCGATTGCCGCGAGGGCTGTGAGGCTTGCCGTGATGCGGGCGGTCAGCGTGACGGGCAGGTGTGCGCCGCTTTCGGACGCCCATTGCGACAGCGCGAAGGTGAAGGCAAAGCCGAAGCAGCCGAGCACAGCCCAGCCGATTGCTTCGTTCCGGCTGCCTGCCATGTCTCCATGGTCTGCGCTGCGGGCGACAAGCGCGATGCCGCCGAGGATGACCACGGCGCCCGCCCATGTGGCAAGGCCCGCGCTGCCGCCACGTGCGAGTTCGAGGCCGACCGAGATCAGCGGGAATGCGCCGCAGATCGGGGCGACCAGATAGACCGGACCGATGGCGAAGGCGCGGTAAAGCCCGTAGCCCGCGCCGGTGTAGGCGACCCCTGCAAGCAGGGCGAGGGCGAGGCTGGTTCCGCGCAGGCTGGCCCAATCGCTGCCCGAGGTGAAGGGGGCAAGCACGACCACGCCGGTCAGGAATACCCCTGCCAGCAGGACGAGCGGATTGATCCGCGCGCCGATGATGCGGACGGTGAAATCGTGAAAGCCCCACAGAAGGGCGGCCCCGAGGCCAAGCAGCAGCGCGTCCATGTCGTCTCCTTACCAAGGCTGCCTTTTGATACAGGCTTTGCCGCGGGGGGCAATCGCAAGGTCGGGGGGCGGCCTGCGCGGGCGGGCATATCTGGTTAAACTTGATTAACTACAGTGAACATGAAACAGTTTGCCACCAAGCGGCACTGTGCGTCCGATGACGCCTGCAAGGACACTCACGGATGCCAGTTTCGAAAAGACTTCTGCACGTCGAGGATGACGAGGATATCCAGATGATCGCCCGCTTGGTGCTGGTCGATCTGGGTGGGTTCGAGGTGCTGCAATGCGCTTCGGGGGCGGAAGCGGTCGACAAGGCTGCGGCGTTCGGGCCGGATTTGCTGCTTTTGGATTTCATGATGCCCGGGATGAACGGCATGGCGACACTGAAGGCGCTGCGCGGTATTCCGGGGCTGGGCGGGGTGCCTGCTGTGTTCATGACTGCAAAGACGCTTGCCGTGAGCGATGAGGATATGGCGGCGAACGGGGTCGTGGGCGTGATCGGCAAGCCGTTCGATCCGGTCAGCCTGCCCGCCGAGATCAGCAGGTATCTTGGGCTTTAGGCGTCAATCGAGGGCTTCGCGCATGGCGTGATGCAGCGCCCGAAGGCAGGACTGCAGGTCGTCGGGCATGCGCGGGGGGGCGAAGGACGCGTTCAGCCAGGCTTCGAGCCGGTCTTCGGCATCGGCCGCCAGAGCGCCCAACCGCGCCATCCCGAGCATCGGGGCCACGCCGCGGATCTTGTGGATATCGTCGAGAAGAACCGCGGGTTCGCCCGTGCTTGCCGTCGCCACGGCATGCTGGACACGGGATTCGCGGTCGCGCAGGGCGACAAGGAAACGGTCACGGATCGGGGCGAGAGCTTCGGGTGGCAATGTATTGAACTGCATGTGGAATCTCGTCACTGTACGTCTTGTGGAAAGTCTATGGTGAAGGTCGTGCCTTTGCCGATCTGGCTGGTGTAATCGATGCTTCCGCCATGGGCTTGCATGATCTCTTGCGCGATGGCGAGGCCAAGGCCGGTTCCGCCATGGGCGCGGCGGTCGGAGCTGTCGACCTGACTGAATTTGCCGAACACCTTTTCGCGTGCGCCTTCGGGGATGCCCGTGCCGTGGTCGCGCACATGGAGCCGCGTTCCGTTGGCAGTGGTTTCGAGGCGTATCTCGACCGTGCCGCCGCGATGCGAGAATTTTACCGCGTTGGACAGAAGATTGTCGAGCACCTGCTGGATGCGGGCGCGGTCTGCGCTGATGAAAACCGCGGTCGGGGGGGCGGTGAATTCGAGTTTCACCCCGTAGGTTTCGGCAAAGCCCGAGATGCTTTCGATGGATTCCTCGACCAGATCGGGCAGGTCGATGCGGTCGAAGCTGTAGGACATGTGCCCCGCTTCCAGCTTTTGCAGGTCGAGAAGATCGTTGATCAGCGCCGAGAGCCGCATCGAATTCTTATGCGCCACCTCGAGGATGCTGCGGGCCTTTTCGGGGTCGCCCGCATAGGCGCCGGTCCGCAAGAGGCCAAGGGCGCCGTTGATCGAGGTGAGGGGGGTGCGGAGTTCGTGGCTGACCACCGAGACGAATTGCGATTTCACGTCGTAGGCGGCCTGCACGCGGTCACGTTCGAGGCGCAGCGCGTCGAGCTGGTCAAGACCGCGGCGGTAAAAGCCGAGGAAGATGGTGGAACATTCGACGACGAAGAACAGGACATAGATGCAGGTGGCCAGTTGCAACCACAAGACCGAGGTCAGTGGCGGGTTGACGACCCACAGGTCCTTGATCGGAATATAAAGGAAGACGGCGATATACATCGCCAGACGCAGATACAGGATCTGGGGGATCTGGTGGTTGTTGACCGCGGCGAACAGTCCGGCGGCGAAGAGGAAGAAGAGCGGCATGAAGTGGTTGCCCACCCCTTCCATCCTTGCCACGAGCGAGATGAAGACGCAGATCGCGGTCGATGAGAAGACCGAGCTGAGCAAGAGGAGGTTGCGGTAGCGGCGGGCCTGCCGGAGGCTGCCGCCCTTCCAGGTGCGGATGCGGAGCGACAGGCCGGTGTCGTAGAATTCGGTGATCTGGATGAAGAGGTAGCAGAGCACCGAAATCTGGAAGCTGTAGTAGTAGCTGCACAGGAAGGCCGCACCGGCATAGATGCCCTGCCGTTTCCAGAAGAGCGCGAGCCCCCCGCCGGAATAGTCGCGCACCTGCTTTTCGAGGCGGGTCGATCCGGCCTCGAAGCGCAGGGTGTGGCGTCCGACGCGGCGCATCCAGAGCGCAAGCGTCATCCGCAGGCCCCGATGGGTGCTGCCGTCGCCTTGCGCGACCGTCACCGATGGGTGCCCCGCGTCCATCTTTCAGTGCAGCAGGGCCGGGGCCGCAAGGCGCTGTGCTGCGGGCGGTTCGGTTTGGGGGATGGACCGCGCGGGTTCGGTTTCCTTGCGCCGCGAGAGTCGTTTGAAGGCGGTGACGGTGAAGACCGTATCGATGCAGGTGGTCCGGTGCGGGATGTAATCGCCCTGACGGAAGGTGCCTTCGGCCTCGGCCAGATCGCCGGGTTTCACCTCGTGCAGGAAGCGGCGGATGAGTTCGGGGTCGGTCAGGGTAAAGGTGGCGCGCGGGGTGTGGCGGCGCGGGCCGTGGTCGTCGGTCAACGGTTCGGTCGAGAGATCGACGAGAAGGCGCGGTTCCTCGCCGCCGATCAGCAGCAGGTCGGCCACCTCGCCACGGGCGCGGAACGTGAGGCTATAGGTCATGGCACACCTTTGGGCAGCTTGGGGTTTCGGGCGCGGGACGCAGGGTCGCGGCCCCAATTTTCATATGTGTTAATCGTTCCCCACTTGGGCTGATCTGTGGCCCATGGAAGGTGATTTGCGGTCAAGTGCGGCGGGGATGGGGCATACTTTTGTCTGTGACCGCCACAGACTGCCGGATATGGGCTGCGACTGCCCGGACCAGCCCAAAGGACGAAGCGCCTGATTTGTGGGCGATGCTGTCGGGCAAGCTTCGGTGGGTTGGACAGGAACAGGCCACATCATGTTGTGCGCTATGGATAATTCCTATGCGCTTTTGCCACAGTCCTGCCGCATTTCCCGCGACGGTTGCTTTTTTCCTGTAGATTTCCGAACGGATTGGTTCATCTTCGCTAAAGTTAATAAACGTTAAAAAAAGATCCGAGGCAGGACGAAACAGGACGATGAAGCTGTCGAGGGGGCGGCGGATTCGGTTCGACCGAAGGCGGGGGCTGCGCCGTGTAGGTGGCGGGCCCCTGTCTGTGCCGATTGCCGGTGCCTGTGTGCCGGTGTCCCATACGCGCAAGCGAGCAGACCGATGCTGACGACCACGCTGTCATTCACCAATATCCACCATCACGGCGATCTTTTCGTCAATCTTCTCAAGGCCCGGCGCGAGTGTTTCATTTTGCGCCACAACTGGAATCTGCCTCAGGTCGAGGGGATGGAGTTCGACCAGTACGACACCCCCGCAAGCCGCTGGATCGCGGTGCATGAAGGGGGCGAGGTTCTGGCGGGTGTGCGGCTGACGCCGACCACCGCCCGTGTGGGCATGTATACCTATATGATCCGCGACGCGCAGCGCGGGATGCTGGAATCGATCCCTTCGAACCTGCTCGATTTCGAGGCGCCGGTCGATCCCTTGGTCTGGGAGGGAAGCCGCGTCTTCGTCTCGCAGCGGGTGCCCGCCCAACTGCGGATCAAGGTGCAGACGGATCTGATGTACGAGATGGTCAGATCGGCCCGCGAGTTGGGGGCGCAGACCATGCTGGGGCTGGTGCCGGCGGTCTGGCCGCGCTGGATATCGCGTCTGCACCTGCGGGCCGAACCGGCGGGGCCACCGCTGATGATCGACGGGGTGCAAGTGCAGGTCGCGATGATGAAACTGGGTCAGGCGATGCATTAGGCCAGTTCATCAGGCCAGTTCATCAGGCCAGTTCATCAGGCCAGTTCATCAGGCGCGTGTATCAAGCCCGTCTACCAAGCCCGTCTATCAGGCCTGATGGCGCAGGTAGGAGACTTCTTCGGTCAGGACGTCGCGCAGCATGGCCTCGTAGGGGTTGCGGTCAGGTTCGACCGACGAGCGGCGGAACAGGCGGCGCACGGTCGAAGGCGTGTTGAGCGCCTTTTCCGCCCGTTTCAGACCGGCCGCATCGCCTGCGGAAACCACCGCGCGGTGCACGGCCTGCACGGCGCCGAAGCGGGTGAAGGAGCCGAGCGAATGGCGCTGGCCAGCGACGAGCCGCAGCATCATGCCCTGATCGGACAGGTCGGGCAGGGCGGCGTTGACCGCCGTCTCGATGTCGTCGAGGCTTTGCGTCGCGCGGCCCTGTGCCAGCATGAGGAAGGTGCCGTCGCCGCGATAGCTGAGGATCGGGGCATCGTGTTCCGTCGCGGCCGAGAGCGATTCTGCCACCAGTCCGAGGCGGGCGACGAAATCGGCGGGGCGCGAGCGTTCGAAGAGCCTGTTGACCTCGAGCAGTTGGAAGGCTGTCACCGAACTGGTGAACATCCGGGCGCGGCCCAGCGAGAGGACGAAGTTTTCGAAGGCGATGTAGCCGATCATCCGCTCGAGCCCCGAGATTTCCACGGGATCGGGCAGTTTCAGGCGCGGCGCGGTCTTGATCGTGCGCTTTAGCCCTTCGATCGTGGCGCGGCTTTCGGCGACGAGGCATTGTTCGTCGACCAGACGCCGAGCGACCGACAGGCGGGTGCCGAGTTCGAGGAAATCGAAGGGTTTGGTGATGTAATCGGTGGCGCCGGCCTGAAAGGCGCGCTCGAAATAATCGCGCTGCGACATGGCGGTCAGCATCAGGATCGGCGCGCGGGCATAAGCGGGCATCGACCGGATCGTGGTGCATAGGGTGATGCCGTCGATGCCGGGCATCTGGATGTCGAGCAGCACGCAATCGAAGGGCGTGGTGGCATTGGCCATGATGTCGAGCGCCTTGCGGCCCGAAGATGCCTTGGTCAGGGAACCATGCCCGCCGACGCGCATTGCTTCCGCCAGAAGGTCAAGGATCGTCTCGTCGTCGTCTACCGCGAGAATACGCATGTGCAGCCCCAGGTCTGGCGAAGGTCTTCAACGTTCGCACTCGGTACTTGCACTGCGGGCGGCTTCGCGTGGCAAGCGGAGCGGACACCCGGTTCGGCAGTGATGCGCGGGATTTGCGGGCAATTTGTGCCCGATACACGGCGCGATTGCGGCGGACAGCTTTTGGTTGTGCAACACTGCGGCCTTGCGGCGCGCATTGTTTCGGCATGGCGCACAGTGGCGGGTGCAAGTGCCTGACTTTGGTCTGTGGGAGATGCACCCGAAGAGAATCACCTGTGGCCGGACTGTGGCGGACTGTGGCGGACTGTGGCGGTATGTGGCGACGAGGCCGGTTTCGCCCGCCGATTGCCCGAAACCGCGCCATCGGGTGGCGCCGGTTGCCAAAGCGCGGGCTTGTGCCGCGTCTGTCGGAGGCGGGGCGCAAATCCGTATTGACGCAACGGCTTTTCCTGTCACGAATGCATCACCAAAGCGGACGACAATAAGGGCCGCTTGGCGCGTATCCGAGGGACGGGTGGCGCAACAACAGGGGAGCTGCAATGACGATCAAAGCGAAAATGGACCGCCGCACGGTCCTTAAGGGTACGGCACTTGGCCTTGGGGCCATGGCTGCGCCGTCGATCATCTCGAGCAAGGCCTTGGCCTCGTCGGGCGAGCTGAATTTCATGGGCTGGGCGGGCTATCCCGCACTGGCCGAAACCGTGTTCCCGAAGTTCGAGGCCGCGACCGGCATCAAGATCAACTTCACCGAACAGCCCGGTCAGGACGACATGATGACCGCCGCCAAGCTGGCGCTGGAAGCCGGTGGCGTGGACATGATCGAACCGACGGTCGACCGCGTGGGCGCATGGGCGTCGAACGGCCTGATCCAGGGCTGGGATATGTCGAAGCTGAACGTCGACAACTATCTGCCCGGTCTGGCAGATGGCGCGATGGGCGACATGGCGACCATCGACGGCCAGCGCATGATCGTGCTGTCGGTCTGGGGCACCGAGGCCCTGGTTTACAACAAGGACACGATGCCGCTGGAATACGGCACTGCCTCGCTGGGCGACATGTTCAACCCTGCCAATACCGGCAAGGTCGTGGGGCGCCCGCATTCGACGCTGGCTGCGATGGGCCGCTGGCTGGATGCCGAGGGCAAGCTGCCCAAGCCGTGGCTTGACGGCTACAAGGACGAGGCCACGATGGTCGAGCTGTGGGACATCGCCCTGGCCGAAGCCATCAAGGTGAAGTCGAACTTCGTCCAGTGGTGGACGGGCGAGAACGAGGCGCAGGCCGGTTTCCTTGTGAACGGCGGCGAGATCGGGCTGTGCTGGGATTCGACCGGCTACAACCTCGGGAAAGAGGGCAACTACGGCTACATGCCGCCGAAGGAAGGTGCCTTTGCGTGGAACCAGGGCTTCGTTCTGATGAAGAACGCCGCCAACACCGAACAGGCGCATGCCTTTGCCAAGTGGGTTTCCGAACCCGAAGGCTCGGCTGCATGGGCGACCGCCTTCTCGGCGAACCCCGTGGGCAAGGGCGCGGTCGATCTGCTCGATCCGGCGGTTGCGGCTTACTACACCAGCGCGTTCAACGACGATGCGCTGTCGAAGCTGTGGTGGTGGCCGGCGCAGGACGCATGGTTCATCGCCAAGCGCGGCGAATACGCCGACAAGTTCAAGAGCGCCTGATCGCCTGAACGGGACGACGGCTCGCCGGGGGTTTCCTCCGGCGGGCTGCTTTTTATTGCCAAGGCACCGCCGCAAGACGCGGGCCGAAAAACCACGACAGGGGAGTTTGCACCAATGAGTGCAGGAATCGATCTTGACGATGTATGCTGTGATTTCGGGTCATTCAGGGCTGTGGATCATGTCAACGTCTCTATCCAGCCGGGCGAGTTCTTTTCGTTCCTCGGGCCATCGGGCTGCGGCAAGACGACGATCCTGCGGATGATTTCGGGGTTCACCGAGCCGTCGTCGGGCGTGGTGCGGATCGGCGGCAAGGATATGCGCGGGCAGCGGCCGAACCAGCGGCCCACGGCGCTGATTTTCCAGAATCTGGCGCTGTTTCCGTTGATGAGCGTGGCCGATAACATCGCCTTCGGGCTGGAAGTGCGCGGCGTGGATCGCGCCAAGCGGCGCGCGCGGGCAGAGGAATTGCTGCGGCTGGTCGATCTGCCGGGCGCGGGCGACAAGATGGTAAGCCAGCTTTCGGGCGGGCAGAAGCAGCGCGTGGCGATTGCGCGGGCGCTGGCGGTAGAGCCGGCGGTGATGCTGCTCGACGAGCCGTTGTCGGCGCTGGATCTGAAGCTGCGCCAGCATATGCGGGCGGAATTGCGGGCGATCCAGAAGCGGACAGGGGTGACGTTCATCTACATCACCCACGATCAGGGCGAGGCGCTTGCCATGTCGGACCGCGTGGGCGTGATGAGCCACGGGCGCTTGCAGCAGGTGGCGAACCCGCGGGATATCTATGACACTCCGGTCAACGGGTTCGTTGCGTCTTTCGTGGGCGAAAACAACATATTGACCGGCACGGTGGGCAATATCGGGCAGGGGCTGGCGACGTTCGAGACCGCTCTGGGCGTGTTCCGTGCGCGGATGCCTGCGACATCGATGGGGCCGGTGAAACTGTATGTGCGGCCCGAACATATGCGGTTTTCGACCACGCCGGGCGAGGTGAATTCGGTTCCCGTGACGGTGGGTGACGTGGCGTTCGAGGGCAATTTCATCTCGGTCCATGCCACCACGGCGAACGGGACGGTGCTGGTGGCGGAACTGAGGAATGACGGGACCGGCGCGATGCCGGAACCGGGGGCTGCGATGCACATGTCGTTCGATCCGGCGCGGGCGGCGATCTTGCCCGACGAAACCGCGGCGGAGGCGTGAGGGATGCATGATCTTTTGCGTCGCTACGGGTCGGGGCTGACGGGGGCATTCGTGCTGCTGACGGCATTCTGGCTGCTTGTGCTGATCGTGCTGCCGAACCTGTACCTGTTGGAAAACTCGTTCCGGCCCTATCTGCCGAAGGTCGATATGGGCGGGCCGCTCGATACCTATTCGCTGAACAACTATGCCAAGATCCTGACCGGAGAGTCGCCCACCCAAGTGTTCGGGATCACCATCACCCTGCCGGTGCATGTGAAATCCTTTTTGCTTACAGTGGGTTATTCGGCGTTCGTTACCTTGATCTCTTTCGCGCTGGCCTATCCCTTGGCCTATTATCTGGCCAAGATCGTGCAGCCGAAATCGCTGCCCACGCTGTTTTTGCTGCTGTTCGTGCCGCTTTGGGTTTCCGAAGTGCTGCGGTCTTTCGCGTGGTTCATCATCCTGTCGCTGAAGGGGCCGCTGAACTTTTCGCTGTTGGGGCTGGGGATCATCGAGACGCCGATCCGCTGGATCGCGGGGTATCAGTCGATCATCGTCGGTCTGGTCTATACTTACGTGCTTTTCATGCTGTTTCCGATCTACAACGCGATCCAGTCCTTGGATACGAACCAGATCGAGGCGGCGGAAGATCTGGGAAGCCCGTGGTGGCGGACGCATTGGCGGGTGATCTTGCCGCATGCCAAACCGGGCATCGCATCGGGCGCGGTGATGGTCTTCATGCTGTCGGCGGGGTCGCTGCTGGTGCCTGTGCTGCTGGGATCGACCGATTCCAACTGGTTTACCCAAGTCATCCAGCAATGGATGTTCGAGGCGGCGGATTGGAATACCGGGTCGGCCTATGCCTTTATCCTGCTGGTGCTGTGCACCGTTTTCGTCAGCCTTGTGATGCGGGTGTTCCGCGTCAAGCTGTCCGACATCGCGAAATAGGGGGGCGGGACCATGCACAAGACACGCAATTTTCTGTTCCATCTTTATATGGCGATGTTCCTGTTCTATCTGCTTGCGCCCTTGGTGGTGATGGGCGGGGCGGCGTTCAACGACAGCCGTTTTCCGTCGATCCTGCCGTGGAAGGGGTTCACGCTGGAATGGTTCAGCCAACTGGCCTCTGACGGGCGCATGTGGCTGGCGTTCCGCAATACGGTGATCGTGGCTTTGGCTGTGGTGGCGCTGGCGGTTCCCATCGGGACGGCGGCGGCGATCCTGATCAATTCGGTCACGGGGCGGGTGCGGACGGTGCTTTACGGGATGATGGTGGCGCCGATCCTTGCGCCCGGCGCTGTGATCGGGATTTCGACGCTGCTGTTCTGGAACCAGTTTTCGGTGCCTGCGGGCCTGCATCTGTCGGTCTTGGGGCAGGTCAGCTACATCGCGGCTTTCGTGATGCTGCTGGTTCTGGCGCGGTTGCAAAGTTTCGATGTGGCTTTGGAGGAGGCGGCTTTGGACCTCGGGGCGGGGCACGGGATGGTGCTGCGGCGCATCCTGTTGCCGCATCTTTATCCGGCCATCGGGGCGGGGGCTGCGATCGCGTTTTTCCAGTCGATCGAGAACTTCAACGTGACGCTGTTCACGCGCGGCAATGCCGATACGCTGACGGTTTACGTTTTCTCGAAGGTGCGGACCGGCATCACGCCCACGATCAACGCTTTGGCCTTGGTGATGATTTCGGTCACGCTCGCGGGGGCGATCTTTTACGAACTGCGGCGCAGGCGGCTGGAGCGGCGCTTTCGCGATTGACCTGATCGGCCCGCCCGTTGTGGCGGGCCTTTTCTTTTCTTCCGTCGCGGTGTTCTGTGCGGCAGGATAACGGAGGCTGCGATGGACGCTTCATCGATCTGGCAGGACAGTCTGCCCGTCACCTCGGACGCGCTGATCGCGGGGCTTGATGCGCTGGGGATCGGGTACAGGCGGTATGACCATGTGCCCTTGCGGACGGTGGCCGATGCCAAGCTGGTGCAGGATGCGATGGGCGCGGGGCTGCATGTCAAGAACCTGTATCTGCGCGACCGCAAGAAGAAGAACTGGCTGGTGACGCTGGAACAGGACCGCGACATCGACCTGAAACGCTTGGGCGATCAGATCGGCGCGGCGGGGCTGTCCTTCGGGTCGGAAGAGCGGCTGATGGAGCATCTGGGCATCAGGCCGGGGGCTGTCAGCCCGCTTGCGATGGTGACGGGGGTGAAGATGGGCGTGACGCTGGTGCTGGATGCGAAGCTGCGCGAGGCGGAGGTGGTGCACATGCACCCCTTGGTCAACGACCGCACGGTTGCCATGTCGCCCGCCGCTTTGCTGCGTTGGCTGGATGCTATCGGTGCGGCTCCGGTCTGGCTGGAGATTTAGCCCGACCTGCCGCGCGGGCCTGTCCCCGCGGATGCATGGCGCTGACTTTTGATCTTGGGCGGGCGCTTTCCCAGCTGGACGTGCGTGCCCGGGCGCTGTGCCGGTCGACGAGGGGGCGAGCGACACACCCGGTGCGACTGCCGGCGGCGGAACCCATCCACCTTTGCGCGTTCGATGGCAAAGGGTGGATGGGCCGCTTTTGTCATTCGTCTCAGGTCTTTTTCTTGTCTCCGGTGCCTGACTGGATCGCGTTGGCGAACAGCTCACCGGGCTTTGGGGCGCCGGGCTTCTTGTCTTTCTTGGGCTTTTTCACTTCACGGTTGCTGTGGCTTTTACCTTTGGGCACGGGGATGGTCCTTTCGCCCTGTTCGGGCTGTCGAGGGAATATGCCCGCCCTGAACCGGCGGGGTAGAAACGTGCAGTGTCGGGAACGCCTTGTTCAGGTTGCCAGAACGGCGATCTTTACGTCCAGCGTGACGACCGCGCCGCTTTCGGTCCAGTCGTAGGCGATCGATCCGCCAAGCGCGCTTTCGGCGGTCTGGCGGACAAGTTTGCTGCCGTAGCCGGGTTTTTCCGACGGGCCTTCGATCCGGGGTCCGCCCTGTTCTGTCCAGACGATCCGGACGTCATCTCCGGTCACCGAGCCGGACACGTCGAGAACGCCGGTTTCCGAGGAAAGCGATCCGTATTTAAGCGAATTGGTCGCAAGTTCATGCACGATAAGGGCGAGCAATGCCGCCGAGCTTTCGCCAATGCCCATGCGCGGCACCGAGATGCGGATGCGTCCCGCGAATGCGCCCTTGTCGTCATAGGGGGCAAGCAGGACCGAAAAGATATCGCCCAGCAATGCCGCATCGCCGTGATGGCCGGGAAGCGGGCGGACAAGGTCATGCGCGCGCCCGAGCGCCGTCAGGCGATGCATCAGCTGGCTTGCCATATCGTCGACGCCCGAGGCGGAACGCGAGGTGATCATCGCGAGGGCCGAGGCGATCGACAGCAGGTTCTTTACGCGGTGGCTCATCTCGCCCGCAAGAAGTTCGCTGCTTTCCTCGGCCTGTTTGCGGCCTGTCACATCGAGGAAAACGCCTGTCATGACCCGCCTGAGGATATCTTCGTCATTGCCTTTGCCACGCGCCGATATCCAGCGGACCTTGGTATCCACCAGGGTGCGGAAGTCGATCTCGAACGGGCCGATGACGGCGCGGGTGGCAATGAAGGCGGCGCGCACGCGGTCACGGTCGGCGGGGTGGACCTTGTCGGAGAGGTGCTCGAAGGTCAGGGACTGATCGGTGGGCACGTCCCACAAGGCAAAGCCGTGGTCGTCCATGTCGAACGTGTCGGTGTCGACATTCCATGTCCAGAGCGCGATGCCGGCTGCGTCGACGGCGCGTTGCAAGGCATTGTAGCCCCATTTGGCATCAGGATTGGGCGCGTCGTTCATGAAGATCTCCGCGGCCGGAAAACCGCAGCCGATATTAATTGACCTTGCCGACTGTTCGCTTGGAATGTCAACGAATGATGTCCGGATTGGCGTTTTGACCTGTTCGGGGTTGTCGAACCCAAGGCTGATCCCTGCCCGACATGCAGGTCTGCAAGACAGGGGTTGCCCGACTGTTCAGGTGACGGGCCTGCAAGTGGCGGGCAATGTTTTGCGCGTCAGGGGGCAAGCCATTGGCCCTGCCAGCCGTCTGCCCTGTCAAAGCGTGCGCGGCGGTGGTTTGGCCCCAGATGCACTGCATCGATGGCAAGAACCGTGCAGCGCAAGACGGCAAAGGCAGCGGGATCGGGCGTCTTGACGTAATCCAGCGCCGTGGTGATCGGCGTGCCGGGTGCGGGCATCGTGCCGTAAGCGGATTGCGAGGTTTCGGGCACCCGCTGCCACAGGGCTGCAACCGCCTCTCCGGCAAGCACCTCGACCGAGGCGGTGATCCGCGTCTGCAAATGCGCGGTTCCGTCCCAGACATGCAATGCGGCCAGAGGGTTCAGGCGCAGCGCCATCACCTTGGGCGAGCGCAGGTCGGTATGCACGTCCAAGGTTCCTGCAACGGGATCGGCTGCGCGCAAGACGACGGTGCGTGCCTCGGGGGTGGCGTCGGGGGCCACCGTGGCAAAGACCGGATGGCGCGCGGGCGCGTGCCTGTCGCCCACCCCGCGCACGAGCCTTGCCCAGACCTGGGCAAGAAGCGTGTCCAGCTCTGTTGCCCAAGCGTGCAGATCAGTTGTCATAGCCCGTCATCTCCAGACCTAGGGGCAGGGCCAGCATCTCGCCCGCGTCGAGGTCGAGCGAGACATGTCGCAGCACCGCAGTTTCGGCACGGGGATAGGTCTTGGTCACGTGGCGCAGGCTTAGAAGCATCATGTTTCCTTTCAACCACATCTAACCCTCGCGCGGCGATTTGGAAGGGCAGGCTTGGCCGCATTGCGACATGCCTTGCACCGGGTGCGCTATGCGTTTGCGCCCGGCGGGCGGATGCCGTAGGGGGCGACACAAGCAGAAAGTTTCCCCATGACAATTCCCGCGACGACGGCACCGGTGCCACTGGTTTCCGTCGTCATCCCGCTTTTCCAGAAAATCCGGCACATCAAGGTCGCGCTTGCGGCTGCATATCGGTCCTGCCTGCTGGCGGGGGCCAGCTTCGAGCTGGTCGTGGTGGATGACGGGTCCACCGATGGATCGGGCGATGCGGTGCTGGACTGGGCGGCATCCGATCCGGCGCGGGCAAGAGCTATCCGACTGATCCGGCAGGCCAATCGCGGGGCCGCGGCCGCGCGCAATACAGGCTGGGCTGCGGCCCGTGGCGAGGCGATCCTGTTTCTGGATGCCGATGACACCTGGGCAGACCATCATGTCGCCGAGATCCTTGGCCTGATGGCCGAGTTTCCTGCAGCGGCGCTTTACGCCGATGCTTGGCAAGAGATTTCGCCCGACCGAAATAGCAAGCAGCATGATTTCGGCATAGGATCGGACCGTCGCGGGCCACTTGACTGCTTTTTCGAAGCCATGAGTTCGGGGCCGATGATCGTCACGTCGAGCACGGCGGGAACCTGGAAGAGCTGTCTGATCAAGACCCGCGGGTTTCCCGAAGGCGTAAAACATGGCGAGGACAAGGTCGGTTGGGGCCGTCTGGCACTTTTGGGCGATGTCGTGTGGTCCCCGCGCATCGGTGCGGTCTGGGACAAGTCTGCCGACAACCGGAGCGATCGGGCCGAAGGCTGCCCCCCGCGCACGGCGTGGCGCGATTTCCTTGTCGCCGCGCAGGTCGACAAGAGCCTGTCGGGAATGACCCGCCAGAATCTGGAAATCGCCGTTGCCGTCGAAAACGCCTGCCTGAGCGGGCAGATCGTCTTGTTCGACAAGGGCACGCCTGCCCGTTTCGTGGGGCGTGACAAAGGTATGGACCCCTTGGCTGCGTAAGCCGGCCATCTATGCAACGTGCCGGGCTATTGGAAAGCCTGATCCACCTAAAAGGACCGTTCCCCTTCTGGATAGTAAGTCCAGGCGATGAACCGACTGGTCTTTTGGCCCTGCGCCATTTCGACGACCCTGAAGTCGGCAACCTTCGCCTTCTTCAGCAATCTGGCGAGGGGCACGAGGCTGTCTTTTCTGGACACCAGGCAGGTGAACCACAGGCATTGTCCGGCAAAATCCATGCTTTGCCCGATCATCCGGGCGATAAAGCCGATTTCACCACCCGGGCACCACAGCTCGGCGTTCTGGCCGCCGAAATTGAGTTCGGCAGAGTGGCCCTTGCCAAGATTGCGCCATTTGCGAAGCGTGCCCTCTTGCGCCTTTGCAGGCGAGGCATGAAACGGGGGGTTGCAGAGGGTGACGTGGAAAATATCATCCGGGCCGACGACGCCTTGGAAAACATCCTCGGCGTTGGTCTGACGTTCGAGCTTTATCTTCAGCCCGTTCCGGTCGCAGATCTGCCGTGCCGATTTGATCGAGACCGGATCGATATCGACGCCTGTGAAGGCCCAGCCATATTCATGCTGACCCGTCAGCGGATAGACAAGGCTTGCCCCCGTTCCGATGTCCAGCGCCTTGATTTCGGACCCGTGCGGGATTTCCTGGCCATTCCCTTCGGCAAGCAAATCCGCCAGGTAATGGACGTAATCAACACGCCCCGGGATGGGAGGGCAAAGATACGATGCGGGAATATCCCAGAAATCAAGGTTGTAATGGGTCATCAGAAGCGCCCGATTGAGCATGCGGACCGCGTCCACGTTCTGGAAATCGATCGTCATCTGGCCGCGCGGGCTTTTGATCACGAATGCTGCCAGGTCGGGCGATTTCACGATCAGGAGGTCGAAGTCATACCCGTCTCGGTGTTGGTTGCGCGGGTGCAACATCGGTTTGACAGCCATGGGAAACCTTTTTGCCTGATGCTTCAGGCAGCCTGCCCGACAAGGTGTCACGCTTAGGGCTTTTTGGCTGCCTAAGGAACACATGAACAGACCATTTGATAGGGCAGGTCAGTGCCGGCACTTGGCGTTTCGACACGGATTACCGTGAAAAGGCCGATAATGACGGGGCCTGCCGTTTCGCGACGTTGCAGCTGTCAGCGTTAGTGCGAAGGTATTTGGTCAATCCGAAGATTTTGTGGCAGCCCGTAGGGGAGTCGAACCCCTCTTACCTGGTTGAAAACCAGGTGTCCTAACCGATAGACGAACGGGCCGCGGCTGGTGGGGGGGAATTAGCTTGGGCCTTTGCGGGGTGCAAGAGGGAAAAGACGATTTTATCGGCGAAGCGGAGCGGGCCGCGTGTCAGCCACGGAGGAGTTCGGCGACGAGGGGGTTCGGGAAGCGGCGGGTCAGGGTGACGGCGTAGAAACTTTCGATCACGCCTTCGAGCCGCGCATGTTCGACGAGCGTGCCTGCTGCCAGTTCGTCGGTGACCGCGATGGGAGGGAGAAGCGCCAGACCCGCGCCTTCGCGGGCCAGAAGGCGCATCATGGCGATGTCGTCCACCTCGGCCGCGATTTGCGGGACGGTGTCATATTGCGAGGCGAGGCTGTCGAAGGCGGCGCGCAGCCCGCTTTCCGCCGTGGGCAGGATCAGCGGCTCGCGGGCGAGCAGGATGGCCAGCGTATCGCCCGCGCGGCGGCGTTCGGGCGTGCCGATCAGGCTGACGGGCTGGCCTGCGATGCGCTGCGTCAGGAAGGGGGTCGCCGCATCGCGCGGGACGGGTTCGTTGGTGAGGACGACATCGAGCGCGAGGCCTTCGAGGCCGCGCAAGAGTTCGGCCATGCTGGCCGAACGCAGCACGATTTCGACATCGGACCGGTTCAGAAGCGGGCGCAGGAAGGCAAGCTGGAAGTTGCGCGACAGGGTTGCCAGCGCGCCGACGCGGATGGCGCTGCGGGCGCGGCCGGTCTGGCGCAGGGTGGCCATCAGCTCGTCGCCGGTCTTGAAGATCGTCTCGGCATGGTCGAGCGCGATGCGGCCTGCTTCGGTCAGCTCTAACCTGCGGCCGATGCGGTCGAAGAGGGCGTGGCCAAGACGGTCTTCGAGCGCGCGGATCTGCACGGAAAGGGCCGATTGCGACAGGTTGAGATGTGCCGCGGCACGGGTCAGGTTGCCTTCGAGTGCTACGGCGCGGAAGTAGCGCAGGTGATTGTAGTTCAATTCCATACGTTCGTTAAAACAGAACGTTTTCGCCGAAACAATGTATTTTTTATGTAAGCCCGCGGATGCTAGCTGATCGGTCGCGTTCACATGAAAGGCCGATCCATGTTGCCAGCCCTGATCTACCTTGCCCCCTGTCTGCTGCTGCTTGCAGCCGTCGTGGCCTTTGCCGGTCCGGGGTTCCGTCCGCGGCGCACGCTTTTCCTGACCGAAGCTGCCGCAGTCGGCGCGATGGTCACGGCGCTTGGGGCGGGGGTGCTGCTGTGGCAGTCGGGGGCTGCGACATCGGTTCTGGTCGGGGTGGGCGGGGTCGGTCTTTCCGTACGGCTGGATGTGGTCAGCGTGGTGATGCTGGCGCTGGTCAGTTTCGTCGGCTGGGTCGTGCTGCGGTATTCGGCGACCTATCTGGACGGCGAGGCGCGGCAGGGCGTGTTCATGGGTTGGATGGCGCTGGTGCTGGCGGCCGTGATGCTGCTGGTGACGGCGGGCAATCTGGGGCAGCTGGTGGTGGCTTGGGTCGCGGTGGCTTTGGGCCTGCACAAGTTGCTGCTGTTCTACCCCGACCGGATTCAGGCGCGGCGGGCGGCGCGCAAGAAGGCCATCACGGCGCGGATGGGGGACGGGGCGGTCATCGCGGCTGCGGTCACGCTGGTTGCAGCCTTTGGCACAGGGGATATCGCCACGCTGAACGCCACGGCGGCGGGGCCGATGGCGATGCTGGCTGCGGGCTTGCTGGCGCTGGCGGCGGTGCTGAAATCGGCGCTGTTTCCGCTGCATGGCTGGCTGGTCGAGATGATGGAGACGCCGACGCCGGTGTCGGCGCTGCTGCATGCGGGTGTGGTCAATGCGGGCGGGTTCTTGCTGATCCGGCTGGCCGATGTGATGCTGGCCGCCCCCGGCGTGCTGGCGGTGCTGGTCGCGGTGGGCGGGTTCACGGCGTTGATCGCCGGTCTCGTGATGCTGACGCAGACGGCGGTCAAGACGGCGCTGGCATGGTCGACCATCGCGCAGATGGGTTTTATGATCCTGCAATGCGGGCTGGCGCTGTTCCCGCTGGCGCTGCTGCATATCGTGGCGCATTCGCTTTACAAGGCGCATGCCTTCCTTGCCTCGGGGGCTGCGGTGAACGAGGTGCGCTCGGTGCGGCGCCCCGGTCCGGTGGCGGTGCCTTCGGCGCGGGCGGTGCTGCGGGCATTCGCGCTGGCGCTGGTGATATATGGCGCCGTGGGCTTCGGGTTCGGGTTGTCGGATAAGTCACCGCAGGCGCTGGCGCTGGGGGCGATGCTGATCTTCGGGGTCGCCTATCTGATCGCGCAGGGTCTGGCCGATGCGGCCCCGCGGGCGCTTATGTGGCGCGTGCTTGTCGGATCGGGGTTGGCGGCTGTGAGCTACTTTGCGCTGCAGATCGGGGCCGAGGCGCTGATGCGCGGCACGCTGCCCGCAACGCCTGCGCCGGGGCCGCTGGAATGGGCGCTGATGGTGCTGGCCTTGGTGAGCTTCGGGGCGGTGGCGCTGGCGCAGGCGATGTTTCCGCTGTGGTCGCAGCATCCGGCCGCGCGCGGATTGCGGGTGCATCTGGCCAACGGACTTTATGCCAATGCGGTGTTCGACCGGCTGACCCACGGGTTCGCCAAGGAAACCGCACGGTGAACGGAAATTTTCAGGAGAGCATCATGCTGGTCAAGCATCGCGACAATTTCACCGGCCCGTTTCTGGAGATCATCAGCGCCGCACGGGCGGCGGTGCGGGCGATCCCTCCGGCCTTTCCCCTGTCGGCCACGGTTGCGGTCAACCCGTTCCTTGGCCAAACGGCGGCGGGGTTGGCCGAGGCAGGCCAGCGCATGGCGCGGGTCGGCGGGTTGCGGCTGACGCTGCCGCGGGCGCATTTTGCAGCCGAGCTGGCGGCGGGGCGGATCACGCCGCAGGATATCGCGGCGGTGTTGACAGAGGGGCTGACGCTTGACGCCGTGCTTGGCGCGGTTACGGCGCCGGGCGCTGCGCCAAAGCCGGTGCCGACGGTGGCCGAACTTGCCGCCGAAGTGTCGGGGATCGACTGGCCCGCCATTCTGCTCGACCGGATCGGGATTTACGCCGCCGCGCGCTTCGATCAGGGCCAGGCGATGTGGCCGCTTTCGGCGGCAGGGGGCCTTTACGAAGGCTGGTTGCAATTCGCCACGCAGGACCTTGGCCCCGAGATCGCGGGCCTGACCGGCTTTGCCGAACGGGTTGCGGGTGCGCCCGATGACGCATGGGCTGCGGTGGCGCGGGTGGTTTCCGCACTCGGGATCGGGTCGCCCGAAGCTGAAGTCTATTTCCACGCCCTGCTGCACCGGCTGGGCGGTTGGGCGCAGGCGGCGCGCTGGAAGCTGTGGCAGGCCGAACTTGTGGGCGACAACGACGACGCGGTGACCGACCTGCTGGCGATCCGGCTGATCTGGGAAGAGGCGCTTTTCGCGCAATATGGCGACAGGCTTTCGGCGGCATGGGCCGAAGCGGTGCGGGCATATGGCGCTGGCGATGCGCCTGCGCCGGACTTGCGGATCGATGCGGTGTTGCAGGCGGCATCGGAACGCGCGGGCCAGCGTCGGCTTGGCGCGGTTCTGGCAGCACCGGTGCGGGCAATGGCGGCTGCGCCGAAACTGCAGGCGGCGTTTTGTATCGATGTGCGGTCAGAGGTGTTCCGCCGTGCGCTCGAATCGGTCGATGACGGGATCGAGACCATCGGCTTTGCCGGGTTCTTCGGGCTTCCCTTGGCGCATCGCCCCTTTGGGTCGGTTGCCCATGAGGCGCATTTGCCGGTGCTGTTGAACGCGGGTCTGACATCGACGCCCGATGTCGCCCCCGAGGTCGAGGAAGCCGCGCGCATCACGGCGCGGGCCAAGCGGGCATGGGGGCGGTTCCGGCAGGCGGCGGTGTCATCCTTTGCCTTTGTCGAGGCGGTGGGGCCGGTTTACGGCGCGAAACTGGTGCGCGATGCGCTGGGGTTGGGCACGGCTGCGGGCGTGGCCGAGCCTGCTCCGGTGATCGTGGGGCTTTCGGTTGCGGCCAAGATCGACACCGCTGCCACGGTTCTGGGGGCGATGTCGCTGCGGTCGGGCTTTGCGCCGGTGGTTCTGCTGGTTGGGCACGGGGCCGATGTGGTGAACAACCCGCATCAAAGTGCCTTGCATTGCGGGGCCTGCGGCGGGCGGACGGGCGAGGTCAGCGCAAGGGCGCTGGCGGCTTTGCTGAACGACGCCGGGGTGCGGGCGGGGCTGGTGGAAAAGGGCATTGCGATCCCCGCCGAGACCCGCTTTATCGCGGGGCTGCATGACACTGTTTCGGATGGCATCACGCTTTACGATGTCGCGGGGGATGTGTCGCAGCTGCGCGGCTGGCTTGACCGCGCGGCGGTTCTGGCGCGGGCCGAGCGGGCAGGGCGCTTGCCCAATGCCGGTGTCAAGGGGCGCGGTCTGGCGCGGCGCGGCCGGAACTGGGCCGAGACGCGCCCGGAATGGGGCTTGGCGGGGTGTTCGGCTTTCATCGCAGCCCCGCGCCATCGCACGGCGGGCCGCGATCTGGGGGGCCGTGCTTTCCTGCACAGCTATGACTGGCGGCAGGATGCGGGGTTTGGCACGCTCGAGTTGATCCTGACCGCGCCGGTCGTGGTGGCAAGCTGGATCAGCCTGCAATATTACGGGTCGGTCGTGGCCCCCGAGGCCTTTGGCGGTGGCAACAAGCTGTTGCACAATGTGGTCGGCGGGTTCGGCGTGCTGGAAGGCCATAGCGGTGCGCCACGGGTCGGGTTGCCGTGGCAATCGGTGCATGACGGGCAGGGATTGCAGCATGACCCGCTGCGCCTGACCGTGGTGGTCGAAGCCCCCGCCGGGGCGATCACGGCGGTGCTTGCCCGCCATGACGGTTTGCGCGCCTTGTTCGACAACGGCTGGCTGCACCTGATGCGGCTTGACGACGCGGGCCAGCTAGCCGAACGGCTGCTGCCCGGACTGGTCTGGGAGCCGGTGCCGGGCGAGATGAAGCTGAGTGCCTGAAGCGATACGGCGGCGGAGCGATCTGCCGCCGTGCTGCGTGGCGCTGTGCCCGCAGAGATGCAATGGCACCGAGCAGGGCTGCCTTTTGTCGGTCTTTGTTCCGGGCATCGTGACGTTCAGTGTCGCGCCCGATGCGGAAATGCCGGATCGGGTCGATGGTTTCGAGTTCAATTCGGGCGAGATGCTTTCCGGAATCTTCGACGGGATCATCGACGAAGCCAAGACCAGAGGCGGGGCGGTATTCCGCTTCGTCTAAACAGAAGGGCCGGGCTTGTAACGGACGCCCGGTCCCGCTTGCCCGTCATCCTCTAGCATGGTCGCACCGTGAGCGGTCAGCGCAGCGCGCAGGGCTGCTAAAGTAGACGGTTTGAGTTCCTCGCCCCGCTCGAGCCGCGCTACGGTATCAGGCGACACGCCTGCAAACTTCGCAAGATCACGGACGCCAAGCCCCGTTGCGGCGCGGGCCATTTTGCATTGTGTGGCATTCAAATCGTAACCCTGTTCTGATTTATATCGGCGGATTCCTTGCTGTATGTCTGATCGTAACCACGTTACGAAAAGCACTCAACGGAGAAGCACAGTGAAAACCATTCAGGACATCCTCGCCGATGTGGTGACGGTTAACGGGCTGTCCGAGGCGGCTTTGACCCGCACGAGAGCAAGGAACGTAAAGAAAGATAAGCCGCAGCATGACGTTTTGGCATGGCGGGGTGTTAGGCAGGTAGGGAAATCTTTCAGCTTTTTATATGTAAAATCAATCATTTATTGGTAAATTTGGCGGATGGGGTGGGATTCGAACCCACGGTAGGGTTCCCCCTACGCTAGTTTTCAAGACTAGAGCCTTAAACCACTCGGCCACCCATCCGTGGGCGCGGTGGTATCATGGTGGGTGGCGGATTCAAGGGGGGGCGCGGTGGTGTTGCGTCGGCGGGGAATGGTCGATGCGGGGCGGGCAGTCGAAACCCGAAGCGGACGTGGTGGTTGGGCGGGACAACCAACCGACGAAAGGTGTTTCGATGAAACTGATGACGATGGCCGTTTCTCTGGCGCTGGCGGTGACGCCGGTTCTGGCGCAGACCACTTCGGCCGATGGCCCCGCAGCCGACAGTGCGGCAGGGGTTGGCGTGACCACCGATGCCGTGTTCGTCAAGCTGGCGACCAGCTCGAACATCCTCGAGATCCGGAGCAGCGAGCTTGCCCGCGACCGAGCCGGGAGCGATGCGGTCAAGGCGTTTGCCGAGCGCATGATCGCGGACCACGCCGCTGCGTCGGCGAAGCTTGCCGAAGTGGCGGGGCAGCCCGCGCCGGACATGTCTGCCGATCTGTCGGGCCAGATGGATGCGAAACATGCCGAGCAACTGGCGGCGCTCGAGGCTGTGACGGGCGAAGGCTTCGAACAGGCCTATATCGATCTGCAACGGCAGGCGCATGATGCGGCGGTGGCGCTGTTCCAAAGCTATGCGACGAACGGCGAGGACGGGGCGGTCAAGGACTTTGCCGAAGCCACCGTGCCGACGTTGCAAGAGCATCTGACGCTGGTGCAGGATATGTCTGAGGCGCCGTGACGGATAATCTGTCAGATTTTTCTGACAGATTTGGTGGACCTGGCCGCCGTTTCCTGACTATGATCTGTCGGGCGGGCAGGGTGCCTGCGAAGGGGCAAGAATGGCGGACGGTCAGGATCTGTCGGAGGTCGGCCGCAGCGGCCTTACGGTGCCGCCGCTTACGGGTGCTGCCCGCCCCGGTCTGTGCACCGATTGCGGCGTGTCGCGCATGGGGGACGGCAAGGCCTGCGGGCGAGCCTGCCAGTTCATAGCGCCGGATTACGAAGGTTTGGAGCAGGCGGCGCACGGGCGCGTGGCCGATCCCGAAAGCGGTGAAGAGCTGTTCTTTGGCGTGACCGCGTCGATGCACCGCGCCCGCATGGCCACGCCGGTTCCGGGGGCGCAGTGGACCGGGATCACCACCAGCCTTGCGGCGGCATTGCTGGAAACCGGCGCCGTCACGGCGGTGTTGACGGTGGCGCCCGATCCGTTCGACCGCTGGAAGCCTGTGCCGGTCATCGTGACCGACCCTGCCGATCTGGAGCAGGTGCGGGGGATGCGGATGGGCTGGGCGCCGACGCTGGCGCTTTTGGAACCGGCCGCGCTGGCGGGGCATCGCAGGATCGCGGTGATCGGGATACCCTGTCAGGTCCATGCGCTGCGGGCGTTGGAGGCCGAGTTGGGGTTCGAGCGGATCTATGTGATCGGCACGCCCTGTTCGGACAATACGACGACCGAGAATTTCCATCGCTTCCTGCGGCTGATCGACCCGAAGCCCGATGCGATCAGCTATCTGGAGTTCCGCGCCGATTACCGTGTGGAATTGCGCTATGACGACGGGCGCAAGCGGCGGCTGGTGCCGTTTCTGAAGCTGCCCTTGTCGAAGCTGCCTGCCGATTTCTTTCCGATGACCTGCAAGACCTGCGTGGATTATACCAACCGGCTGGCCGATGTGACGGTTGGCTATATGGGCGGCGATGGCGACCAGTGGGTGATCGCGCGGAACGCACAGGGAGCCGAGCTGCTGGCGCTGCTGGGCGATCGGCTGGTGCTACGCGCCCTGACCGACAAGGGCAGGCGCGAGGCGGCGGTGCGCGGCTTCATGGCCAATACCGAACGTGCGGCGGGGGGGCTGCCGCTGCGGTCGATGCCCGATTGGGCGCGCCCCATCGTCGCCTTCCTGCAGCCGAGGATCGGGCCGCGGGGGCTGGAGTTTGCGCGCGCACGGGTCGAGATGAAGGCGATCGAAACGGTGCTGCATCTGCGCCGGGCGTTTCCGGCGCGGGTGAAAAACATGGTTCCTGCCCATATTTGGCGCATCGCCGCGAAATACGGGCTGTTCCCTTCGGACGACGAGATTGCGGAACGCGAAGGGCGTTGACGGCCTGCCTGCCTGTGGCATCCTTTGCCTGCAAATTGGGAGAGTGTGATGGAACAGGTTCCGGCGCGGCGGGGGCGGGCGGTCCGCCTGAAACAGGGTCAGGCGATCCGCATCGTCAATACGCATGGCACGCAGGTGGTGGATACCTGGGCGTTCAATGCCGATGATCCGACTGAGTTCATGTCGATGGAGCATCTGCACGCGAGCCTCGGGTCGATCTTCCCTTCGCGGGGGGATGCGCTTTATTCGAACCGGCGGCGTCCGATCCTGATGCTGGAAGAAGATACCTCGCCCGGTCGGCACGATACGGTGATCGCGGCTTGCGATGTGCATCGCTATCAGGGCCTCGGCTGCACGGAATATCATGACAATTGCACTGACAACCTGCATGCCGCGCTGGCGATGGTGGGCTTTGTGCGGACCGAAACCCCGTCGCCCCTGAACCTGTGGATGAACATTCCGGTCGCGGCGGACGGCAAAATCGCGTGGGGCGAGCCTTTGTCCAAGCCGGGCGACCATGTGCTGCTGCGGGCGGTGATCGATTGCGTGGTGGTCATGTCGGCCTGTCCGCAGGATATGATTCCGATCAACGGGGCCGATTGCACGCCGGTCGAGGTGCATTACGAGGTGGTCGGCTGAGCGAATCTGTCGGCATCTTCAGGCGGAATGGAACCATTCTGTGGCTGAACCAAGTGCAGGACGCCTTGGTCGGCGGGGCGTTGTTGCCGGTTGCGGAACAATGCGGGGGAATAGTCGCCCAATGTCCATTCACCATGACGGTAAAAGGGCGCAAGCGCGGCCTTTGAATGATCGGGTGGTTGATCGGGCAGGGCGAAGGTGCGATAGTCATGAAATTGCCAAATCCTGGGGGGGACGCGGCGATGCCTGACAAGTGACCTGTTTCACGAGTGCTGCCAAATGACCGACCAGAGCTTTGCCTTGCTCTCTGTCCGCATGTTTGCGGCGGGGACGAAACTTCGGACCGGCGTTGCGCCGGACGATTATACTGCGGTCGAAGACCTGAGCGCAGGCGAAGCGATCTATGATCCGATCAATCGCCGTTTCCATGACATTGCCGATATGTCCTGCGGCACGCTCGACCGTGAACGTGCGCGGGCGCAGGGGCTTGACCTGTACCGTCTGGGGCCGGTTGCCGGGACTGCCGCTCCGGTAAGATGCATGATCGAAAGCCGTGACCTGTCGCCCGTGCGGCGCAAGTCCTCGGCTGACGATAGCGGCGAGGCCGACGTGTTCTACGGGTTGCATTTCGGGGCGCGGGTGATCGTCGATACCGGCGCTGCCTTGTGCGAGGTTCGCTGATCCGCAGCCGAGTGTGTCGCGCGGTCCGATCTTTCCAGAGTGACAGGGTGTCGGCGGCAGGGGCTTTCCTTTGGCTGCGCTTTGCCGCACAAGGGGCCGCTTTTCGCAAGGAGTGCGGCTGATGGCGACGGGGTTCGGGTTTACGGTTCAGGCGACGGATGGCAAGGCGCGGACGGGTGTGATCGAAACCACCCGTGGCGCGGTTCGCACGCCTGCGTTTATGCCCGTGGGCACGGCGGGCACGGTCAAGGCGATGCTGCCCGAAAGCGTGCGCGCCACGGGTGCCGATATCCTGCTTGGCAACACCTATCATCTGATGCTGCGCCCGACGGCCGAGCGGATTGCGGCGCTTGGCGGCCTGCACAAGTTCATGAACTGGGACCGCCCGATCCTGACGGATAGCGGCGGGTTTCAGGTCATGTCGCTGGCGAGTTTGCGCAAGATGACGGAAGAAGGCGTGCGCTTTTCCAGCCATATCGACGGGTCGAAACACATGCTGACGCCCGAACGCAGCATGGAGATCCAGAAACTGCTCGGGTCCGATATCGTGATGTGTTTCGACGAATGTCCGGCGCTGCCCGCCACCGATGCCGAAGTGGCGAAATCGATGCGGATGTCGATGCGGTGGGCGCAGCGGTCGCGCGATGCGTTCGGCGACAGGCCCGGCCATGCGCTGTTCGGGATCATGCAGGGCGGTGTGACGCGCGCATTGCGCGAGGAGAGTGCCGAGGCTTTGACGGCGATCGGCTTTGACGGCTACGCGGTCGGCGGCCTGGCGGTGGGCGAGGGGCAGGAGGCGATGTTCGACGTGCTGAACTATGCCCCCGGCATGTTGCCCGAGGACAAGCCCCGCTATCTGATGGGGGTGGGCAAGCCCGACGACATCGTGGGGGCGGTGGAGCGTGGCATCGACATGATGGATTGCGTGCTGCCCAGCCGTTCGGGCCGCACAGGGCAGGCATGGACGCGCATGGGGCAGATCAACATCAAGAACGCCCGCCACCAGAACGACCCGCGCCCCTTGGACGAGGCTTGCACTTGCCCCGCCTGCCGCAATTACAGCCGCGCCTATCTGCACCATGTGAACAAGGCCGGAGAGATCATCGCGTCGATGCTGATGACATGGCATAACCTGCATTACTACCAAGAGCTTATGCAGGGATTGCGCGATGCCATCGCCGGCGGGCGGCTGGCCGCTTTCGTGGCCGATTTTCACGCGAAGCGGGCGCAGGGCGATATCGAACCGCTGTGAAACCAGGCCAAATGGTCTATAGAATGCCACGCAAAGGCCGCTTGCCCCTGTTGTGACGCAGGGGCATCATATCACCAAGAGGTGCGGTTGACTCGACCCGATGGCCCCCCCAGATATAGGGGGCGAACAGGGGAAAGCCGAGCGTTGCCGACGACCGGGGCCGGAGCTTTCCTGCCAGATAAGGAAATATCATGAGCGAACCGCTTTCCACCAGCTATCCGGTGCTTCCGCTCCGCGATATCGTGGTTTTCCCGCATATGATCGTGCCGCTTTTCGTGGGGCGCGAAAAATCGGTGCGGGCCTTGGAAGAGGTTATGGCCGACGACAAGCAGATCCTGCTGTCGAGCCAGATCGACCCTTCCGTCGATGATCCGGGAACCGATGCGATCTATCGCGTGGGCGTGCTGGCCAATGTGCTGCAATTGCTGAAGCTGCCCGACGGCACGGTAAAGGTGCTGGTCGAGGGCAAGGCGCGGGTGAAGATCACCGAATTCGTCGACAACGCGTCTTTCTTCGAGGCGCGAGCCGTCACGCTGGACGAGACGCCGGGCGACAAGGCGTCGGTCGATGCGCTGATCCGCGCCGTTGCCGACGAGTTCGAGCGGTATTCCAAGATCAAGAAGAACATCCCCGAAGAGGCGCTGGCCGCCGTTTCGGAAGCGCGCGAGCCTGCGCGTCTGGCTGACCTTGTGTCGGGGCATCTGGGCGTCGATGTGGGCCAGAAGCAGGACTTGCTGGAAACGCTGAACGTGGCGGAACGTCTGGAAAAGGTGTTCGGCCAGATGCAGGGCGAGATGTCGGTCCTGCAGGTCGAGAAAAAGATCAAAAGCCGCGTCAAGACCCAGATGGAGAAGACGCAGCGCGAGTATTACCTGAACGAACAGATGAAGGCGATCCAGCGCGAGCTGGGCGATGGCGAAGACGGCCAGAACGAAATCGCCGAGCTGGAAGAGCGCATCGCCAAGACGCAGCTTTCGAAAGAGGCGCGCGAAAAGGCCGATGCCGAGGTGAAGAAGCTCAAGTCGATGTCGCCGATGTCGGCAGAAGCGACTGTGGTGCGGAACTATCTTGACTGGCTGCTGGGCGTGCCGTGGGGGCTGAAGTCGAAGGTCAAGAAAGACCTGTACAAGGCTGAAGCGGTGCTGAACGCCGACCATTACGGGTTGGAAAAGGTCAAGGAACGGATCGTCGAATACCTTGCCGTGCAGGCGCGGTCGGCGAAACTGAA